>JAAURD010000005.1 GCA_012034075.1 Chloroflexaceae bacterium | reverse complement strand
AGCGAGATAGACTGGCGACCGCTGGGTGTGGTGCTGGTACGAGTCAATGTGAGCGCGACCAGCGGTGGCCTGCTCATTCCGCCGCTGTGGCAGCTCGTCGTGAGCCTGATTTGTGTAGCTGCAACCTATACTACTATGCGCGGTGTGGGTGTTACCCGTTGGGGCGCGTGGGTAGTGGCAGCCCTGCTGGCGCTCATGCTGGTGCTGGCACTGGCTCGCTGGCCGTTACAGGTCGCCCCCTTCACCGTGCAGATTGCCGGTCTGCTGCTGATGCTGGCGCTCTATGCCATGGCGGTGGGCGCACTTGCCCGTTCCAACGTGGCTGGTTCGGCGGCAAGCATTGCGCTGATCGATGGTCTGTTGTTGATGGGTCTGGCATTCTGGCTGATGCCCATCTATCAGCTGATTATGACCCTGGATGGCACACCGGCCGTGACGCCCTATCCACCCACGCTGTGGGTCACGATTGGCGTGGTGCTGGCAAGTGCATTGGGTTTGCGCGTGCTGGCGGCGCGGCGCTCGTTGCACCGCTGGCGGCAGGCGCTCCTTGGCGTGCTGGCGGTTGCCGCAGTGATCCATCTGGCGGTCATGATTGAGTATGCTCTGGGCCGCAGCGGTCCCGATTTCTGGATCCTCTTTCGCGGAGCACGAGAATGGTTCCGTGGCAATGCGCTGTACGATCTCCAGGGAGTGATTGAGAATCACTTTGGTCATGTGCTCAAAGTACCGCCCTTCTATGCCATGCTGTTTGTGCCCTTTGTGCAACAAGATGGCTTGATGATCCTCTTCTGGCATCGGATGATCAATATCGGCCTGCTGGTGTTGACCCTGGTGTTGCTCTTGACCAGTTTTCGTATCAGGCTCTTCTCCATACTGGGCGCCGGCTTACTACTGCTCTTTAATATGCGCCCACTGGCCGATACCATCGCCTTTGGTCAAATTGATATTTTGCTGCTGCTGCTGTTGACAATGGCGCTGATCGCATTGCAACGCTCACGCGACGGTATTGCTGGTATCGCTGTGGCGCTTGGCACGCTGTTCAAGCTCTACCCGGCCCTCTTGCTGATCTTTTTTATCACCCAACGCCAGTGGCGGGCGGTCATCAGTTTTTTCCTCACGTTGCTGCTGTGTACTGGGTTTGCGGTCGTGGTGATGGGTTGGGATGTGCATATGACCTATCTGCTGGATGTTTTGCCGCGCATTGGGGGTGGGACATCCTGGGTCGAAAACCAGACCATCAATGGGTTTTTGAGCCGTCTGTTCGCTCCCAACATTGTGGCTGCCAAATTCGAGCATCCCGTGGTCACGCTGTTGACCATCGTTGCATTTCTGGCATTGCTGGGGCTGGCTGTAGCACTGGCATGGCGGCATGTGCCCGCATCGAGCACACGGTTGCCGTTGCTCTTTGGACTGTTTGTGCTGCTCATGGTGCTGGCTGTGCCCGCTGCCTGGATGCACTACCAGACCATTACGATCTTGACCTTCTTCAGCCTATTGCTGGCAAGTCAGCATGCTGGTATGACCCGTTGGCAGGCGGCCATGCTGGGCCTTGCCTATGCATTGATTGCCTATGGCAACCAGTGGAGCTTTTACAACAATAGCATTACCAGTGGTTTGACTGTCCTCGGTACCTCATACAAGTTCTATGGTCTGCTGCTGCTGCTAGTACTGGTTCTCTGGCAACTTGTACATGGGGCCGATGCAACGCAAGCCGATGAAAAACGCATAGCGGCATAACCGTTTTAGATAGTTACCTGACACCCACAACGCAAGACAAGGCTCAGGGGCAATCCCAATTCGCGGGGTGCCTGACCATGACAGAAATGCTTGACGTATTTGCTGCGTGGCTCGACGATCAGCACATCTTTCACCCCTTGTGCTATATACCACGGCGGGTTGATACTGAGATCCTTCTCTTCATAATCGGCACTGACAATCTCAATCACGGCTTCAGGTACCTGTTCCCAGGACTCATCGATATCCGGTGGTTCCACACAAAAGATCGCAATATCGGGACGTTTCAACGATCCATCCGGGAAACGTAGACTGGCATCACTGATATGATAACAGCCACAGCCGGCCAAGCCCGAGACGGGCTGGATAGTAGCTCTGATACGGTCGATGAGCTTTTGGTGGCGTAGGCTTGGCAGCAGTCGCCATGTGCGGATGCCATCCGTCACTTCGAGTTTGATGGCTTTTTGTTGTATTAGCTCTTCCAAATGAGCCGTAGTATCAATTTGTCTTGGTTTATCCATTGACTGTATGCTTACCGTTTGTGTGTAGGCAAACGAAATCTGCAATCTTCTGTTTGTTTATCTCTATCATACCATGCTACTGTTGTACATGGTAGCTCTCTGGTTTACGGGTTATCTGTCGAAAAACACCCCTCACCTCTCATTGAGTGATCAGCATACGACTGTGCTGTTGTCTGCTTGTTAGGAACCATGGTTGTCCAAGTCTATCATTTTGACGTCTTTTTAACCTGAACTTCATCTCTTTTTCATATTAGCACGGTATGCTAACAGGTATAGGTAATGGTCGTGCATGTCTTCACCGTCATTCACCGAATCACATGCACATGCTGAAACATGGAGGTTTATCATGCAAGAACCACATCAATTCATCTCTACTCGCCTGAAACAGACATGGCTCTGGTCCGGATTGCTCGCACTGCTGCTCATGCCGTTGCTAGCCGCTGTCCCATCTGTTTCAGCCACCGATGTTAACCCTAATGAGGGTGAGTATCGAGGGATTGTACAGGAACGTCCGGAGAACACATTGGTAGGCACCTGGCTGATTGGCGAGGTGTTTTTTGTTGCCAATGAGGTAACCATCTTTGAACCGGGCAATGAGCCAGGTATTGGCGACTGTGCCCGTGTTGAGTATGTACCACAGGTTACGGATGATACGCCGCTGGCCGTCGTGTTGAAAAAGGCGGACAACTGCGAATCGCCACCCGATGACCCGACTGAGGGCGAGTTTCACGGTCTCGTGGTAGAACGCCCCGAGAATGGCCGCACGGGCGTCTGGGTGATCGGTGAGAAGCGCGTCGAAGCCACCGAAAACACCATCTTCGATGAGACAGTCGAGCTAGCCGTGGGTGACTGTGTCCGCGTTGAGTATCGCATACGCCCCAATGGCATAACGCCCCTTGCCGAGCTCATCAAGCCCGCCGATGATTGTGCTGACAACCCTGAGGAACCAGAATATGGTGAGTACCATGGTATTGTACGGTTCGCCCCCCAACTTGGTCCATTCGGTCTCTGGGGCATTGGCGATAAGATCGTTCTGGTTGACAACAACACCCGTTTTGAAGACACCTTGCCACCGTTTGGTGCATGTGTCACGGTAAAATATACTGCTCTCCTTGAACGAACCAACAATGAAGCATCAGTACGTGCGCTTTCGATAGAAGCAAGCGAAGACTGTGAACAGAACGATGATGACGAGGACAATTTTGAAGAACTGTCTGGGATCATCGAATCTTTCCCCCATAACTTGATCGGCACATGGGTGATAAGTGGACAGGAATTCGTTGCCATTGACATGACACGCTTTGAACAGTCCGATGGTCGTTTTGAAGTGGGCACCTGTGTCGAAATCGACTATGTGGTACGCGAAGGCCGCAACATCGCATCACGCATTGAGACCGAGGACGATTGTGACGACGAACATGAAGGCCGTTATGAAATGGCGCATGGCGTTTTGGACAATTTCCCGTCCAGCCTGATTGGCGAATGGACCATCAGCGAGGTTGGCTACCAGGTGACGGAGGAAACGGACCTGTACAATGGCTATGGCAATTTTGAAGAGGGAATGTGTGTGATGGTCAAGTATATCACCGAGGGTGATGTACGCACAGCACTTCGCATTGAATTGAGCCGTGCCAATGTTTGTGATAGCACGTATAGTCCACCAGAAGGTAATGATGGTCTTATGAAGGAACATGGTATCATCAACGAACGTCCAGATGGAAGCATGTTTGGTGAATGGAACATTGGCGATGAAACCTATCGTGCTATCGCTGGAGCAACCTTCTTTGACCGTGATCACGGACCGCTGATCCGAGGTATCTGTGCTGAAGTGCTCTATTATGTCGAAGGTGATAGCCGCATTGCACTTGAGATCGAGAGTGAACCGCGTTATCGCTGCGGTATGCCCAATGATGTAAACCGAATCTTTGGCTTTATCAGTGAACTTCCCGATAGCGACAGTATGACTGGCACCTGGACCATCGGCCGCCATGCCTTCCTGGTGACCGATACAACGGTGCTTGTCAACGGTCCATTTGCCGTAGGACAGCTAGTCCAGGTGTTCTTTAGCCGAAATGAAGATGGTGTGCTGATTGCCAATCGCATTATTGCCATTCGACTCTTTGACCCCGATCGCACCTGGGGCAAAGTCTACGGTCCAGTCGAAAGCCTGCCCGAAACGGATGATCTAACGGGTGCATGGCAGATTGCCGGTGGTTCTTATGTGGTAAATGATGCCACTCATCTGGTACGCACAGCAGGCGACGAATTTGAAGTGGGCAGCTGCGTTGAAGCCTACTTCTACAGCGATGAAACGGGCGTCTTTACGGCTCGCCGCATCCGTCTTACCGGCGATGATGAATGCTCAGCCACGATCTATGGTGACGGTATCAGTCGCTTCTTTGGCTTTGTCGAACAGGTCCCGCCCGATGGCTACATCGGTACCTGGGTCGTCAATGGCGAGACATTTGAAGCGATAGCTGCCAGCGAGTTTGATGATGAGCGTGGCAGCTTCACCGAAGGCTCGTTTGTTGAGGTACGATATGTCATTGATGATGGTGTCAAGACCATTCGTAAGATGAAGGCATTTGTACCTCCGGGCGGTGGTGATACAATCATCCGAGGTCGTCTGAAGTTCCATGATAGGTTGCAACAGACCACAAACGATCAATGGACGATAGTGACTGCTCAGGGCAATGAAGAGACGATTACGATATCGAGCAGCACAATGCTTGATGATAGCAATGGTGCATTTGAAGAGGGTCAGACGGTCGAAGCCAATGTCGATCAAAGCACCGGTGACACCACGCGTGTCGATACCATCGGGCAAATCAGTCAAGTCTTTATGCCTTTGATCAGACGGTAGGATGATAGCCATTTGGTGTATTGGTACGGGGATATCACCCACCCATTGCACCAAACAAGCGGAAACCGGTACGGTGGGATTTTGCCATCGCACCAACGGGAGAAAGGCTGCTGGTTGCGTTGCGGTGTAACCGGCAGCCTTTTGCTCATGGACGGTATGGCATCGCGATTGTCACTGTTCATGCTATACTGATAGCGGTTGCGTGTCGTAACCAGTGTGTCGCAAGAAGCACGTTTTAGGCGTTGAGTAATGTGAAGGAACGTTTCAAACCGTGCAGTTCAGCTGTATTGGTGAAAGGCGACGGCGTGAGTTGCGTGCTGGGCAATTCCGTGTATACTTGTTCTGTCTTGCCCGTTTACGCACCGGGTCGGAATTCTCATAATAGTAGACAGAAAAGATAAACGAGTCTAAATTGTTCAATGAAACCTCTAATCATATGAAATATCTACGCAACCGCCACTTTTTTGTTGTTGATATCGTTCTGCTGATTCTCGCTTCTTACTTGAGCTATGTCTTCCGACTGGAAAGCATCCATCTCGGTAGGTATTTCCTTCTTTTTGGGATATTTACCGGTTTAGTCTGCATTTTTCTGCCGGTTGTCTTCTGGCGTTTTGGGTTGTATGCACGCTATTGGCGTTATGCCTCGGTTGAAGAGTTAACGCTCTTGACGTTGGGTGTGAGTATTGCGACAGGATTTGCCGGGGCGATGAGTGTGCTTGTGGCAGTGCTGTGGCCCGAAACAGTGCTGTTTCCGCGCTCCATTCCCTTTATCTTCTTGCCGCTTGCGCTGATTGTAACCGCAGCACCGCGCATGATGGTGCGATTGATCGCCCATCGTAAGGCGATGCAAACAGGAAACAGGAGCGCCATACGCGTGTTGGTGATGGGTGCTGGTGATGCGGGGACCATGATTGTCCGTGAGTTGCAACGCAACCCGCAACTTGGCATGGATGTTGTCGGTTTTCTCGATGACGACCAGCGTAAGCATGGTGTGCGCATCCACGGAATACCAGTGCTGGGCAATCGCACGACCATTCCGCGTTTTGTCCAGCAGTATAGTGTACGCCAGGTGATTATTGCTATGCCAACAGCGCCAGGGAAATCACTGCGAGAAATTGTCCAGATTTGCGAAGATGCACAGGTTCGGACGCGGATTATCCCAGGTATCTATGAGATGCTCGATGGGAAAGTGAGCCTGAACCAGTTGCGCCATGTTCAGATTGAAGACTTGTTGCGACGCGAACCGATACAGACCGATACCGCCGCGGTTCATGATCTTATTTATGGCAAACGGGTTATGATTACCGGTGGTGGTGGTTCGATTGGCAGTGAGCTCTGTCGTCAAGCACTCCGTTGTCATCCGTCAATGCTTATTATTGTTGGGCATGGTGAGAATAGCGTGTTTGAGATCACCAATGAATTGAAGTCTCTGTTGAAGACCATACCACAAACCACTGGTAATGGCAAGGTTGTTACCGAGATTCATGCCGTGATTGCTGACATTCGTTTCCCAGAACGCCTGCATGCTGTGTTTGCTGAATATCGACCAGAAATCGTGTTCCACGCAGCTGCGCATAAACATGTGCCATTGATGGAACTGAACCCAAGTGAGGCCATTACCAACAATATTCTGGGTACGCGCAATTTGCTCCAGGTATCTGAGACCTTTGGTGTGCAACGTTTTGTGATGATTTCGACCGACAAAGCGGTCAACCCAACCAGCATGATGGGCGCCTGCAAACGCGCTTCAGAATTGCTAGTGCATGAAACAGCAATGCGCACTGGTCGTTCGTATGTTGCAGTACGTTTCGGTAATGTTCTTGGTAGCCGCGGAAGTGTCGTGCTCACGTTTAAACGCCAGATAGCGGCTGGTGGACCGGTCACGGTCACTCATCCCGAAATGCGGCGCTACTTTATGACTATTCCCGAAGCAGTCCAACTGGTATTGCAAGCTGCTGTGCTGGGCAAAGGTGGTGAAATCTTTATGCTTGATATGGGCCAACCCGTCAAGATTGTTGATCTGGCACGTGATATGATTGAACTTTCGGGACTTGAGGTTGGTCGCGATATTGATATTGTCTTTACCGGTTTGCGCCCTGGCGAAAAGTTGTATGAAGAACTGTGCGTTCCCGGTGAAATCTATCAACCAACATGCCATGAAAAGATAGCCATTGCGGTGAATGCAACAAACACCATATCTCCTATCTTACATGAAGCGATGATTGCCCTGGAAGCAGCTGCCAGTGATAATGATAGAGCCGGTGCGCGGGAGATTTTGCAAGCGTTAATACCGGAGTATCAGCCAGCGCATAATATGACCCAGGTGCCGCCTGTTGCGCTCAATCGATCGTTGATGAGTAGCAATGGCAATGGACGCAAGCCAAGTTCAGTGTCTGGAACCGCTACGGTCAATCATCATTAATGGCCCTATGCGTCGTGTACAGTCGCTGGCGATGGCTCTGGCTTCGGTCGAGCTATGGATGGCAGGGGGAGCAGTTGCACTCAGTGTGGTCAGTGAAAGGTTCTTGCCATGGACTCTTGTCATCCTTTCACTGTTCTGGCCCATTCGCTGGCTTGCCGCTGGCAAGTTGAGTCGACGCACACCAATTGACTGGTGTCTGGGGGTGCTCGTCCTGATCCTCCCCATAACACTTGCTATCACAACTCAGCCGGAGATTACCAGTACGCAGGTGTATCGTCTCTTGAGTGGTATCGGTCTTTATTACGCAATGGTTAATCATACGACGTCACTCAAGCAACGCTGGCTTTTGCCCGGGGGAATGATTCTTGTTGGTGCTCTGTTGGCAGTAAGTGCCCTGGTAACCATTGATTGGCAACTCTGGGGACTTGATGCCAACACACTCCTACCAACTGCATTCCTCGCCGCTCTGCCACTACTCGTGTCCGACTCAGTTAATCCAAATGTGATGGCTGGAAACCTTATTCTTGTGTTGCCCCTGGCACTGGCATGCTTACTCTTTCTCTGGCAACACATCACCTGGTTCTGGCGCGGGGTTCTCGCTGCATGGGCCTTGATGATGATCATGGTCATTGGCTTGACCCAGTCTGCTGGTGCGCTTGCGGCACTGGGATGTGCAGTATCGGTACTCGTCCTGTTCCGATGGCATCGTGTATGGGTGCTGATTCTCCCGATGTTCATCGTGCTGATAGTGGCTGTCTCTTTGGTTGGGGTCAATCGTATTCTGGATGAACGTACTGCCGAAAGTCGCATTGCTTACTGGTCACGTGCAGTATCTATGATCGAAGACGCACCCTTGACAGGTATTGGTATGGGAACGTATAAAACCGTGTTGCGTCAACACTACCCGTTTACCCGTGATAATATTCCGCCAGCATGGGCCAATCAGCGCCGCCCAGAAGCATACCTTCATGCTGGTGCGAATCACAGCCACAATCTCTTGTTACAGATTGCGGTTGATCTGGGTCTTCCGGGTCTTATCGCCTGGTTGGCAGCCTTTCTGCTGGTTCTGGTGGCGGCATGGCAGCTCTATTGGCATGGATGGGCGACGAACCAGGTCTGGTGGTCTGCTCTGGGTGCTGGCTTGTTCGCATGTCATATAGCCTTGATGACTCACGGCTTGATTGATTCGGTTACCTGGGGCATGATTCGGCCAGCAGTGCTCGTCTGGGGCATGTGGGGACTGACAATCGCAAGTTGGCAACTCGCCGGATCACCACTGCTTTTTCAACCACCAGCGTATCGCCAACTCGCAGGCTAAGCTCATTCATGATGGTCGTGTTCCATGGTCTCTGGGTGTCTGGTCTGGCGCTGCTTCTTGCCATCTGGAGTTATTAGCACTATCTTGGCTCGCAGTCAGAACAACAAACAACCATGTCCGTACAACAACGCCGGTGGTTGTACCTTGCAGGTTTGTTGCTCTTCAGTCTTGGTGTGAGTCTGACCCGACATCGATGGTGGACCATGCTGTTTTGGATCATGATGACTCTGGTGATCGGATACCTATTCTCTGTTACGACCAAGAGACAAGTAAACCAGAGAAAGAAATAACGCCTTGAATATGATACTTGGACTCAAACAGATGCGCTCACAGTTGCTGGTACTCGCAGCATCGCCATATGTACGCATCCTGTTAGGCTGTGCAGTGAGCGGGCTAGCCATCTTTTTTGCTATCCACAACATATCGCTGGATGATGTCGGCCATGTGTTGCTGCAAGCCAGTCCAGGTTTTATCGCGTTGGCGTTGCTCAGTGTGGCAATCAACACCGTGAGCAAAGCTATTCGTTGGCATATTTTGATTGGCCCACGTGGTCATGCCATTGGCATGGGCAAACTCTTGATTGCACTGCTGATTGGTCAGATGCTCAACACGCTCATTCCAGCGCGAGTCGGTGATATCAGTCGTGCGTATGTGATTGGCGGTATGGGGCCTGGCAGAGCGTTTGTCTTTGGCACGGTGGTTATTGAGAAGTTTCTCGATATGATTGCCTATGTTGTGCTTTTTCTCCTGTTAATCGTGCTGTTTCCGTTGCCAGCCTGGATCAACCAATCTGTCTATGCCCTGACCGGTGTTGCTGCGCTGGTGATGATATTTGTGCTGTTGCTGATGCTCTATCGTAACTGGTGCTTTCAGCTGATCGAGCGTAGTCTTATCTGGTTACCATCACGTCTACGACAGCCGTTGCTCAAGCATTTGCATGCTGGTATTGCCAGCCTTGATGTGTTACAACACCGTTCGGATCTCATTCGTTTGACCCTGTGGACCGTGCTTATCTGGGTTACGGCATTGCTTACCAATCATCTGACCCTCCTTGCACTTGGCATTGATCTGCCCCCTGTTGCCTCTCTCCTGGTTCTCATTGTGTTACAGGCCGGCATTACACTGCCATCGACACCGGGGAAGATAGGCGTTTTTGAATATGGTTGTGTGCTGGCCCTGGCTGTTTTTGGGATTGATCAGGCGCTCGGCCTTGGGTATGGCTTACTTTTGCATACGATTGTGCTGGTACCCACGACACTTATTGGCCTGCTCTTCTTCTGGGTCTGGGGCCTCACCGGCGAACAGTTGGACGATCAACAACGTGTCTACGTTCAACCATGTCCTGATGATGATCCACAAATGGTCTTATGATCAGCGAGCAAACAGCAGATACACCCATCATCACGGTAGATGTTTTAGGTGTCCACGTTGCCTGTGTCGGTACACCACAGATTTTGCATCAGGTGACTATCTGGGCGCATCAGCATGATTTACGCACGATTTTTTATGTCAATGCCCATTGTTTGAATGTTGCCTATACCCATGCCCGTTATCAGCAGGTGTTAAATCAGGCCGATCTGGTCTATCCTGATGGGATCAGTGTGGTCTGGGCTGGGCGCTTATTGGGTGGTTGCCGCATGCAGAAAGCCACCGGGGCTGACTGGATTGCACCATTCTGTGCGCTTGCAGTGCAACAACAATGGCGTCTCTATGTTCTTGCAGGGAAGCCTGGAATTGCCCGTCAAGCGTGTTCGCGCCTGATGCAACAATGGCCCGGCCTGAACATTGTGGGCATGTGTGATGGTTTCTTTCACGAAAAGACTGAACAGGAAGTACTCGACGACATTCGGCGAACCCATCCCCATGTACTCTTTGTGGGTATGGGTATTCCGCGACAAGAGATCTGGTTGGCGAGCCATCGTCATCACATCAAAACCCCGGTGTGTTGGGCGGTAGGTGCGCTGTTCGATTACGTTGCCGGTGTTGAGCCGCGTGTGCCTACCTGGATGAATCAACTAGCGCTTGAATGGCTCTGGCGGCTTATCGTAGACCCGACCGGAAAGTGGCGCCGCTATCTCATCGGCAATCCTCTGTTTGTCGCGCGTATTTGGCATCAAAAGCAGTTGAGCCGTCGTCATTAACGATTGTTGCATGAGTGTATACCCGCTTTATCAGAGACTCTCTCAACTAGGGGTTTCAGGTACGGGGAGTGGATTGATCTCGGTCAGAAACCAGCGATCATTCACACGCAAAACCGGTAGAACCGAATAATCTTCCCCTAATACTTCCGTCAATGGTCGTTGTTGTTGACGGAGTACCTCTTCATAACCACTCTCCGCAATTCGGACCTGGCGCAGAGTCACGGCACCATCGACGAGTCGAATCCGTGCATGATCGCTCGTGCGCTCAACCAACTCAATACCGCCATATTGGATCTCAACCGTCAAACGTTGATCATCGGCGATCTGATCAGCGAGATTATCAAAGGTCCAGAGTCCCACCGAGAAGGCAGCACGCTGATCAATGCGCTCACTCGGTGCGAAATAGCTCGCGAGTCGATCGGACCATCGGAGTCGTACCGCCGGCTAGAAAGGTTGGCGTCTTTCAGAGCATCATTTAAATCTTCAAAAAAGCTTTCAGCTACTGATTCAGGGCTACTGCCACCAACACTGGGGAGTTCCTGTTCGGGATCGATCGTATCACCGCAGGCTACCAAAAAGAGCAACACCAGAAGAAGGGCAATATACTTATTCACGGTTTTTCTGCTTCCACTGGTTCATTTGTTGATATATGCAGTGGTCGTGGTTCGTCTGGGAGACTTGCACGGATAATGGACTGACCGTTGACGAGGTAGATCATCGGCTGGGCATTGCTCATATCAAGAAAGATATTGCTTAACTGATCCAATTGGAGTGCTTGATCGGGGCGCATACCAATTGCTGGATAATTTCGCCGGTCATTTTATCCATCTGAATAACGCGCTGATTGTAGCTATCGAGCAAAAAGACCCAACCCTGTTCAGGCGTACCAGTGATAAAAAAGCGTGTGACTGCCTGAATCGGCGGAACAATATCACCAGGGATGATCTCACGCAAAAATGACCCGGCCCGCAAGACCAGAACACGACCATCTGGTTGGAGCAGATAGATATTGCCATCAACGGCCATATCGATAGATGGGGTTAAATCACGTCCCTCAATCGCATTCGGGTTAATCCAGAGTAAGGGTAAGTCACCATAATGACCACTGCCATAGCGTAAAACCTCGCCTGGTTCGGCGCCCCAGACATAGAGATTGCCTTCATACGTTTCGAGGTCCAGGTAAGGGCTGGTCAACCAGAGTTCACTGCCGCCAAGCCGGGTGTGATTCCAGCGGTCGTCGGCACGAAAGTAGTAGCCAAAGCCGTTCTCACCCTGGTCAACCACAACAATATTGTCAGTTCTCCATGATTGCGCACGAATAAAACCAACGACCGTTGGTTCTACCGCGTCATTCTGTTGCAAATACTGTTCCGGTGGCCCTCCGTCACGTGGAATGCGATAGAGTCGTGATGGTTCTCCACTAGTATCCAGCGCATACACATAACGAATCGCTTCCAGGGCCTGGGTATAGGTAATATTGGCGGTTAATGGTGGAGCAATAATCCCCGAAAACGTGCGCCCTGCTTCAGGATGTTTACTTAAGACCACCGCATTGTCAAAAAACGTTTGATGCTGCAATGCTGCCAATGCACGTTCATACTCACGCTGTAACTTCTCATAACGTGACCAGTAGGCAATGTTGGTTTCGGTGATGAGTGGACTGGCTCGCAACTCATTGAGTAATTGTTCGGTCTGTTGCAAGTTTGCCATCGACCCTTCTGGATCGGTCTCGACGTACACCTCAGCCATACGTTGCTCGGCATATTTAAGTTGATCTTCGGTGCGTTCAAGGTTGCTCCGTCGAGATACTTCAAATCCATACAAGATGGACAGACCAACCAGGGCAACCAGGGCAACCAGCGCCAACCAGGGAAATGGCGGACCCTGACGACGGTACGATAATCCTTGTGATCGACCATAACTTGATGGCCCAGGAGAACCAGTCTTGGTTGCCACACGCCGACGCCGACGCTGGTTACGCCACCGTTTCATCTGGAAGGAAAGGCCTTGAAATGGCAATAACAGTCGTTCTTGCAAGGTCATATCGACCATCGGGCGATGCTGATGCCTTGGTTGAAAGGGTGATTCATAATCAGCCAGCTCAGCCATATCACTTAAGTCAATTGCTGGCTGGGCTGGTCGATGATCTTCGATATAATTTTGCTCCCCCAGAAAGGTCGATGGAGGCAATTCTGTCAGATCATCGTGCGCCAGTGGCCAGGGCATTGTCTGATCTGGCTCAATCTCGCGTTGATCGAGTGGCCGGCCCAGGTCAATCGGTCGTGTTCTGGGTGATGGATCAGGTAAGAAAGCTGGTGCCTCAGGCACTGTGGTTAACGGGTCTTGATATCCTGTTTCCGAATCGTCATTGGGCGATTGGTCTGATGGAAGGGCCACCCGACGACGTTCGGTCGCAACTGCTGCATCCATGTTTTGCGTTTGCCGGGTAAACCAGTTGCGGACAATACCGGTACGAGACTGCTGTTCTGACAGTCGATTCGACGCTATGGTGTCTGTTTGCTCGTGTGGTATGGAACGCCGGACTGGTGGTTGTAACTGCACTGCTAACGCATACAGGGTTGATACATGCCGTTCTGCACTAAGTGATGCAAGCCGATCAAGAACAGTGTCGGGATCATCCGCAGCCAGGAGCTGTACGACATCCGTACGGCTTAATGCTGGTGACACCGCACTCGAACAGAGGAGCATAGTATCACCAGGGCGCAACACACACCGGTAGAGTTCCTGCTCGATAAAGAGACTGTTTCCCATGGCGTTGGCATGCACAAAGGGTGTTACACTGAGATGAGCAGCGTTCCAGGCTGGTGGTGTGGGCATTGGTCGAATGTTACCATTTGTCAGCACATAGGCTTGTGCTGGTGGTACCTGTGCCATGAAGAGATCACGACCTTTTATGACGGCACAGGTCAGCCCAATAGAGATACGTCTGTGACTCGCAACAGATGCATTTGATTGATACAACGCTTTGTTTGCTGCTCGTATGGCTGCTCGCAAAGAGGAGGTAATACTGAACGAATGATCTTCGTAAAAGGCTTTGCGGATTGTGCGAGCCACCATTTGACACACATCTGAACGATGATCACTATCCTGATGCGGCTCGAACAGCATAAAGAGTTGCCCCTTACGCGCCTCTGGCGAAAAGAGCGAACGGGGTTCGGCAATGGTGATGTATGGGTTGGTTGACTGTCGAACACCATTCATCAGGCTGTATTGGCTGGTCAATGTTTGATAACTACTCATTATCCTGCTACTTTCGCTTCAGGCCATGACGTTCAATCGTCTGAAACCCATGCCCCTCTTGTAGATTATAGCAGCACCCGAACCCATTGACAACCACTGCGCAACCGTATAACGGAACATGCAGAGGTTGCGATCAGTTGCTACCTACGCTATAATGCAGTGTGTTTTCATTGAGAAATAGGATTTTTGAACCGGTAAAGAACAAGCAACGCCTATGGCTCTTATCTCAGTTACTATTAACGATGTGGTGCAACGATTTGCCCTGACTGATCGGGGAATCAGTATCGGACGGCAACTGGACAATGACATTGTGTTGAATCATGCCATTGTTTCACGCCGGCATGCTCAGATTGTTCTGGAAGGAAGACAATCGATTGTTCGTGATCTGAATAGTCGTAATGGAGTATTTGTTAATCGGTTACGCATTAAAGAAGAACAACTTAGCGATGGTGATATTCTAGCTATAGGTCCTTTTGAGCTTTTTTTTGAGGATAGGGCACCGCAAAGTGTTGTGTTTGACGATAATCAGTACTTTCCTATCGATACTCAGGGCCAATCGGTGCGTCACGATGTATTGCCTGCTGACACCATTAATCTCCAGGATTTTTATAACCTCGGTAGGCGTTTAAACCAGGTGGTCGATTTTCAGGAACTGCTCGATCTGGTAGTCGATGAGATGTTACGCCTGGTACCTGCCCAACGTGCGTTTTTGCTTCTCTATAAAGACAAAGGCGACCGCCGCGAATTGGTACCTATGGTTGTTTATCCTGCCGCTCAGGGTGATCTGGTTATTAGTAGTACTATTGTTCGTAAAGCTCTGGAGAACGGTCAGGTCATGTTGATTCGTGATGCAATTCAGGACTTTGCTGGTGCTGAAAGCATTGTGAGTGCCAATATTCGTTCGGCCGTTTGTGCACCGTTGATGCTTACTAATACGACTCTTGGTCTTCTCATGATTGACTCCGCTGGTCGAGAGCAGTTCAGTGAACATGACCGTGACCGCGTAGCCATGGTTGCTAGTCAGGCGGCTATTGCCATTGAACGAACGCGCCTGACCCGTGAACTGCGCCAGCAAGAACAGTTGCTGCAGAATCTTGGCCGTTTTCTTTCTTCAAACGTTGCCAAAGCTGTGGCCCGTTATGTCTCGCAACATGGCAAGCTCTGGGAAGCGCAGGAACAGGTTGTTACCGTGTTGTTTGCTGATATCAAAGGGTTTACTGCTCTCTCAGAAAAACTGTCTCCCAGTGAAGTCCAGGATCTGCTTAACGAGTATCTGCATGAAATGACCGATGTCATTTTCACCTATAATGGCACCGTTGACAAATATATCGGCGACGGCATTATGGCTATTTTTGGCGCACCACGATTACCCGATGAGCCACTGAACGATGACCATGCGAACCATGCGGTTGCTGCTGCACTGGATATGCTAGAGGCCCAGAAGAGGCTAGTAGAAAAGCTCGAACCCTCAAAAGCTTTTGATATCCGAATTGGTATTAACACAGGGGTTGCTTATACGGGATTTTTTGGGACACGCCATCGATTGGAATACACCGTCATTGGCGATACAGTCAATACAGCTTCACGACTTGAGTCCCAGGCTCATCCTGGCACAGTTTATATCAGTGAAGGTACCAAACAGATGATTGGTAATGCCTTTGTTGTTCAAGACATTGGTGAACTTGAAGTAAAAGGGCGTACACAACTGGTCCATGCCTATAAAGTCCTGGAAAGAAGAACATAATGCCAATTGTCGTTGGGATCCGTTTTAAACAGAGTAGTAAAACCTATTACTTTGATCCCTGCGAACTGGAGCTGCATCGTGGTGATACGGTTATTGTTGATACCGTGCGTGGTCCAGATATGGCGCGTGTTGCCTTTGAAGCTCATACGATACAGGATAGTGAGCTGGTTGATGAACTGAAACCCGTTTTACGCCTGGCAAATGAATCTGATTTTCACCAGATGAACGTGTTAGCACAACAGCACGATGACGTGCTAAAACGGTGTGCTGAACGGGTTGTGGCCCATGGATTGCCAATGCAATTGGTGAAAGCGGAATATAGCTTTGATGGTTCACGACTCACCTTCTATTTTACGGCCGAACATCGTGTCGATTTTCGCCAGTTGGTTCGTGACCTCGCACGTACCTTTCGTAGCCGCATTGAGTTGCGCCAGATTGGTCCTCGTGATGAGGCAAAACTGCTGGGGGGGATTGGCCCATGTGGGCAGATGTTGTGCTGTGAACGCTTCTTACCTGATTTTGCGCGGGTCAGCATCAAAATGGCGAAAGAACAGGACCTGCCGCTGAATCCCGGAAAAATAAGTGGTGTCTGTGGTCGTCTCTTATGCTGCCTATCATATGAACACCAGCATTATCTCGAATTGCGAGCTGAACTGCCGCGCCGAGGTCATCATGTGCATACACCTGATGGTCCAGGCGAAGTTGTGTCGGTGAATGTGCTGAAGCAACTGGTTCTGGTCCGGTTGCAGAGCAGTGGTATGGAAGAACATTATCCCATCGATCAGCTTGGGCGAACCATGATTGAGGATGAAACAGATGATGATCGGTATCTGGTTGAATCTGATTCACCAATACTCGATCAGTTTGATGCAGATGAGCAGGATGTTGACATCCTTGCTTTACTCGATGATGATGCCTCAGATGGAGTGGAATCGCGGAAACACCGGCATAGACCTTCATCGTCATTGGTTGGTTCGTCGCATTATCACAGCAATATGGTAGCAGAAGAACGCGCTGACCGTTCATCAATACCAGCAACACCTTCATCGAGCGTTGAGAACAATAAATCTGCCCCATCTGATCTTGATCTTGGGCGCAAAAAATCATCACGCCGGCGATCACGCCGACGATCAGATACAGACGAACAGACTAATGATAACACGGTTTTGAAAGACAAAAAGAGGAGGTATAGATATGGAAATATTTCGTGTTGATGATCATATTCATGCGATTGACCACGATTTACTGGCACGACCTGGCGTTGGTGTCACCTATGTTGTCCGTGGCGATGATATAGCTCTGATCGAAACAGGTACGTCACTTACTGTGCCAGCGACACTGGCTGGCTTACAAGAACTCTCCATTCTCCCCGAACAAGTTGGTCATATTATCTGTACGCATGTGCATATGGATCATGCTGGTGGAGCGGGATATCTTGCCGATGCGCTCCCGCGTGCCCAGGTCCATATTCACAGCATGTCCATCGAACATCTGGTCGATCCTTCGCGCCTTATTCCCAGTGTACGACGTGCGGTGGGAGAAGCGGCTTGGCCGTTGCACGGCGATATTTTGCCTATTCCGGCTGAACGACTCTCGCCATCCGAAAACCTGCACCTGGACCTTGGTCAGGATGTTGTGCTTGAGGGATGGTACACCCCAGGGCATTCCCCAGACCATGTTGCCTATTGGGACCGTAAGACTGGTGGGCTGTTCGCAGGCGATTCAACGAGCCTGTTTATGGAACGTTATAACCTCTTGCTCCCTATTACGCCAGTACCAACCTACAACCTGGCAGCACACCGCAACACCTTTGCTATGCTGCGCCAGGCTGATATCAGCCGCCTGTATATTACGCATTATGGTCCACACGACAATGTTGCTGATGTACTTCGCATTGGCGAAGAAAAGCTCGACGAACTGGTCGAAATTGTCAATAGTGCATTAAACCGGGGAGATGAAGATGTTCCAGCCATCAACGCACGCTGGGTGCCCTATGCTGAAGATCACCCTGGCTATCTGATTGCTCAGAGTTGGGGCGAAATGAGTGTTGCTGGTATGTTACGCTACGAAAAGAAACGTCGTCAGCAATAAACCAGTATTGTCGGGTCATGACGCTGTTTTTCTGCTTGACGTGTGGCTCATATGCTGGTCACACGTCAAAAGAGGCCTTTTAATGACAGAATTGCTTTATCATACCAATGCGTATCTAAAAACCTTTGATGCACAAGTGCTTATGGTTGATGCTCAGCGGGTAGCATTGGATCGCACGGCGTTTTATGCAACGGGTGGTGGTCAACCACACGATACCGGGACACTGACCGACCACACAACCACCTGGCAGATTATCAATGTGAAGCGTGAAGGCGACATGGTGTGGCATACCCTTGAGGATAATGACATGCTGCCCGACATTGGCGATTCACTCTATGGGCAAATTAACTGGGAACGCCGCTTTCGTTTGATGCGCATGCATACCGCCCTGCATATCCTCTGTGGCGTTATCTGGCGTGATTATCGTGCTCCAGTCACCGGTGGCAGTATGGATGTGCATGAAGGAAGGCTAGATTTTGAACTGGCTGATTTTTCCAATGAACTGGCACAGGAAATCATCGAGCGGGTGAATAGTGAAATTGTGGCGGATCATCCGATTGAGGTTACTATCCTTACCCGTGAACGAGCCTTCCAGATTCCCGATCTCGTGCGTACCAAAATCAATTTGATCCCCGAAGATATTACCCATATCCGAACCGTCAACATCGTTGGGCTTGATCTCCAGGCAGATGGCGGCACGCATGTATCACGTACTGGCGAAGTAGGTAGCATCGTTCTCCGCAAAACACGCAGCAAAGGGGCGAGCAATAAGCGCATTGTGGTTGGTCTGGGAGATGCCTAGAGATTGCTGGTTCGACTATCAGTTCCTCGTTTTTTCCTGATTCTTTTCTCCAGGTTGATACCTTGCACGAGAAATGTAGTGAATGCACTTGACATGCCGATCAGATAATGCTAGCATAAGCACGGCACTCCTGTTACCTGCATGTATATCGAATACCAGAGAACGAATACCATTGTCAGAACAACCGAATGATATTCATTCAATGCAGGCATAGATGATAATAAGGGCAAACCTTTGCTGGTTTTGATGGCCTGAATATGCCAAATTCCTTCATAACGAAGGGTGACCGCGCAAAAGATGCTCTTCTTGTGACACACACTTTCATCTCATGCAAGATCAATCCTGGTTATTGTTCGCTTTGTTGAATAATGTCGCTTGCCCTGTGAGTCAATCGTTCCAATTCGCGATTGACAACATATTGCCATTCTTCTGCTTCCTTATCTTCCAGGGCACCGCCACCGTATTTCAGTTCACGTGCCATATCCCAGCCACGTTTCTCTGCAAAGCGTTCCAGTTCGTGTTGACGGCTTGGCAACCAGCGACGTTTGATAAAGCGTTGAAACGCACGGTCCAAACGTTTCGATCCTTCTGGATCCAGCGAGGGCAACGCAACCCAGGGGTCCTTATCTTTGGGATCAGGCTTGACTGCACTGGAAAAGTAGATGGTTTTTTCGGTAATCGAGTAACGGTATTCGCCGGGTCCATCGTATTTGCCCGGATTTGAAGCGATAGCACCAGTAATCATACGATCTGTCAGGGTCATGAGTTTTATCCAGGTATTCAATAGGGCGTTGTTAACAAGGTAACCAGAACGTGATTATTGCAAGTATTCTCTTACTCTTATTGTAGTTCACACCTATCATATGTGTCAATAGACACAACATCTTTATTCTGGTTCTGTCTGGTGATGTTCGGTGCATCGATATGCAGATACGATGGAACCATCATTGGTATCGTATCTGACGTTGGTACAATAGCTAGCCGGTGATATGAATGATAATTGACAGACCTGTAACACCATGCTATGCTTTGCCGACTGTTTTCCAAGGCTGTGACTCGATAGATTATCATTGCTCGGTAGACATGAACTACATTCGCTGTACGGGTTGTTCTACATGGGCTAACAGCAGCGAAAATGCCAGCGGCGTTCAAGGGCATTGCTGTGCTGGGGTGATGTTTTGTTAAGCAAAAGAGCTGACCGGATCACCAGCAGCCATCGTGACGAACCGTCATGATAATGCTTGCTGTTTGATGTGATGATGGCAGTATGTCATCGACCGTTTGATGATGAAAGGAGCAGACTCAGTGCGTCAATCGCAGTTACCACCCATTGCTATCGTAGGCATGGCCGGTATCTTTCCCAAAGCGCGAAATCTTCAAGAATATTGGCAAAATATTCTTGATAAAGTTGATTGTATTACTGATGTACCGGAAACCCACTGGAATACAGATGATTACTATGATCCCGACCCGAATGCCCGCGATAAGGTCTATTGCATGCGCGGTGGGTTTCTTCCCAATATTGACTTTGATCCACTGGAATTTGGTCTCCCACCGAATGCCCTTGAATGCACAGATGTATCACAACTGCTGGCCCTGGTCGTTGCCCGTCAGGCATTAGAAGATGCTGGGTATGGTGAAGACCGAGCGTTCGCACGTGAACGTACTGGGGTGATTCTGGGCGTTTCGGGTGGTCAAAAGCTCATTACGCCGCTGACAACGCGGTTGCAATATCCGGTTTGGAAGAAAGCACTGATCAGTTCTGGCATCTCCGAAACCGATGCCGACACCATTGTTGAAAAAATCAAAAGTGCTTATGTTGGGTGGGAAGAGAACTCATTCCCTGGCCTGTTGGGGAATGTTATTGCCGGTCGCATCACCAATCGTCTGAATCTGGGTGGTACCAACTGTGTTGTCGATGCTGCCTGTGCCAGTTCGCTCGGTGCCTTGAAAATGGCGTTAAGCGAACTCACCGAAGGCCGTTGTGATATGATGATCGCCGGTGGTGTGGATACCGATAATTCGGTATTTACCTATATGTGTTTTAGTAAAACACCGGCCTTTTCTGCCAGCGATAAACCACGACCCTTTGATCGTGATGGCGATGGCATGATGGTTGGTGAAGGTCTGGGCATGATCGTCCTCAAGCGCCTTGAGGACGCCGAACGTGATCAGGACCGGATCTATGCCGTTATCCGTGGTATTGGTACGTCGAGCGATGGTAAGCATAAAAGCATCTACGCGCCACATTCAGCCGGTCAGGCCCGTGCGCTTCGAACAGCCTATGAAAATGCCGGTTTTACTCCAGATACGGTCGGTCTGATCGAAGCGCACGGCACGGGGACGGTGGTCGGTGATATCACCGAATTTACCTCGTTGCGCACCGTGTTCAATGAACATACCTCTGCTCAGCAGGCGATTGCATTGGGCAGTATCAAATCACAAATTGGCCATACCAAAGCTGCTGCGGGAGCCGCGAGCATGATCAAAACAGCGTTGGCATTGCATCACAAGGTGTTACCGCCAACCATGAATATCACCGAGCCACATGAGAAATTTGCCATTGACGACTCGCCCTTCTACTTAAACACTGAGTCGCGACCCTGGATTCGGACAGAACAAGCTCCACCGCGTCGTGCTGGTGTGAGTTCATTTGGTTTTGGAGGGACAAACTTTCACGTGGTGCTAGAAGAGTATCAGCCGGAACATCAGTCGGCCTATCGTCTCCATCGTGCTTCCCATCCGGTCGTCATTGCGGCCGAACATCCGACTGCGTTACGCGAACGTTGTGAGTCAATTGCGGCTGGCCTTCAATCGGATCAGGCGGCACAACAGTATACTGCCTTGCTTGAAGAGGTCAAAACAGCTCATATTCCACTTCCCTATGCACGGGTTGGTTTTGTTGCTGCAACCCTGGAAGAGACCCGTGAGATGTTGCAACTGGCCATCAATGGGTTGCAAAAACAACCACAGGCCGAAACATGGCAGCATCCGCGGGGCGTGTTCTATCGTCAGCAAGGCTTGTCATTACAGGGTCGGGTCGTCGCATTATTTGCCGGCCAGGGTTCCCAATACCTGGATATGGGGCGTGAGTTACTGCTCAACTTTCCCATTTTGCGCCATGCATATGCCTACATCGATAGCCTGTTTGAACAGGATAACCAACCATCGCTCTCGAGTGTCGTCTTCCCACGTCCAGTCTTTTCCGCAGAACAGCGCAACCAGCACGCGCAGGCACTTCAGCAAACCCGATATGCCCAACCAGCGATTGGTGTTTTCAGTGCCTGTCTCTATAAAATGCTGCAACAGACTGGTTTTCGACCCGATTTTACGGCAGGACACAGTTTTGGTGAATTGACCGCACTCTGGGCCGCCGGTGCGATGAATGATGCCGATTATTTTGCCCTGGTACGCGCACGTGGTCAGGCTATGTCTCCCCTGACCGACCGCGATTTTGACGCCGGCACCATGCTTGCGGTTTCTGGTGATTTGCGCAACCTGCAGGCTGACATTCAGGCCTTCGCCGGAGTGACGATTGCAAACCTCAATTCACCACGCCAGATGGTTCTGGCTGGACCCACCGAAGCTGTGCATCAGGCCCATCAAGCTCTCCGTAACAAGGGCTACAATAGCGATTTGCTACCCGTCTCGGCTGCATTTCACACATCACTGGTGGGCCATGCGCAACAGCCATTTGCCCAGGCGATTGCACGTGCTCATTTTCAGTCACCAACCATACCCGTCTACTCAAATGCAAGTGCCCAACCCTATCCGTCTGATCCAGTTGCTATCCAACATATGCTGGCCCAGCATATTCTGCAGCCAGTGCTGTTCCAGCAGCAGATTGAGCAAATCTATCAGACAGGCGGGTTCTGTTTTGTTGAATTTGGGCCACGCAGTATTTTGACCAATCTGGTTCATGATATTCTTGGAGATCGTCCTCATATCGCACTTTCCGTGAATGCCAGCCGTCAAAAGGATAGCGACCGCCAGCTGAGTGAAGCGCTGGTGCAGCTCCGTGTTGCCGGGCTATCGCTCTCGACCATTGATACCTATGGGCTAGAACCAATCTCGGCAACCTCGCGCAAGCGCAAGGGCAAAGGGATGGCTATTCCACTCAATGGCAGCAACTATGTGAGCCCGAAAACCCGTGAAGCATTTGCCAGGTCCCTGCAAGATGGTTTCACCATTACGCCACCGTCGGTACCGGTATCGCCCGCAAACCCAACCCAAAAGACGGAAACAGTCGTTGAAACTCCCATCGTTATGATGGATTCGGTCATTCAACCAGTGGATTCGATTTCCCAACGGAGTGAGACACTTCCTATGTCAAATAACACAGCTATGCAAAACGGTCCAGCATCATTGGGACCTGATGCACATACCATACCTATACAATCTGCGCACCACGCTCAACATACCCATCATTCAGTTGATCAACAAGCCCTGCTTGGCGTCTTTGAACGTGGTATGAATCACTTTTCTGATCATCAACGCGAAACGCTCAAAGTCCATGAACAGTATTTGAATCATCAGGCAGAGTTTTTCCGTACCTTTTTCCAGTTTATGCATCAACAACAGTCCATGTTGTTAGGTCAACCCCAACAAGGGGTGCCTTCAGGCGTACTCGAAAATCTCTCCCATAGTGCCTCGCTCCTGCATCATCATCAGAGCGAAACGTTGCGCGTGCATGAGCAATACCTGGAACGTCAGACGGAACACTCGCGCCTGTTTTTCCAGATGATCCAGGACCACCATCACACACTGCTTGGAACAACCAGCCAAACCCCATTGCGCTCCGTCGCAGAACCTCCTCAGATCGTAGCCCTTTCGTCTCTCCCCATAGCGACGCAAACCGAAGCCCCGGTACATGGCGATGGATCAACAAATGGGAAACATGATCAGACAGCGCCAGTGATACCCGTTGTCGAGCCTCAACCAGTTCAGGATGCGCATCAGGTTAGCACGAATGGAGATCATACTACAAGTTTGGAGGCCTCCGAGAGCAATGGTCAAAAGTCGCCATCGTTCTCATTCGACACCCTGATCGCTCCGGGAGTGGCGCAGCGTGCTGCACCCCTACAGCCTCCCGTTCATTCGCAGCCAGTCGCACCGGCCCAGCCGCCTGTGTCTCCGGTATTGACAACACCACTTGAACCAATCAAGTTGCCAACGGTGATGCCTCATGTACCAGCAGTCGCACCGGATCCTGTGATGGCGACCCCAACCGGAGCAACGGGTATTTCAGCAGCCCAGGTGAATCAAGCACTGCTTGAAATTGTGAGCGAAAAGACGGGGTACCCGGTGGAGATGTTGGAAGCAGAAATGGATATCGAGGCCGATCTTGGCATCGACTCGATCAAGCGGGTGGAAATTCTTGGTGCTATGCAGGACCGTTTTGCGGATTTACCACGTCTCACGCCAGAGGAACTTGCCGAGTTACGTACTCTTGACCAGATTAGCACACATCTTTCGCGCTCGCTTCAGCCAGTTGCGGTCAACTTCTCGGGGGGTGATACATTACCTGCTGTACTGCCACCCACAACCCCCGTATCAGCACCAGTTGCATTGGCAACACCGGCACCAACCATGCCCGTGTCGATTCCAGAGATGCATAGCCCGCTCACAGAACCCGCATATGGCAGTAATGGTGTCGCGGTTGCTGTACCAGCAATATCATCTGTTGATGTTGAGATGCTGCATATTGCCTTGCTTGAGATAGTGAGTGAAAAGACCGGCTATCCAGTTGATATGTTGGAGCCGGAGATGGATATTGAGGCTGACCTGGGTATTGACTCGATCAAGCGGGTGGAGATTATGGGTGCATTGCAAGATCAGTTTCCGGCGATACCCCGACTCAAACCAGAAGAGTTGGCTGAACTGCGCACACTGGATCAGATCAGCAACCATATGAGCCATGTCATCAGCAACGGTCACCAGAGCTCTGCGGCACTCCCTGATGTTGTCTCTCATGCCACCCCAGAATCTCACGGAGTACCACGCAAAATAGCGAATTTACAGCCCTTGAATGCACCGGATTTTTTGGAAATACCACAGCAGAGTGGTCACATTTGCCTGGTAACGGATGATGGTACCCCGTTGATCGCAAAACTGGTCACGTTGCTGACCCAACGCGGATGGCGAGTAGTTGTGCTGAGTCTGCCAACCTCGCTCATTCCAACCCAACAGCCACTGCCTGCCGGTACGCCCCGCGTGAGCTTACCTGATCTTGAGGAAGCTCGCCTACCAGAAACACTGGCTGCTGTGACTCAGACCTATGGACCAGTTGGGGCCTTTATTCATCTCAACCCACCCATGACCCAACCGCAACCGTCCGGCGGCCTCTTTTCAGAAACCGAAAAGGTCGTTGTCCGCCACGTCTTTCTCCTTGCAAAATATCTGAAGCAGCCCCTGCATACCGCTGCTCAGCAAGGTCAGGGACGCTTTGTGACGGTTGCACGTCTCGATGGGCAATTTGGTCTGGGGCAGCAGATGGATTTTGGGGCTATCGGTGGCGGCTTGTTTGGTCTCACCAAAACGCTTAATCTCGAATGGGGACCGGTCTTCTGTCGTGCCGTAGACCTGAGCATCGATATGAAACTGGATGAAGCCGCCCGTTCCATTATGGCCGAGTTACACGACCCCAATCGCCTGATCACCGAAGTTGGGTATGGTTCGCAGGGTCGTGTGACGCTGGTCGGCATATAAGCACAACACGGACAGAAGGTTTATGGGCATGGAGGAGAAAAAACCATGACAAGAAACACAGTTCCACCTTCGACGGTGTTTGTGGTGAGTGGTGGCGCACGGGGCATTACAGCCCAGTGCGTCATCGCCATGGCTCAGCGTTATCGTTGCACCTTTCTCTTGCTTGGTCGTTCAGCCGCCACCGTCTCAGAGTCAGCCTGGGTAGCAGATACAGCGACCGAACCCGAAATGCAACAGCAGATTATTGCGCATCTGGTCGATCAGGGCAACAAACCAGCACCAGTCCAGGTGCAGAAAATCCTGCGCAGCATTCAATCCGAACGTGAGATTGCATCAACCATGGCGGCAATCTCGGCGGCAGGTGGTCAAGCACACTATCTGCAAGTCGATGTGACAAACGGCATATCGCTCCAGGATCGTCTGCTGCCGTTGATGCAACAGGTTGGACCGGTCAATGGCATTATTCATGGCGCCGGTAACCTGGCGGATAAGCTGATTGAACAGAAATCGATAGACGATTTTGAGCATGTCTACGCCGTAAAAATTACAGGACTGGCGAACATCCTTGCCTGTATTCCCCTTGAGCAGCTACACTATCTCATCCTGTTTGGTTCGGTAGTCGGGTTCTATGGCAATCCCGGCCAGGCCGATTATGCGCTTGCAAATGACATCTTTAATAAAGCCGCGCATCTGTTTCGGCGGATCAAGCCATCATGTCGGGTTGTAGCAATCAACTGGGGGCCCTGGGATGGTGGCATGGTCACACCGGCGTTAAAGCAGCATTTTGCCAGGAATCAGATCGACATCATTTCGAGTGAAGCTGGCCCACAGATGCTCCTACAAGAACTGGAAACACCGATGCCAGCAGTGCCACAGGTCATTATCGGTCATACCATCGCACTACCAATGACCATGTTGGCATCACCACCAGGAAACTACCGTATTCGACGTCAGATTTCACTATCAGTCAATCCATTTCTCGCCGATCATGTCATCGGTGACAATGCCGTGTTACCGGCCGTCTTTGGGATGACCTGGACCGCCAATCTGTGTGAGCAGATTTACCCAGGCTACACCTTTTTCTGCATTGAACGTTGCAAAGTCCTGAAAGGGATTGTTTTTGATGAGACCCTGGCAGACGAATATTGGATCGATCTGAATGAAACCAATCGGGATGACAACACGATCACCGTTGACGCGTTGCTCTGGAGCCAGGCAGAAAACGGACGCCAGCGCTATCATTACCGTATGCAGGTCATCCTCTGTCGCCAGATGCCAGATATCCCCGTCCTTGAAACGTTTGACCTGACTCAGAGCCACCCTATTGATGGGGCACAGCTCTATCGTGATCGCACGCTGTTTCATGGCCCATGCTTTCAAGGGGTAGAGCGTGTGCTCAATATCACTGAGCAGCGCGTTACCATGCTCTGCCGATCACCAGTAGTGACCGCTCAACAGCAGGGGCAGTTCCCGCTCATGTCGTTTAATCCCTATCAGGCCGATACCCAGTTTCAATCGCTCCTGATCTGGTCCAAACATTTTTATCAGGCCGGGTGTTTACCTTCGCAATTACAGGTTGCTGAGAACTTTCGCCAGGTTCCGCTAGGTGAGCCATTCTATGTCACAATGGACGTGCAAAACGTCAGTTCGACACAATTAACGTCGGACGTGATCTCGCATGATGCTGAAGGCCGGATATATACGCGAGTCTATGCCCTACAAGCGACAATGAGTTCCCGTCTCAATCAATTGTTTATTAAGACATCAGACCAGGTTGTATAATATGGTAAACACTACCCATCTGCTGCACATTGTCGGTATTGCTCTGGATATCGGCCCATACCCTGACGTTCAAGCCCTCAGTCACAGCATCTACGCCGGCACGCCTATCGTCCCAACTGCTTCTCCATCGGTTACTGCTTCGACACAACAGCGGCTCTTATCCGTTGCCGAACGTGCGTTGAGCGACGCATCCATTGATCAGGGAAGCCGGACTGCGGTCATCATCATCTGTGGTAATACCATCGCGGATACGACACTGGCCCATGAGATCGCCGCTTCGTGGCAGTTCAGTGCCCCAACCCAAACGATTGTCGCCAGCAGCCCCATGCTTGCTGATGCTCTGTCTACGGTTCAGCAGTGGTTTGCTCTGGGGAAAGCTGATGCAGCACTCATTGCCGCAGTTGATACGTTGCCTGACACAGAACCAGCAGCAGTACCACATGATCGTCAGCCAGGAAATCGGTTTTACGCTGAAGGTGCCGCCGCTGTCGTGGTGCAAGCAGAGCATGACAGCAACCGGCAGCGCCAATCTCGGTATGCAACGATTCGTTCGTGGTATGTCGGCGATCAGCCCGCTTCGGCATCGACCATTACGGCGGATGCATGCCGTCAAGCATTACACATTGCTGGTATAGCACCTTCGGCAATCGGCTACCTGGAAGTTGTAGGGCATCGTGAGTCAAACCAATCCGAACTTGGCGGGTTGATCGAAGCATATGCACGTAGTGATAGTGATACTACCTGTGCTATCGGCAGCCTCTCGACTGTCACGGGCGATACATCGGCTGTTGCTGGTCTGGCAAGCCTGGTGAAAACCACGCTCTGTCTGTACCAACGGTTTTTGCCCGCAACGCCGGCCTGGTCGGGTCCATCGGATGCTCATGCCTGTACCCATAGTCCCTTCTCTGTTCCCCAGGAATCGTTGCCATGGTTTACTCATGGGCAACAACCGCGTCATGCTGCTCTCTATTTGGAAGATGCCAATCGTCATCCCATGCACATAATCCTCACCGAAGCAGCACCACCAGCATTGCGTCGGCGCCCGCCCGTGTCTCTCGATCATCTTCCCCTTTTCCTGCTCACCGCTGCCGATCAGCCGGCCCTGTTAGCCCGTCTGGGCACATTCCAGCAGATGCTTGAGACAGGCCGTCCGCTTCACGCAATAGCACGACAGCTGATGGTCGAGTGGCAGCAGCATCAACACGCCCCCTATGTATTGGCCCTCGTTGCACACGACTACGATGAACTTATACGTGAGATCGAACGCGCCCGTATTGGCATTCCCCAGGCATTTGCTGAAGGGAGCGAGTGGAAGACGCCCACTGGGAGTTCCTTCACGGCGAACCCACTCGGCCCTGAAGGCAAGGTGGCATTTGTCTATCCTGGGGCATTCAATGCGTATATTGGCCTGGGGCAACATCTCTTTCGTTCGTTTCCATATCTGTATGATCATGTCCTGCAGATAGCCGCACATCGAGGCAGCCCGATGGAAGCTCTGGGCATTTACCCACGGAGTTTTGCACCGCTGAGCAGTGAGACCCTCAAATCGCTTGAGGCCCACCTGGTTGAAGATTCCATTGGTATGTTTGAGATCGGCACCATTTTTGCCAGGCTCTATACCATCATGATGCAGGACATCTTCGATATCCAACCATCTATGGCTTTTGGCTATAGTCAGGGTGAAACGGCGATGATCTTTGCTATGGGCGTCTGGCCCCAGAATGATGAACCGAGCACAGCATTACGTGCATCAAACCTGTATACCACCCGACTTTCGGGACCAAAACAGGCTGCTCAGGCATTGTGGGGCCTTACTCGTGATGACACCCCCGATACGGATATCTGGGCCAATTATGTGCTGATGGCATCGCCAGAACAGGTGCTGCCGCATCTCGCTGATGAGCCACGAGTCTATCTTGCGATTATTAACACACCCAATGAGGTGATGCTGGCCGGTGATCCGCAAGGGTGCTTGCGAGTCATTGCACGGGTCGGCTGCCGGCGCGTGAAAGCACCGTTTCATCACATTATTCATAGCCCCCCCGTGCAATCAGAGTATCATGAGTTTGTGCGGATTAACTCCTTTCCAGTCCAACCATTACCTGGGATCCAGTTTTATTCAGCAGCCCACTATGAGCCAATCGAACTAACCACCGATTCGGTAGCGCACAGTATTGCCCGTGTGTGTTGCCAAACCCTTGATTTTCCGCGTCTGGTTGATCGTGTGTATCAGGATGGCGCCCGTATCTTCATTGAACTCGGACCAGGTCGTAACTGTTCACGTTGGATTGATGCAATTCTGGATGGTCGTCCCTATGTGTCACTCTATACCAACAAAAAGGGAGTGGATGACACGCTATCGATCTTCCGTGTGCTGGCCAAACTTCTGACCCATCGCGTTCCGCTCAATCTCTCAGCACTCAATGGGGATGCGCTAGCCGTTCTACCATCACAGCCCACAAAGATTGAGCAGTTGCCCGATTCAGCTCTTCCACTTGCGGAACAAAACGGCTCCATCTATCAGAATGGTCATGATCATACGCCATATGCCGCGTACCAGACTCTTGCTGGAGTGCCAGCATATGCCGCTCGTACAGCTAGTATGCCCACGCGAGAACAGGTCTATGCGCAGCAGCAAGAGGTTCTGAGACAAACGACAGCGCTTGCAACTGCTGCCCATCAATCATTTCTGGATCAGCGCCATCATGTCTATCAGCAATTGCATCAAATGGTGCAACAGTCATTGCAATGGCCTTCGTCAACCGGCGTCACGGAAGATGTGCCAGTGTTGCCACCTGCTGCTCCCGATACGATAAAAACCAGCCGACCGAGTGTGATCAATGAGCAACAAGTCTATGCTTTTACGCTGGGTTCCGTGGTTGACTGCTTTGGCCCAGAATTTGCAATCTATGAACATCGGCGGCTGCCGCGCACACCCAATGGCGATCTCCAGTTGATGCATCGTGTTGTTGCGGTTGAAGCGCAGCGCCATGACTATACACCGGGAGCTTCCCTGGTAAGCGAATATGATGTGCCCATCGATGCCTGGTTTTATCGCCAGAACGCGTTTCCAGTGGTGCCGTATGCCCTGCTTATGGAGATGGCGCTTCAGCCCTGTGGTTTTCTTTCGGCCTATCTTGGCTCCTGTCTCCTTCTATCCCAAGAAGACTTGTACTTTCGCAACCTCGATGGTCGCGGCCATTTGCTGCGTTCGGCAGATGTACGTGGGAAGACTATCACCAATCAGGTGCGCTTAATCTCATCGACCTTTATTCAAGGGGTCATTATCCAGAAGTTTGCGTTTGACATGATCTGTGATGGTCAATCATTTTATCAGGGTGATAGTGTTTTTGGTTACTTTACCTTGCCCGCTTTACTCAACCAGGTTGGCCTCGATAACGGTAAGCATATTCCACCATGGGCGCTTCAGCAGCAACACACGCATGCACCAGTGACGATTGATCTGCGTGTCGCTGAGGCACGCCAGCGTTGGTATCAAGCTCCACCGCATCGACCGCATTATCGTCTTGCCAGCCAGCAACTGGATCTGCTCGATCAAGTCCAGATTTTTGCAGGTCAAGGACGCTATGGTCAGGGGTATCTCTATGCCACCCGTGACATCAAGCCGGATGACTGGTTTTATACCTACCATTTCTTTGAAGATCCGGTGATGCCAGGCTCACTCGGCGTTGAGGCCATCATTCAGGCAATGCAACTCTTTGCGCTGTATACGGATGCTGGACGCCATTTCAAATCACCCCGCTTCGAGCCATTACCCGATCATACCGTTACCTGGCGCTATCGCGGGCAGGTCCCACAGGAATCGGTGACATGCCATATGGAGATTCACCTCAAACGGGTTGAATATCATCCCAATCGAGTCATTCTGGTGGGTCAGGCCAGTTTCTGGCGGGGAACGTTACGCATTTATGAAATTGAGCAGGTGGCACTCCAGATAGTCGAAACGTGATCATCACACTCGTATCAATGACCTGCGGTGGCGTATAATAGGAACAACGTGGCTATACGAAGAAGGGATAGTGTCGCATGATCCAGATGGATAAACAGCACCCAACTGGTGTGTCTGCCAACGGTGTGCAGGGTTGGTCTGGCCCGCTCAACGGCGTTTCCTTTGATGCGGCGGGTATACAGGCATGCCTGCTCAACCTGGCCAATACATGTTATCTTGTGCGTCAGGCCGAACATATTGGCGCTACCACGGCAGGGCAGCCGGCTGCATCGGGGAACGGTCAGGCTGACCTGATGGCGATACTGCCACCAGTCCCCGCCGAACAATTTGGCGATCCCCTCTTCCGCGCACGATATGGCCTGCGTTATGCCTATGTTGGTGGCGCGATGGCCGGTGGCATTTCCTCGGAAGAACTGGTGATTGCGCTGGGCAAGGCAGGAATGCTCGGTTCGTTTGGTGCCGCCGGGCTACCACCAGCCCGCGTGGAATCGGCCATTCAGTGCATTCAGCGTGCGCTACCGAACCGTTGTTATGCATTTAATCTCATCCATAGCCCCAGCGAAGAGGCATTGGAGCGTCGCGCGGTCGAACTCTATCTCCAATACGGCGTTCCAGCGATTGAGGCATCGGCCTACCTCGCGCTTACTCCGCATGTTGTGCGCTATCGTGTAGCCGGGCTACGTCTCAATGTCCATAATCAAATAGAAATTGGTCATCGTGTCATGGCGAAACTGTCACGCCGTGAAGTCGCCAGCCAGTTTCTGCAACCCGCACCACCACGCCTGCTGGGTGAGCTGCTGGAACAGGGCTTGATTACCCAGCAGCAGGCGCATCTTGCCCAATATGTCCCCATGGCCGATGACATTACCGTCGAAGCCGATTCGGGTGGTCATACCGATAATCGACCGCTGGTTTGTTTGCTGCCCTCCATTCTCGAACTTCGTGACGAGATACAGGCACGGCATCGTTATCCCCATCAAGTGTGCGTTGGTGCTGCTGGTGGTATTGGCACCCCCCCGGCGGTGCTGGCCGCCTTTATGATGGGTGCTGCCTATATTGTCACCGGCTCGGTGAACCAGGCATGCCTCGAAGCGGGCACGTCAGAGCATACCCATCGTTTGCTGGCCCAGGCCGATATGGCCGATGTGATTATGGCGCCCTCTGCTGATATGTTTGAGATGGGTGTCAAGGTACAGCTGCTCAAAAAGGGGACGTTCTTTCCGATGCGAGCGCAAAAGCTCTATGATATCTATCAGAGCTACGACTCGCTCGACTCGATCCCTTCAGCCGAACGAACAAAACTCGAACGTCAGATCTTCCAGAAGAGCCTCGATGCTGTCTGGCAAGAGACAGTCGCCTATTTTGAGCAGCGTGATCCCGAACAAATTAACCGTGCCGAAGATAACCCCAAACGAAAGATGGCTCTGGTCTTCCGCTGGTACCTCGGCCTCTCATCGCGCTGGTCAAATAGTGGCACGACCGGCCGCGAGATGGATTATCAAATCTGGTGTGGTCCAGCCATGGGCGCATTTAACGACTGGGTGCGTGGTACGTATCTCGAAGACCCGGCCAACCGTCGTATCGTCGATGTTGCCTATCATCTGCTGCATGGAGCAGCGTATCTGTACCGGCTCCAGCAACTCAGCATACTTGGCATTCAGCTTGCCAATATCAGCAACGGCTATCGGCCCGTGCCCCTGACATCGATAAGCGTTTGAGCGTTTGAGCGTTGGAGCGCTTGAGCGTTGGAGCGCTTGAGCGTTTGAGCGCATGGCGCTCAGATCGCTTTGGCGCTTTGCGCTTCAACGCTTATCAGCGTTTGAGCGTTTGAGCGTTTGAGCGCTTTAACGCTTCAATGCTTCAACGCAGGCGCTGCCCGTGATGGAGGCGTGGCTTGCAGCCGCGCAAACGCGGGTAGCATTCGCTCCCCAAGCGAGCGGTAGGCGCGCTTTACTGTTGGCAGACCGCAAAAATACCTTTCATTGAAACGTATCAAATCAAAATAGCGCCATCCAAGCACCAACGGACCATGGCCACGGATGCGTGCAGCGTCCGCGTGCGGCTGCACGCCGCACCTACGGCTCATATCGATTAACGCCATTTGCGTATCATAACCTCATGCTCACGATGAATCTGCTCCATCAGAAAGGCGCAGATTCGGCTCGATAGCTCCCAATCATAAGCACAGAGCACAATCAACGTGCCATCATCGGGCGCTTTCCCCATCTGCCTATATATCTTGCGTATATCAGCACGGCTGATGCCATAACGCGGCAGTTCATCGGAGGTGAAAAAGCCCTCACACGCGAACTGCTGCTTGACCTGATCGCACAACCTGCGCCCATACGCCAGGGGAATGGGCTGATCTTTTCGGAAGCGTCCCTCCATGCCAGCGAGGCAGCAGCCATAGAGATAGCCGCCGTTTTGCTGTACCAGCTGCGAACGGCTGGCGGGTAGGAGAATGCGTTGTACGCTCATTGTAGAACCTCGCTCTGATGATTGCTGATCGCGTCGCGGCGGTTGCCAACCGCCGCGACGTGTGATGGGCCGGTGATACCAACGTGTGTTTGTATTATGTCACGCTCAAAGTCTGGCCTCGAGACGAGATGTTGGGCACAATCAGCGTTGAACCAGCGGCAGATAGACCGGAATGCTGTCTGGTTCTGGCGGATTGTCCTGGGCCGGCTCTATGGTGAGCACTGGTATATCCAGATCATTTGGATACTCCGTGCGGGTCGGCTTGCCTTCATCAATGGTGAGACTGATGTCCAGTTCTATCTGCTGTGCCAGGTGCATCGCCGGCACTTGACCCTCGATACGGAGGGTATACACGCCAGGTTGCGTGATTTCTAAGCTCGACAGCAGCATCGAGAGCGTGCCATTGGCCGTGTTGGTCAGTTGCGTTATTTCGCGGAAGCTCTCGTCTGATGGGCCTTTGATAGAGACCGTTGACGGAGTGTCTGCTGCAAGACTGCCGGCCGAAATCACAAAGACACTGCCAGGCGATCCATCCACAAAGTTGCTCTGGACATACGGCGGTGCGGGTCTTGGCCGCGCTGTTATGGCTGCCGAGGTGAAACTGTAGCCGGCAATGCCCTCATCTTGATAGCCATGAATCTGTACCGCAGCGTCACGTTCGGCGGCACCGTTCGTATAAAAGTGATCGTCGGTGGTCGGTTTATACAGGCGATAGATCGGTTGCGTGTGATAGGTCTCGTTCGCAATGGAGAACAGATAGCCCAGATTTCCTTCCTTCTGAAACCCAAGCGCTTGTTCGGCAAACGTTGCCTCGCTGGTGAATGCGGTGTAGAAATGTTTTTGTCGGGTCGGGTGCCACATTCGCACCATTGGTGTAACACCTGTTACATAACAATCCGGTGTCGTCGCAACATACCCAACGGCTCCTTCATAGATCCAGCCCCCGTCTTTGTCTACCACGCCCAATTCAGCCCGGTTGTTTGTGTAGAAGTGCTTTCGCGTCCGGTCATTCCAATAGCGGAGGATTGGCTTGATGCAGGTCGTCTCCATTGGAAAGAAGGCATCGCTGCCAAAGATATACCCGCTGACACCTTCATATTGATATCCTGCATGATTGACCGCATAGTCTCGTTCTGCAGCGCTGACCGTGTAGAAATGATCCTCGGTACTTGCTTTTACCAGACGATAGAGCGGTATGGTGTGGTATTGATTGGCACGAGCGGGCAACACATAGCCAACTGCACCTTCAAGGACAAATGCATAATAATCAACTGCCTGGGCGGCTTCATCCGGGTTGGTGGTGTAGAAATGCTTCTGCTTCGTTTCACTCCAATAGCGATAGAGCGCTTGTGCATTGGGAGCATAACAATCTGGGGTGGCTGCAACATAGCCGACAAATCCTTCGTAGAGCCAACCATCAGCGCCTGAACCAAGTTCTTCACGATTGGTGGTATAGAAGTGTTTCTGTTTGCCCTCATGCCAGTAGCGCAACAATGGTTTTAGGCAGGTGGTTTCGGGCGGCAACGTTGGTGGAGGTGTCAGCGTAAAGCGGAAGAGCTTTGACGCTTGGGCTTGCGTTCCGGTTCGTTCGCGCCAGACCGACCAGAACAGCTCCGTTCCTTCTTTCGCTTCGTCGAAGGTGTACTGGAACGAGGTCGCATTCGCGTCCAATGTCTGGTTGAAAATCGTTGCACCAGGCGCATTCACATCGCGCTTGTTGGCAACACGCAGCACAATGGGTTTGTCGCTGCAATCGCCACCGGGCAAATCCCACCGAAACGTGATGGTGTTGCTATCGAAGGTTTGATCTTCCACTGGTTCTATCATGTTGGGACGGGGCATGGGTCTGGGTCGTCAGGCGGTGGGTTCGGGCCAGGGTCGTCAGGCGGTGGGTTTGGGTCAGTGTCGTTTCCCTGAGACCAGTACGAGACGCCTGATTCGCTCTTTGAGAGGGTGATTGTTACAACTGAAACATTGGTGCAACCCCAATCCTCGCCAACAGAACCTCCCTGGTTTGATCCACGCATAGCGATAATCCAGTTGTCACCGCTGCTTTGCACGGAGTCAATAACTGCGATATGACCACTTGTGGAACTCATTCCAGCTACTCCACGTTGGATAACCAGAACACCGCCTGCATGTGGATCGTTGGTACGATGAAAACTTCCTCCTGCTATAAGCTCCATCCAGATATTGCCATCCGGATCCGGTCTATCTAATTGGTATGCATGATTGTATCGACCATCCGAGTTACCCAGTGGTCTCCCGTCATTGAATCGATTAAGGATATAGATAACACATTGGCACCAGGCCGATTGCAACGATTGACCAGATACCGTTTTTACGGGAACAGATGAAATGAACAGTCCTGACATGAGCAGTATGATGGCGGTTAGCAATATGGTACAGAGACCAACCCGCCAACGGACTTGGGAATTGAATAGGGTCATTGGATTATCTCCTGGGTCTATACAATGAAGAATGGTTCAAGGAACTGGTATCGGTACCAGCTTTTTCTGCTGCGATGATTGCTGATGGTGTCGCGGCGGTTAGCAACCGCCGCGACGGGTGATGTGCGGACTTATTCGTTGCGGACCAACGGCAGATACATCCGCTGCTCCGTGCTCACCTGTGCCGATTGAGCTGAGACTGGGTACAGGGCGCTGCGGTTGGGCCTGGCTGGTGCTTGGGTTCTCCGATGGGTTGATTTGATTGAACATGATGTTGTTCCTTTCTTGATAGATGATATTCCGATACCGCGTTGAGCAGGTTGCTCACATTCTTCATAGGGCACCGAGTTGGTGCCATTCGGCACTGATAGACGATCCAGCTTCTCTGTTTGGCCTGCTTTTCTGCTTCGATGAACAAGAACTGGTCTCAAAAAACCTCTGGTCAGATTTTCTGGATCATCAGGACGCTGTCGAGAGAAACAGCAACCTATGTTTGGTTTATGGAAAAAATACAATTATCATCAAGGTTCTATTAAACTGAGTGTGTTGTTTTGTTTTGGCCCCAAGGCTTTCTCCAACGCAATCGTTTTTTGATCAGACTTGATGGAAATCCTCCCCGCATGATATAAAATCCCACACCAAACAGAAATCCAAAAACTAAACTTATCATCTCGAAAGATTGAGTAATCACAAATGAAGTAACAGTCGAAAAAAAGATCAATGAAGCAACAAAACAGGTAAGCGTGCTCGTTAACTCATCATCACTGTCAACATGGCTTATCAAATAAATAAAAATAAGACCAATAGTGAATCCTATCAAGAGGAGGTAGTAAAAAGGCAACGCTAATGAGTGAGAGATTTTATAGACATCACTAATAAAGACGGTATAAAGACTCATCAAAAAAGGTAGGATAAAGGCAATACTGCGCCGTAAACGAACCTCCGAAGATATTCCCTCTGTGGCAATGATATTGAGACTGTATGTAAGTAAAAGATACGATTGGAGTAAAAGCGTAGCAGGAACGAAAATATAAAGATAAAGCAAAGAAATAACTGTTGAGAGTATTCTGAAATATTCGGGTGTCTGGGAAAACATGTTCATTCTTTCTATGTCATGAAGGCGCGTGTGCTCTGCCTAAAACAAATTTTCAATACTGGCCTCGGACCATTCCTCTTCCCAGAGCGGCGTTTCCGCATCGGCGCTGTCGTAGAGCGCAAAACGCATGCGGTAGTTGCCATCGAGCGGCTGGTTGTCAGTGTCAGTCAACTGGCCCTGGTAGTCGATCATGCCGCGCGATGGGAGCGTATTGGCAACCTGCTGATTGGATGAGAGCGCACCAACGCTCTGTACGCTGAGCAGCAGAAAGAGCACACACAGCGTAAACAGGGCATTGCCGGGGGTGGGTAGCCAGGCCTTTGGTATGCGGCTCAACCGGGATGGTTGGGCCTGGCTGGTGCTTGGGTTCTCCGATGGGTTGATTTGATTGGACATCGATGTTGTTCCTTTCTTGATCGATGATATTCCGATACCGTGTTGAGCAACGTGCTCACTCTCTTTATAGGGTACTGAGTTGGTGCTGGCACCGTGATCCGTACCAGCACCGTGTCTGGGCCATCCTATCGTTTATCCTCAAAAACACGTACCTCAAACTTGCAGCTGCTTGATCGGCACTGATAGACGACCCAACTTCCCTTCTTGTCCTGTTTTTCTGATTTAGCGAACATATAATGTCCACACTGTGGGCACTTCATCCCTTTTGCCATGGTGCGTTCCTCCTTTGTTACTTGCGTCGTCCATAATACTTCATCTTGTTCATAGGGTATTGAGTCAGTTGTTTGCTCAAGCGAGTGAAAAAAGGACATTGTGCATGACACGTATTGTGTAGCAATACGCAATGTGATATGGAAGTGATACGACAGGCTGGTCATTGATGGTTTGATGGTTTGATCGTCATCGAATTCGATCCAAATACCATGCTTATGAGTAGATATAGATTTTATTGTACAAATTTGTGATATGATAGTCAATAGGCTGAGCCGCGATTTTTAGCGGATCGAGCCGCGATTTTTAGCGGATTTGCACAATGAGGAATGGATCACCATGAAACCGCAGACATTTGGCCGACTTATTCAGGTGCTACGCCGCGAGCACTACGATGAAGAAGGGCAACCCTGGAACCAGCAACAACTGGCTCAAGCGGTGAACCGTATTTTGGGGCAACCTGATCGGTGGAACGAGGATGTCGTGAGCAAAATCGAGCGGGGCAAACGTGGGATAAAGCCAGACGAAATGGCAGCACTGGCAACGGTGCTGCATCTAACGAGCAGCGAGCGCCAGCAGTTTTTCTGGCTGCTGCTGGGCTTGATCAGCATGCACTGGTGTCCCAGCACAATACGCCGCAGTGGGTGTTGGATGACCTGTTGACGAACTTTGGGCAGGTGCATCTGCCAGCGTATGTGATTGATGATTACTGCGATATTATCGCAACAAATGAAGCCACTGTCAAGCTGTTAGAGATCGACCAGACACCAGCGCTCAATCTGTATACAGCCATGCAACAGCCCTTTGGTCTCAATATGATGCAGTTTGTCTTTTCCCCGGCGGCCATCTATCACTTTCAAGAACGGATGGGCAACCAATGGTATGACTACGCCTACCAGAATATGATGCTCTTTCGGGCCTATAGCTTCTCCTACCGTACCACCGATTATTGCCGAGCATTGCTGCAGCAGTTGCGCAAATACAACCAATTTCGCGTATTCTGGGAGATGACAGGTTATCAAGAGGTATGGGCGAGCCCGTTACCATATGAAACGTTCTTGCTCAAAACAGTCACCGGGGGTACATTATCTTTCTCATCTACCACAATCACTGCCGTCAGTGCCGTAGGCAATCTCTATCTCTGTATGTACGTACCAGTTGACCCGCACACCGCAAGTGTCTTTCAGCAGATTCTGGCCGGATGTCGCTCAGAGATGCAACGGGTTGACCTGTGCTGGCCCGAAAAAGTGGTGGAGCAGCAGGAGTAATACCAAAAGGCGTTCATCGATATGAGACCGAGGTGCGGCGTGCCGCCGCACGCGGCCCGGACGCATGCCACGCGCTCCCCATGCCGGAGGTGCGGCTTGGAAGCGTTGAAGCGCAGAGCCGCTACCAGCAGGCGCTCCGCGTTCTATCAAAGCGCATACCAGTGATCACCTGAACGCGGCAGTTCATCGGAGGAAAGAAACACAGAGTACAGTGCTACAAGCCCTGTTGGTACACCAGTGGTAAATAGACAGGGCCTATCGGAGAAGGCCCATTGTTTTGAATCAGCACCGAGCCGTCGGTCGTCTCTGCTACAAGCGCCTGCCCATCTGCATCGGATAACGAAGCTGCCGGATCGTGCGAAAACGCAATGTCTGCCACAACATGTGTGCCCTGCGGTACATTCGCTGTTTCAAAGTCAATCGTTACCACCACGCCATCGGGCAGGCTTGCAAAGTCGGGCGTGATATCACTCAGCACGATATCGACTTCGCCATTGCGGTCATCCGTATCGACCTGGACCGAGCGAAACGTAAACGCATCCAGGCCCGACGCAAACCGAATCGCATCGGGGATACCATCGGCATCGGCATCGGTCGTATCCACACTGAGATACCGCTCATCGTAATCGAGCGAGAACGCCAGCCCCACAATATCGTTGCCATTGGTGCGCAACTCCACCGGCACCGCCACGCTCTCATTGGCGGTAGCTGCTAACTCCGAGGCAATGCTGAGCGCGGGCGGGGACATATCGCGGCCCTGAATCAGCACGGAGCCATCGGTCGTCTCGCCGATGATCGTCTGCCCTTGCGCATCCGCGAACGAGGCGGCCGGATCAGCCGAAAATGCCACGTCTGCCACAACACGGTCGCCGTTGGGGACGTTGGCTGTCTCAAAGTCAACCGTCACTACCACGCCATCGGATAGACTCGCAAATGGGAGGGTCATATCACTTAACACAATATCGATTTCACCGTCAAGATCATCGATATCCACCTGCACCGAGCGAAAGGTAAACGCATCCAGGCCCGACGCAAACCGGATTGCATCCGGAATGCCATCGGCATCGGCATCGGTCGTATCCACACTGAGATACCGCTCATCATAATCGAGCGAGAACGCCAGCCCCACAATGTCGTTGCCATTGGTCAGCAACTCGACCGGCACCGCGACACTCTCATTGGCGGTAGCTGCTATTTCCGAGGCGATGCTGAGCACCGGCGGGGGAATGTCCAGGTCATCATCTTCAACGGTAACAGTCACCGTTTCTGTATCAAGGTTGTCATACGCGGCATCGCCACTGCTCACCGTCGTTTCGATAAAACACGTCTGGCTCCCATCCACGAGATCATCATCTACGGCGGTAACGTTCACGTTTACACCATCACGCCAATTGATAGCGTCTAGTGTGACGGCGCTTTCAAGCAGAGTACAGGCAGTAGTATCGCTGCTGCTCAATGCAACGCTCACATCAGCACGTGGTTCGCTGGTCAAGTGTACCAGAAAGCTAGCAGTGGTATCTGGCTCGCTTACCGTCAAGTTGGTGGGAGATATGGCCACAGACGGGATGTCATCATCAATGATGGTTACATCGACATGATTGGGGATGGGCGTCAGACTACTATAGCGAGATAGGGTCGTATTCGTATTGCTCACTTCAATCGGACACAATTGGTCACCAGTAGCGATGTCATTATCGATGGCGTTAACGGTAACGGCAACCCCATCTTCCCAATTCGTGTCACTGAGCGTTACCGTATTGGTGACAAGCGTACAGGAGTAGCTCATCGTATTGGTGAGTGCTAGCGTGACCTCAACCGTCGGTGGGGTCGTCAGCCGGATGCGAAAGCTGCCTGCACCATCAGCTTCGTCCAGTATCAGGCTCGCCGGCTCAACCAACACGTCCTCTTTGGGGCGAACTGTCACCGTTACAGTTGCAATGTTGGAACGGATCCCCTCTTGATTAGCCATCGTATATTGAAACGTGTCATCGCCGCTATAACCGGCATCAGGGGTATAGAGAATGGTCCCATCATTGAACACCTGAGTGCTGCCATGGTGTGGTTCGGTACAATCGGTCGCACTCGCAGGCAGACAGGTATCACCCGTCAGCACACTGGTTGGAGACAGGATACCGTTACTATCGATATCATAGTCATTCTGCAAGACAGCAATGGCGATGGCCTGCTCATAGAACGTCGTCACAGCATCATCGTTGGCTCTGGGCAATATGATGGCGTTGGTTACGATCACCCTGATCTGGGCAATATTGGAAGCATGCCCATGCATATCGTTAACCGTATAGGACAGAAGAACGGTACCGCTGAACGCCTGGGTCGGTGTATAGGTAATCGTGCCATCACTATTGATCACCACATTGCCCTGATCTGGGCCACTGGTGATCACAACACTGGTAGGATCGAGACCACCATCATCGGGGTCGTTGTCATTGGCAAGGAGATCGATGGTCACTGGAGTTTCCAACAATGTCTGACGTTGATCGTCGTTGGCGATGGGCCGAATAACTTCAAAGGCTCCAATATCGCGTTCGTTCTCACGACTGTAGCCACGCTGGTCTTCATCGGGCGCACCGTTGCTCGCTTCGGGATCAATAGCCGGGCTGTTCACCAGCAACGGATAAACCAGGGTGAACAGGTCGCGACCATTGCCATCCTGTTCTTCTAGTGCCCCCAGCTGCGGGTCGGTATTATTGCGATCGGTGCTCTCGGTGAGCCAGGTCGTACACGAACCATCATTGGCAATGTTATAGCCATACGAATGAAATGGTTCTGGCGATGGGAAGCCTTCGCTCACACATTGCGACTCAACGACACCTGGATGGTCCGGGTCGCCCTCGACATAGTCGTTGAGGTTATCCGCAATAATGCTATTGCGGATCCAGCTGTCATCCCAATCGTTCCATGCATCCAGGTCCTGCTGAAAGACATGGGCAATGCCACCATACACATAGGCACGGTTATCGACCATTGTGACATTCGTCATTTGAATAGCATTTTTGTAACCATAGTTCCCATACCGTTGATAGCCAGGTTGGTCCTCGTTGTTGTGCAAAATAGCACCACCACGCCAACCAGCACTATTCCCGCTAATGGTGACGTTGACCATCTCAATGATGCCAGGCGGCCACCAGTACCAATCACCCCATTGGTCCGTGCGTGGCCGTACTGCATTATACAAAGCCCCGCCCTGACTATCAGCTTTGTTCGCTACAAACGCACTATCGAAGATATTGATGGTGGCACTCAAGTTAAAGACCGCTCCACCGCTATCGCTGGCTTCGTTCTGCCGAAAGACCGAACGGTAAATAGTCGCTTTACCGGTGTAGTTGGAGATAGCACCGCCAATACCGCCATGGCTCTCTGGATGGACACCCGCACGATTTTCAGTGAACAATGTGTCATAGATTTCCAATTGAGAGGTATTGTCGATTGCACCACCCCCATGACCAGCACTGTTGCCGGTTATCTGCGAGCGATAAATCTGAGTGCGACCGCTGCTTTGCGAGAAGATGGCAGCGCCATTGCCGTAGACTTCGGGGAGTTTATCACTGGGATCATAAAATTTGAGCCAGGCGCCGGTGACCTCATTATTGCTAACAGTTACCCGTTCGAGCGTGACATTGCCAGTGCCCTTAGTGGTTATCCCGCCGCCTTCAGTCAGTGCTGTGTTGCTGCGCACCTGGCTATCAGTGATGTTGATAGTACCACCGTTGAAGTTGGCCAGACCACCACCGGTGCCCCAGTAATTGGGGACCGTTTGATGCCCATTCCAGGTATCAGTAAAGGGCGTAAAGGCTTCGTTGAAGGAGATATCGCTGTGACGAATCGTCAGCGTGCCCCGGTCGTTGTAGATACCACCGCCGTGGTAGGTATTGGCCTTATTACGTTCTACGCGAACGCCTTCGAGGGTCAGGCTACCAGCATTGTAGATTCCACCTCCACTGTTTTTTGCTTCATTGATGCCCACAACCAGCGGGGTGTCCAGACCGCTGCCATCACCCTGGAGCGCGACATTGGCATTGGTGAACAGATAGAGACCGCCACCAGCGGAAGCCGTATTGTTGCGAATCTGGGTAATATGGACCTGGTCACTGCTATTGGCAATGCGTGCATTCCCACGAATAAAGAGACCACCGCCTTCGGCATCGGCCTGGTTCTGGTCAATAGTTGAGCCAATGACCGTAAGCAGATCATAATCATCTGAGCCATAGTGGTAAACCGCGCCACCTTCGCCGGCACGGTTGTTGCGTAGCTCTACGTGGTCGAGGGTCAGGATTTCAAGGTTGAGGATGGCGCCACCGAGACTGCCATAACTGGCGCCATCGGCATTGCCATTCTGCAAAATGAGATTGCCAATCGTAATCTGCGTATGTTCGTTCTCGTAGTTTCCTTCAACAGTGAAAATGCGGTCGGTGCCGTTGCCATCGATCACCGGTTTGGTCGCGCCGGTGCCCGTAATCACCACAGTATCTTCAACCACAATATCGCCCATGGTTAACACATATGTTCCTGAAGGCACTGTAATTTCATCATCGACTAACGCAGTACGGTTGGCCTGCTGTACTGCTGCTCGCAGGGTACATGCACCACTGCTTGTTGCACATATTCCATCGGCAAGGTCGGCATCATCACCATCGGCAGTGGTATTTACGGTGTAGGTAGCTGCGTAAACTGCCAGGGGATTGCCGATAAAGCATGTTCCACCAACGATCATGATGAGGATCACAGTGGTCATGACAGCCTGGCACGACCTGACCAATGCATGATGTCTGTACCCATTCACTATCGATCTTCCCTCCCTGGAACTCAAATCAAATCCAAAACAACCGGTTTTCCCTCTTTGGAAGTGGTGCGCCAGGCCCACTGATACCCCATGTAACAACACGTGCATGGTTGGGCAAGAGGATTGAGCATCTGCGCTCATGAATCAGTCTCAACAATCAGGTGATCATCAATAGCTGTTGAGACTGATTCATGGTTTCTCGCTCCCTCAATGCGTTAGATTGATAGACGTATGATTACCGTTGAATCGTGGGCATATAAACCAGATAACGCGTCGCCGGCATGTCTGTATCAAGCATTGCACGCTGGGTTTCGTTCTGTACCGAAAGATTGCGACCACTCATAGTGCTGGTTGATATCTGACTCAGGTGAACGTTACTGGTCTCATCCTGGAAGAACAGCGACGTTGGTTCAAGCTGGAAGACAGCAACCGTACCAGATTCGATGCCTTGCAATGCAGGTTGCATATTGGCAAGAATGACCTCTACCGTTCCTTCATATTCGTCATGTTGTACATACACGAAATAGGTTGCGGGATTAAGCGCGGATGATACGACCATTGCATCTGGAATGCCGTCCTGATTCTTGTCGGTACTATCGAAGGTAAAATGCTCCGGTTCATACGTGAATCCAAAACTGATAGCGCCAATTGCCTGATCGCTGGTCTGAAGCTGCACTGGCAGGGTGACCTGGTGGTTGATATCTGAAGCCATTGTGATATTCCCAAAAGTCAGCTCAGGCATGGTGATCGTGTCGTTTTGGATCTGATTGGTACCGCATGTCTCATCAAACATCAACAGGGATGTGCAGACAATATCGCTCACGTTGATCAGCGTATCGACATTCGCATCACATCCGACTGGATGACCAGTAAATTCCCCACCGGCGACATCTTCTGCCGCAGTACCATCGTCATCGAACATTTCTTGTGAGAGCGAAACAATGTCGGATACAAGAGTTGACCCATCGGCGTTACAGTCGCCTGGTTGAGTATCATCAGCACATGACCAGGTTGTTGCACTGCTCACCGAACTATCGTCCGAAGCAGCAGCAGCATTGAAGGCATGGACGCGATAGGAGTACGCGGTATCGCATGTGACGGTGGTATCGGTATACCTTGTGCTATCAGCCCCTACTGTATCAATCGCTTGCCAGTCGTCCATCCCGGAGATCGAACGTTCAATGCGAAAACCATCTTCATTGTTGCTGTTATCGGCCCAGGAGAGTTCAATGGACGTCGCTGAAACAGCATGTGCCGTCAGGTCGGAAGGTGCGGCTGGAGCAGATGCAGATTCATCGGTGATGGTCAGATCATATTGGTAAGCCGGGCCGCCTTCTGCGAAAGAGTGATAGACCTGCAAATACAATATCTGGGATGTATCAGGCGTATATTCGATCAGCGATGCTGAAGGTTCATCTGCACCATCATCATCAGAGGCAAGCAGAGAAGTCCCATCACTGGCGTAGAGGCTCATTGCGGTATCTGTATCACTGGACAGGTTGCTGGTCTCGATACGATAGGTGTTGCCCGCAGTGGCATCAAACCAGACCCAGTCCTCGTCTCCGTCTGAGCAGAAGGCATGCGTCTGCGTGCTATCAAATGCAATGAAGCCTGCTTCAGAAGATGCATTATCTGGTTCATACAGGTCGCTACAACCTGTCCCACTGCCATACACAACATAGTTGGCATTGTATCCTACATTTGAAACACCATAACCAATCCACATATAACCATCTTCGCCCCAGCCTTCTCCCCATGAATTACGCAAACGCCAGGCACCACGGCTATCATCCCATCCTACCAGAATGATACCATGATTTACCGAGAACACACATTGGTCTGACTCATCTGTGGTGAACGTTCCGCTCTCATAATCCTGGAAGGCATCGCCAGTACATACCGTTGCGGCAACTGGACCGTGCTCATACATCACCTGTTTGATTTCTTCAACTGATGGGAACGAACTATCACCGATATAAGACCAGGAACTCAAACGTTCATGGTGCGTATGCGGTGGATTGAGATAGGCATCATACGCCACATACGGGAAATCAGCTTCATAGACTGCACCAGCCTCAGATTCACCTGAGGGGAACTCATTCATATGAAGATTATGTGCGCCAAAAAAGCCGCCATCACAATTGCCATACATATCTGCCGACACCAGATATTGTTCTGACAGGTCCCGTTCAATCCCGTCGATCCGTTTGATTGCGGATTCCAGGACACCTACGGTAGCAAAAGCCCAGCAACTTCCACACGACCCCTGATCACGGATAGGAGTACACACTCCCTGGTCACACCAGTTAAGGAATGCTGGAAGATCGCCCACTTGACCAATAGACGTATCGGGTGGCTCAGGCGCAGGTTCAGCTGAGGTTGATGGAACGACCACCGGTGTAGTGAATGCGCCTTTTGTCTGTACTTCTAGGGAAAAAGTCTGTTTTGCTGCCGCGTTCGACTCCCAGGGCCGCCGATTGACCAGACGCAGCGTGGCGTTTCCTTCGTGAACGGGATAAAACTCAAAGACTTCGTAGACTGGTTGACCCACATCATACTGGCTTTGCAACAGACCAGGAAGTGATTCGTACCTGAGCAGTGAGTCTGCCTGCAAGATTGTAGGGAGCACATCAATTTGCCATGCATACCCTGTACCAGGTTGCCCTGCGAGTTTGACCACCAACACCTGTCCATCATGTATCGTTACGGTCGTGTTCTGATCGCTTAAGGTCACTTCAACCCGGCCTTCGGCTTGTTTTGCCCAGGAATGGGGAATGACAGTCAACAAAAACAGCATGCCTACAAATAAGGCAAGTAGCCTGATGCGTTTTGTGTGGACAGTATGCTGTAGACTACCTCGATGATCCGATCTCATTGGTTCCTCCTTCGTAACCCAATGGCGGCTGGTTGATCGGGTTGTTGATCGTTAGCACGACCGTGCCCGCTTCAATGACGAACGTTCCTCACTGAACAATACCAATCAATGACAAAGACCTGCATGCAGGAGTACGAAATTTGCGCCCCATTCAAGAAGTACGCTCTGTTCTCTTTTTTGCATGTTGTTATTTTTCTGAGACTCCGAGACTGATTCTCTTTTGTTGATTGTAAGCTCATCTGTCATGAGTATAGCCGAAAAGACCTGTTTTTTGAATAGGTCAATGGTCATAGATAAGGATAGTCCGATGGTACTATTATGAAAGATAGCATGTTTGCAACAAAAGCATCGGGATGAACGTGCGTATCCCACGCAACGACACAAAGACATCATAAGCGCGTGAATTTCGCCAAAAGCGTACAGTTTCCAGAAGATACGTCGGAGTTATGGGGTGACGCACGGAGGTTGACGCCTGTGTTATACTATCGGATAGATGTGGCGTATTGGCGAAGCGGAGCCGGGCAAAAACAAACTATTCCTGGTGGACCCGCTGCAAGGGAAGCAAAGACCTGCGTTCAATACAACAGAATCAGTTAGTGGAGCAAACAGCGATTATGGAGATTACCACACGTTCCGTTGATGCAGTGATGATCCTCGAACTCAATGGACAGTTTGAATCGGATGAAGGCCGCCCGGTGGTCGAATGGCTCGAACAGGCCGCGAGCACCCCACCTGCGCGTATTGTGATCAATCTTGAAAGCGTCTCATTTATCGACTCAATCGGGTTGGCAGCGCTGGTACGGAATATGAAACGCTGCCGCGAAGTCGAAGGAGATGTGCATCTCTGCAACCTGCAAAAACGAGTCTATCGCACCTTTCGGCTGACGCGTCTCGATAGGGCCTTTCGAATCTTCGATAACGAGGCCGATGCGGTGCGTGCTTTTGCCGAATCAAGCAGTCAGGAAGACTTAATCGGCGCGGATGAAGGGTAGCGCTACCACTTCGGCAGTCATCTCGTAACCTGCAAGGTGCAGCAGCGTACCTGGGTCGGCATAAGCATGCGCACATAGGCCAGGGCAATCGGACCGTATCGCGGTGACACCACCGCACTGGTGATCGTTCCAGCATCGTTGCCATCCTGCTCAAGCAGCACCGGAGCCGCCACTGGCTGCGACAGTTTGAGTCCGCGCAGTTTGCGAGCAATGCGCTGTCGGCTGCGCATGCGCTCAATAATCTCCTGACCAATCGTAACACCCTTTGGTAAAACTCATCGCATCCATCAAGCCTGTTTCCAGGGGAATATACTCAAGCGACAGTTCACGACCATAGGTGGCATAGCCCGCCTCGACCCATGCCGTCATCAGCGTGTTCGGACCAACCGGTTGTGCTCCGGCGGCGAGCAACGCCTGCCAGATACGCTCCACGGTGGATGGCCCAGTGTCACCAGTGACTGGAATATACAGGGCAAAACCACATCCACCGATAGGTGCCACCGGTGACACAAAGAGATCGATACCCGCGAGATGACCGGCCATAATATCATAGCGGGGCAACGCGGCCGCTGGCACGCCCAGGAGCTGTTGGACCAGCGCACAGCTATGGGGACCGTAGAGCATGAGTTGAGCCAGTGATTCGCTTATATCCTCAATCTGCAGACGATCACCAAAGAAGATATTGCGGTGCAGCAACTTGCGCACGGACTGGCGTTGTTCGGCACTGGTGACGAGGAGCACCGGTGGCTCATTGCTGGTAGTCACCGGTAAGAGATGAACGGTGAGCAGATCGATAATCCGACCATTGTGGTTGGTGAGTACGGTTCGGGTGCCCTGTCCCGGTTGCAAACCTTCGATATCATTCGTCGAAAGGCGGTGCAACAATCGTGTACGATCACGATCATGCAGATAGAGCCGCCCCGCGGCACGGTTATCGACCAGCGCCACACCTTCGTACAGTGCGGCATACTCTTGTTCCATCTGGGCGGTATCAACCGCTGGTGGGTATAATCGCGTCATGGGGATATGCTCTCCTTTCCTGGGCAGCCTGGATCAGTGCCTCAAAAAGACGTCGTTGGGCCGGGACATTGGGGGTCAACTCGGGGTGCCACTGTACCGCGATCATCCAGGGGTGTGTGGTATGCTCCAATGCCTCAATCACGCCATCGGTAGCCCATGCGGTGGCTCGCCAACCGGGGGGCACGCGGCGCACGGCTTGATGGTGCCATGACTCAATCGCAGTTGCGGTTGTTCCCATCATCGTTGCTAGTCGGCTCGTCGGGTCAAGCGTTATGGTATGGGTTATCGCTGAACCATGATCAATCTCATTGGGTATTTCGCGGCGGTGCAACACGGTGTGCCCCACTTCATCGGGCACATGCTGAATCAGAGGTTCACCACACGCCACTGCCAGCAACTGAATCCCTCGGCAGATACCAAGGACAGGCAACGGTTGCTGTAAGACGATCCGTGCCAGTTCCAATTCAAACTGGTCGCGTTCATCGTCGATCAGATACGACCGTGGGTGCAACGCTTCGTTGTAGCGCTGTGGATCAATATCGCCGCCGCCGGAAAAGATCAAGCCATCGATCCGTTGGAGCAGCTCTGCGAAATACCGCTCACCGGGCGGCAGCAGCACTGGTATACCACCCGCCAGCCGTACTGCTTCAACATAGGTCGCCGGCAGCCAGAAGCGCGAAGCGGTATCACGATGATAGCTGGTAATCCCGATGATGGGAGGCACGAGTTGTTCCATACTGTTGATGTTCTCCTGACAGAGGTTTGTATCTCTTCGCTTGTTACCATTATGGCGAACACTGCGGCCTTTGTCAACCGGCCCGTGGAGCGCAGGCGTCTCGCCTGCATGCTACAATATTGTGCTAGAATAGGGAAGATTGCAACCAGCAGAGTCACGGTGATGTTCACTGCGCTGCATCCGCAAGAACGATACAACAGACGAGGAGGTTGACCTGACCTATGGGTGAAATGCTCATTCTGCAAATTGGCACTGGTGGCGTTGGCCGCGCATTGATCCAACAGATTCTGGATCAACACGAAGCCCTGAAGACACGTTATGGCCTGAAAATCGGCTATCTGGCCCTGATCGACCGGAGCGGGGCGCTCTCTACGGGCGAGATGCTGAGTTATGCCAGTGTGGCAGCAGCACTGACAGCGAAACAGGCCGGACGATCAGTAGCAACACTGCCCGATAGTCGAGCTATCAGCGATTGGCGTGACCTGCTGCCAGAAAATCCCTGCATTGTGGTCGATCTCACCGCAGCAGACGGTCTGGATCAACCACTGGCAGAAGTGGTGAGCCGTGGGCATCGAGTGGTTCTAGCCAATAAGCGTCCACTTACCAGTACCTTGTCTGCTTTTCATGCCTTGACCGCACACGGTCATACGCGGTATGAAGCGACAGTTGGGGCGGGTTTACCAGTCATCAGCACCATTCAGGCATTGCTTGACAGTGGCGATACCATGGTGCGCATTCAGTCAAGCATGAGTGGCACGCTTGGGTATCTCTGTACGGCGCTAGAACAGGGTATCTCCTTTTCTTCAGCGGTACGTACTGCCCGTACCCGTGGCTGGACGGAGCCTGATCCCCGTGATGATCTCAGTGGCATTGATGTTGCGCGGAAAGCGCTGATCCTGGCACGTACCTGTGGTATGCGCTGGGAACTCAACGATATTCCAATGGTGCCATGGTTTCCACCCGAATTTGCCCATCTCACCGTTGATCAATTTATGGAGCAGCTCACCGACCTTGATGCGATTTACGCCGAACGTATTCTCAATGTTCAGCGTGAAGATGCCGCGCTACGCTATGTTGCCACGGTTGAACCGGATGGTGTGAGCGTTGGCCTACAAGAACTGCCATTGAATCACCCGCTGGCGAGTTTGCGCGGTACCGATAACCTGTTTGCGTTGACAACCAGTCGTTACCGCGAAGAACCACTGGTAGTGCGCGGTCCCGGTGCGGGCGTTGACGTTACTGCTGCGGGGGTCTTTGCAGATATTTTAGTCAGTGCCCGTGAACTGGCGCGGTAGGTCGTTGGTTGGTTAGACAATGGGCAACATGGGTATCAATTCGCTTTTGCGTAGCACTGGATGCTACTGAATGAGCACAGAGGACATACGATGAAGCAACGACTCAACTCTGGGCAAACAATCGGGTTCGTATTGATTCTGCTCCTGTTGACGCTCGTTGGTCCCTGGTTGACCCAGGTAGTGGCACAGTCAAGCGGACAACGGCCCGATCATCGTCAGCCATTGGCAACGCCAACCTTTCCACTAGGCATCAACCCAACCACGCTTCCCTCGATATTGCCCACAACGACCGTGGGAGTGCCAGACCCGGCGGTGCCACCGGCACAACCACAGCCGACACCAGCAGGCAGAACCCCAACGGCGAGCCCAGTGCTATCGCCATCGCCTGGGCCATCGCCAACCTTGCCCACGCAACCCGATATTCGGCCTGAGCTGCAGCCAGGTGTCTCACCTGATCAGCCGCTCCCGCCGCCACCGGAGCTGATGCCCGATCTGCGTGACGCGCCCAAATTTATGACCCTGCCCTTCCCAGCGGATCCGCGTATTCAGCTCTTACAGGGGTGGTATTATGACTCCAAAGGATTACATCAGGGGGTTGATTTCTTCCGTATTGATGAGCAGGGCCGTTTCACCGGTTTTCCCATTCTCGCCGTAGCCGATGGTTATGCCTGTGGGCAGCGTGACTATGTGGCGCCACCTTCGGGTATCCCTATGCCAACAATGGAATCCGATAACACCGCCGAAAACAGACCGCGCCCCGGTGAACCCTGGGCCGATGACCCGCGTATCGGTAGCGAGAGCACGGCTGCACCAACGCCCTCGCCAACGGTTGCGTCAGACCTCGCAGAGCAGCGCAACCGTGCAGTCGGAGGGACATGTGTAAGTGGTTTTGGTGACCGTGTGCTCATACGCCATGACATCGATGGTCAAACCTATTATACCTACTATGGGCATCTGGAGACGATAGCGGCAAAAATACCGATAGGCAGTCGTGGCAATACCATTGCCGTCAAACGTGGCGAGGTGATTGGGTATGCCGGCAATACAGGCACCGGTGGTGGTGCGCCACATTTGCATTTTGGGCTGGCAACCCCATCGTTTGGCTGGATTGACCCGTATGATATCTGGACCACGCACGAAGTCTATCCCAATACAACTGGCGATAATGGGCGCTACGCCGGGCCTCGCAATTTCTGGACGACCAACCCGCCTTCACACTCAGTCGAGATTCGGCAATTGCCAGAAGGCGCGTTTTTTGGGCCACCCGATGGCTCAGTTGTTCGTGGGACGGTGGTCATCACCGGTTGGGCGCGGGTCATTGGCAGCGAGATAAGCCGTATCGAGCTGCGTGTTGGTGGCCGGGTGCAGGGCGAAGCTGAATATGGCTTGCTCAGTACCGAGGTTGAAGGCAACTATGGCTTCCGCTGGGAATGGGATACCTCACAGGAGACGAATGGCAGCCATGTCCTGGAGGTTGTCGCAGTCGCTGCAAATGGCGAAGAAATGCTCTTACCGATTGCCAATCAACTGGATACGACCGAAGCAACAGAGACAGAGGAAACCGATACTCCTGCTGATATAACTGAACGACCAGAAGCGCAAGCTACGGCAACCGTTGCAGCAATTGAAGCTCGTTATGAGCCGATTATCACGCAACGGTATCGCGAAACGGCATTACAGCTACAGGTCGATAATCTCAACGGTGAAGTTTTACGTCCACCCAGAGAAGCCATTGTGGTCGGTACTACACCTATTCGTGGCTGGGCCCGTGTCTCCGATGGGCTGATTATTGCGGTTGAAGTCTGGATTGACGGGGAGCTTCGTGGGGTTGCCGATTACGGCCTACCATCGCCCGAAACCGGTGGCAATGATGGGTTTCTCTGGGAGTGGGATACGACCGGTGATCCGAATGGAACGCATCAGGTAGAAGTTCGCCTGGTATTTGATGATGGTACATATACCGTTCTTGAAAATATCATTGGCAACACGAGTGAATCGTCCACCAACGATACCGCGCTCATACCGGAGTCGGCCATCGCACTGTTGCCCGATGACACATCAACCAGCGATCCCGATCAACCGTCATCTTTTCTGGTCAATGTGCAGAACCCGGGTGGTGCGATTGATTATCCACGTCATGGCAGCACGATTCAAGGTACCGTTCCCATTCGCGGTTGGGTACATGTGGCAGGCAGCCAGATCGATGCTGTGCAAATCTGGGTCAATGGTGAGTTGCGCGGGGTTGCCACCTATGGCTTGCCCTATGCTGGCCTTGACGGTGACTATGGGTTTGCCTGGGAGTGGGAAACCAGCGATGAACCAAATGGCGATTATACGATTGAAGTACGAGCGGTGGCAGTCAATGGCGGAAGTACGTTGCTCCAATCGAGTGGTCAGGAGCGCGTGAAAACGATTCAGGTGGCTGTGCGTAATCTGTTTTATTCGATAGATAAATGGACGATACGGTAGGCATAGGTGCAGCTTGTAGCCGCGTAACCGTTCCAGGTGGCGGTGCGTCATCTCTTCGGATGAGTGATACCACATTCGGGTAATCACTGGTTATACGCTTTGATAGAACGCGGATCGCCTGCTTTGTAGGGTCCCCCCGCTGCGCCCCTACAAAGCAGGCTGGGCGCCGCACCGACGACGTTCGCGCCCACGTCCGACCTGCGTGCGGTCGTGCTGGCATCGTCTACTCTCATCCCCGGCCCTGGGTCCAAAGGGGAGAACGGATTCGCTACTGCATGGAGCGGTTGCGAAACGACGACGGCTACAAGCCCTCCCGACTCATCAAATCAAGACTGGGCCGATAACCAGTGCCTACAACGGGAAGATCTCCTCAATCGGCACTAATTTCATCGCTTGATGCGGACACTGGGCAACACAGGCCAGATCGTCGTAATCGGCACACAGATCACACTTATCCGCACGAATACGACTGGTCAGTTGGTGCCATCGAAAAGGCAAGATGGCACCAAACGGTTGCCACCAGCGTTCAAGCGTCGATTGGAGACGCTGGTGGAGATCGGTTGGTTCGGGGGTTGTGCGCGGCACACTGGTAATAGCAGTATATGGGCAGGCTGGCAAGCATTCCTGGCAGCCGGTGCAGGCATCCGTGATCTGTAAGGCGCCATTGTGATACCAGACAAAGGCATCCTCCGGGCAGGCGGCGACACATTCAGCATCGACACGACATTGACGACAGGTCGATACGACATCGTAATGACCAATGCGAGCGCCATGCAGTGCAAGCCTGCGCTGCCCATGGCGGTCGGCGCAGGCTTGTTCACATTCGTTGCAATCATCCACACAGTGATCAAGGTCTTGCACCAGCAGATGACTGCCACGGAGCAAACCATGGCTCATAATCAATGCGCGATACCGTTGGTACTTCTGGTCATGTTCGAGCCAGTCATACCGAGCTTGTCGCTCCTGCAACATGTGCTGGAAGTGTGATTGGGTCTCGGGATGCCCATTGAGCCAATGGTGCCAGGCTTCTACCGGAAGCATCAAGGTTTCAACACGGGTAAGGGCTCGTGCCGTGGCAGGATACGATCGTTCTTGCTGCAAAACCAACTCACCCAAAAAATCACCCTCGCTGAGCGTAGCAATTGTCTGACCGTCGCGTTCAATCTCCACTTTGCCAGCACCAATGATATGCAGACCATTGCCCGGCTGATTCTGCTCAAGCAGAGTCGTATCAGCAGCATGTCGCTCGATGATGAGCATGTCATTGATCTGCCGTTGCTGTGCTGGCTCCAGGTGCTTGAACAGCGGGACGCGTGCCAGGACTGAGTGTGCCATACGGTACACAAACTTTTGGCGCAGTATCTCTTGAAACGTCGGCATAACCGGTAAGAGCGAGCGCAACTCGGTGATATTGGCTTGCAGCATATCACAACGTTCGGTGGTCGTCACCCGAATGCGGCGAAAAAAGTCGCCAAAGAGCGGACCTTCGCCAAAACAATCGCCCGTTTGCAACACACCAGAGAGCACTTCGTGCTTGCCCATAGAACAGATACGAAGCTCTGCCGCTCCTTGCAGTAAACAAAAGAACAAATTTGCTGGTTGACTGTAGCTTATCACATCTTCGCCGGTGCGGAACGCACGAAGGACGCACACATCGACCAGATGTTCGCGTTCTTCATCAGGCAAGGTGCGCAAACAGTCAATCTGGCTCAGCACATCGAGCTGAGCTAAACGCCGTTGCATCAAACGTTCTTTGCGTGCCGTTGCTGCGGCTGATGGTTTGGTGATGGCAGGAGGTTTGCCCATAGTCAATCTACCCTTGCTGGTATGATTGTTCCAGCACTTCAACGACATGATGAACAGGGAGCGCTAGACCAGATTGCCGTGACCCGGCGATGAGTTGCAAATGGCAACCGGTATTGCTGGTTGCAATCATCGTGGCGTTTGTCTGACGAATGTCATCCATTTTGGCATCCAGAATGGTGCGAGCGGTTGCAATCTGGGTGATATTGTAAACGCCGGCACTGCCGCAACAGCGGTCGGGATAGTGCAGGTCTACCAGTTCGACACCAGGAATAAGCCGCAGTAATGAGCGTGGTTGCTGGATGACACGCTGCCCATGGCGCAAGTGACAGGAATCAACATAGGCAACACGTGCAGTAAGTCGCCCGGTTGGTGGTACATACAGGTGTTCCGCCAGAAATGCATGAATATCGTAGGTGCGAGCCACCAGCGCAGCCGCTTTCTGGGCATACACCGGGTCATCTTTCAACAGATGGGCATATTCCTTCAGCATAAGGCCACAGCCACCAGCATTGGTCACAATCGCATCAACCGGTTGTGCGGTAAAGGCATCAATGTTGCGACGAGCCAGCTCCTGGGCCTGTGCTTCTGCTCCCAGGTGAATATGGGCAGCACCACAGCATGTCTGTGCTGATGGCTCCACAACCTCAAATCCATTGCGCTGGAGCACCCGAATAGATGCCTCATTGACTGGCGCAAGGAACGCCTCCTGGACACAGCCAGCAAAAAAGCCAACCCGGCCACGATACGTCCCAAGTGCTGGTGCTCTCTGACCATCTCGACGGTAACGTGGGATAATTGGTGGCAGGATTTGCTCCATTGCGTTCAGCGGCTCAGGCAACCAGCCACTGGCACGAACGAGCGATTGCAAACGGCAAATTTGATAGAACCAGCAGAGCCAGGCCAGCCGCTTGAGTCGTTGACGGTGGGGCAGCAAGAGATCAAGGCCAATCCACCGTACAAAACGCTCGGCAAGGCCAGGTGTCTGCTGCTGTTGCAGGGCAATGCGAGCTTCTTCTAATAGGCGACCATATTGCACATTGGAGGGACAGGCTGGCTCACACGCACGACAGCCGAGACAGCGGTCGAGATGGGTTGTGAGCAGCGATAGTCCATCCTGGTCAATAGCGCCATTGGCAGCAGCCTGAAGAAAGACAATACGCCCTCGCGGGCTATCCATCTCGGTGCCAAAGACATGGTAGGTCGGACATGCTTGCAAGCACATGCCACAATGAATGCACTGCTGAAGCATGGTTTGATACGCTGGTGTTGTGAGTCGTTCCAAAGTGCGATGTATCTCGTTTATTTCAAGAAGTTGTTTCCGCAACATAGCATAGATGCTCAAGCACCGTCGGAAACAACGATCTGATAGTGCTTACCAGTTCAGGAGGTACGCTGCTCCTCCGATTCTTCCCAATATCGTATCTCTATTGTAGCATGTTCGTCAAGGCGATGATACAAACGCTGTGCTATAATAATGACCCTGTGTTATCAGGCAAACTCCATCCATTTTTTATAACGGTTCATGCTTATTCGATCCGAGATGAAACCCATGGCTGCAATAAACCGCATACTGCTCATCCTGCTCTATGGCGCACTGGTCACCGGTGTTGCTGTAGTATTAGCAGCACTGGCCGGGCATATCTGGCTGGTGCTGCACTATACCTACCCGCTTGATTATGGTGAAGGTCCTTTGCTCGAACAGGTGACCTTGCTGCGTTCGGGGATACCCTTCTGGGAAATGTATCGTGATCCGGGGGCGCCACCCTATGCGGTCGTCAATTATCCACCGCTCTACCCGATCATGGCCGCCGTGCTGAGTCGTCTGGGTGATCTGTTGACGCTGCCCTGGTTCACGCCGTTACTGGCCGGCCGGCTGGTTTCCCTGATCGCTGCTGCGGGCTGTGTCGTGGCACTGGCCCTGTTGATGGATACCGGGCGCAGTGGCATGCGAGCTGGGATGCGTCGCTGGCTGGTAGCGTGCCTGTTTCTCACCATTCCCGTGGTGCGGGAATGGTCGGTGTTGATGCGCGTGGACCTGGCCGGGGTGTGCCTGGGACTCTGGGGATTGGTGGCCCTGCAGGCTGCCGTGCATCCGTCGATTGCCGCGCCCGTGCGCTACGGCTGGGCGATCATCACAGCCGTGTTTTTTCTGCTGTCGCTCTACACCAAGCCATCACTGATTGCGGCACCTGCGGCCGGTTGTCTCTGGCTCGTGCTGGCGAGTCTGCGTAACTGGCAGCAGCCGGGCCATTCGCCCAATCAAATCACGCTGACCGCGTTGATTGTGCTGGCACTTACGGGTGCAGGTGGTGGGTTCTTGCTGGTCATGCTCCAATGGGCCAGTGATGGCTGGTTTCTGCTGCATATTGTCACGGCCAATGCCAATCGCTGGGATGCCGATCTCGCTTTGTTGTTCTGGCAAGATCAAATACGCTTGCGCTGGCCGTTGGTACTGGCTGGTTGTGGCGCAGTTGTCTGGTTGTGGCTCTCCATGCGTCGTTCTGTAGAGGCGCAGCGCGTTGCCCCCCTACAGAGCAGCGCTTCAACATTACTGCCCATCTTTTACACCCTGGCCGGTCTCATCATTGCCATTGGCGTCGGGAAAGTCGGGGCGTATGCCAATTACTTTCTCGAACTCTATGCCGGTCTGATCTGGCTCATCGGGGTTGCGCTGGATAGTCAGCCAGTGGATGACACACACAAACGACCGCGCTGGCATCTGCTCTGGGCCTGGTCAATACCGCTATTGCTCCTTATGAGCATGGCCTATTACCAACCGCTGTGGAGTAAACAGACACTGCATCGGGCCGGCCAGATAGAACCAAACCCACCCCGTTTGACCCTGGGGCGCTATAGCATCTGGAACGACCTCCAGCGCGAAGCCGAGATACTGGCCGCCTATGGACGGGTGCAAGCAGCCCTGGTGCAGCAGGTAGCAGCCGCTGGTCCCACCATCTTTACGGATATTCCAGGAGTAGCCGTACAGTCCGGGGCGCTCTCACGGGTGCAGATTTTTGAGCACCGGCAGCTGTTTGATCAGGGGGATGGGAGTCAACAGGAAGTGTTATTAGAACTAGCCAATGGTCGTCTACCCCTGGCCGTGATCGACTATCTCGGTAACTGGCTGACACCAGAGATGATCACCCTGTTGCAACGGCGGTATGCCCAGGATGGCTCGCTCGCTGATTTTGACTTGTACCGCCCGGTTGATGCAGGAGTGCCCATTTCAACCAATCTGACATTTACCCTCGATCATCATGATACCCTGTTGCTCTCTGGGTATGCCCTGAAACAGCCCGCAAGCATGACCACAACCATCACTACAAGTGCAACTATAACGGCTCAGCCCGGTGAGCTGCTGGTGATGTTGTTGGAATGGCAACCTGGGACGCAGAGCGAGTCCACGCCTGATCCTGAGCGCCATGCAAACACAACAGCTGTAGGGGCGCAGCGTGCTGCGCTCCAGACCGATACGTTAACCGTGGTCTTGCGTCTGGTGAATGAACGCGGACAGACCCAGCAAGAGGACCGGCGAGCACTGCTCTATGGCGTTCTGCCACCGCACAACTGGCCGGACGGTGAGCCAGTTCAACATATGCAACCCTTCACACTTGCCCAAACCCTGATTACGGGCACCTATCGTCTTGATATTGGGCTAGAGTCAGCCAGCGGCTTGCAGGCCGGGCCGTATCCATTAACTTCAGTGGCCGTAGTGGATGGGAATGGGCATTCCTTTGCCGAGACGGGCTATTTTGTCCCCGATAGCTTCCTGGCTGCATGGCGTGATCTGGGTGGTCTGGATTATGCAGGCTACCCCCTTAGCCCGGCCGTGCCCTTTGATTGGGGCACCCTGCAATGCTTCGAGCACATCTGTCTGGAACAGCACCGCGATGATGGCAGCATCCGTCAACGCTCGCTGGGCGAATGGCTCTATCGGGCAGAGACCAATCGCAGTCATAACTGCTTTATTCCGGCTGCACCCGATACCATCACCAATACGTTGACGATTTGTCCTGCATTTCGGACAGCCTGGCACGCGTATGGCCGCGAGGCGGGACCAGGCCCACCCATCAGTGGTGAAATAGTACGCAATGGGTATATCGTACAGTGGACACAGTATGCCCGCCTGGAGCGTTTGCCAGGGAGTTCTGAGGTTATTCTGGGGCGACTGGGTGACGACGTGCTCCAAATACCGCCAGGAATGCGCTATCGCTGGCCGTAGGCCCCTCACCCCCGGCCCCTCGAAACCCCTCACCCCCCGGGCCCCTCTCCCACAAGGGGAGAGGGGAGTCCTCTCAAGGGTAGGT
>JAAURD010000004.1 GCA_012034075.1 Chloroflexaceae bacterium | reverse complement strand
CTGGCGGGCCGGTTGAGCCGGCGCTGGCGGGGCCGGTTGAGCCGGCGCTGGCGGGGCCGGTTCTGGTGCTGCTGGGGCCGGGGCCGGGTCGGCTGGTTCCGAATCAGTCGATGGGCCTATGGGTTGCAGCGTATCGGGTACCGATTCACTATCATCTTGATCATCTGGTTGCCATACTGATGGCGGTGCTTGCCACGGTGCGGGTTGCGATGAGCCGTAATTCCATGACGAGCAAACCGGGAAATAACCAGCATAGGGTGTGGCACTGCCCCCTTCCCATTGATACTCGATTTTTTCGTTGGGATCGGGTGGCGGTACATCCCATATATGCACCTGTGTAAACCATGATGGCGGGTATGAATATCCACTTGCGGGCAGGCAGTAATAGGACGAACCAGGTATGAGTACCACATCAAATCTACGGTAGGCATCACAGGGAATCTTGATTTTCGCCGGTTCAGACGGTTTGTTGGGGTCTACGACCGGTGTTGCCTGATCCGCACCAGTAAGTTTGAGCATTGATTCGGTAAAGAGTTCCTCTTCATAGTTCCCAAATTTGCCCGGTAGAGGACAGATAGTGACTCGCTGTACTTCTGGTGGTATCACAAAATCGGTCGGCATTGTACCGTTAGGAAAGGGTTCGGTAAACAGTTGCTGATACTCGGAACGGGTATCAATCCAGCGGAAGATTTCTTCCATCACGTTGTGCCAGATAATACCGCCACCCTGCAAACTTTCAACGCGGTCCGTCGGCTCATTGTTGTTATTGCCGCTCCACACGCCAACCGTCACATAGGGCGTAAACCCGACCGTCCAGGCATCGCGCCAGTCACTACTGGTACCTGTTTTGACCGCTGCTGGTTGTGAGAGCTTGAGTTTGCTGTCTAATCCCCAAACCGGCTCACGGGCTTTGTCGTCACTCATCATATTGGTGACAATCGATATCAGGCTCGAATCGACGACCTGTTCACCTTGTGGTTGATAGCTTTCGAGGACTCGTCCATTCCCATCGGTAATCTTTAAGATCGGTGTGGCAGGAATATAACGCCCCTGATTGGCGAGTGTGTTATAGGCCGTGGTCAGTTCAAGCAAGGTCACTTCGCCGCCACCGAGCGTCAGTGCCAGACCATAATGATCAGGACCTCGTTTTAAACCAGTCTTAATCCCCACACGGTCCAGGATATCCAGGGTCGCTTCCAAACCGGCAAATTTCAGCGCTTTGACTGCGGGCATGTTGAGCGAGTTGGCGAGTGCCGCGCGGATCCGCACAGGACCATGCCAACGTTCATCGTAGTTTTTGGGTGCATAGTTTTCGGTGCTACTGACCGTAAACTCCGTTGGCACGTCCCATAAGATGGTCGCGGGGGTCATGCCCTTCTCCATGGCAGCGAGATAGGTAAAGGGTTTCAGAGCGGAGCCAGGTTGACGCTCACGAATTGCGACATTGACCTGTCCATCGAGGACATTGCCAGTCTGATCGGGCGTTGTCGTTGGTACAACCGCGTTAAAGTCGATGCTTCCCACCATTGCGAGAATCTGGCCGGTATTGGGTTGCATCACTACAACCGATGCATTGTGGATGTTCCGTTCCTCAATCGTGCGAATATGCTCGGCTGCTTTTTCCTGCACCATGCGCTGGAGATTGAGATCCAGAGTGGTATAGATATCGAGCCCGCCGCTGGAGACGAGCTGTTTGCCATATTTCTCTTCGAGCAGCTTGCGCACGTAGAAGACAAAATGGGGTGCATTCAGGGGAACCTCCTGCGGTGTAAAACGGATATCCTCGGCAATAGCAAGGCGTGCTGCTTGTTCGGTGACAAACCCTTCATCCACCATCTGGCGCAAAACGGCAATTTGGCGCCACTTGGGCGGGGCAATATCTTCGGGTAATACATAATCCGGCTCAAGCCATCCGTCCTCCAGCCCTAAACCGGGGAGAAAACCACCGGCCTCATCCTGCTGGAGAAAGTTCAACGGTTCATACTGACTGGGAAGCTGCGGTAACCCGGCCAGCAATGCTGCCTGCGCCAGATTGAGATCACGTGCGCGAATATCAAAATAGGAATCACTGGCAGCTTCGATGCCGTAGGACAGGTTGCCATAGTAGATCTCGTTGAGATAGAGTTCGAGGATTTGTTCTTTGGAAAAGCGCTGATTCAGTTCCTGGGCCAAGATGATCTCTTTGACTTTACGCTGATACCGGTTTTCGTACTCGCGCTCTTCTTCGGTTAACACAATATTTTTGACTACCTGTTGGGTAATGGTTGATGCACCGCTGGTTTCGCCGCCAGCACGCATATTTTGATAGATGGCACGAAAAATGCCTTCGTAATCGACACCAGTATTGCGAAAGAAGGATTTATCTTCAATTGCGACGGTGGCGCTGATAACCAGTGGTGATATCTCATCGAGTGGCACTTTGGTGCGGCGGCCCGCATCAAAAAACTCGTAGAGTAACGTGCCGTTGCGGTCGAAAATACGTGATGTTTGAAAGACCTGACGATTTTGCAATTCGTCAAGTCGTGGTTTGAGCGATGCCGCAATCTGTGCATGGGCATTGACCGCGCCCATGATGAAAAACCGGTAAAAGCGATTGATGCAGTGGTTATCGCCAATACTACCACCAGTACGGTGATAGGTATATTGTGTCTGGTATGTGTATCAGTCTGGTTGTGACGCATCATACGTGGATACATCGGGCGTCGCGGTACCAGGCGACCAGCATAGGTTTTGCGGAAATGACGATCTCTTGGCATAGTCCTATCCTGCCTTTTCCTTCATCTCGTTGTTATTGCTGCACAGGCGTGTCAGCACCATGACTGACATCGACCCTATTGCTTTGCACTATACATTTGAGGAGATATCAGAAGAATATTCGCTGCCCACCCCCTCAATGAACTGCAAACATGAGCATATGTTGTGGCGTGATTGTATCATGGATAGCCTAGATTGCAAGAGTCCACTGGCTGATAGCTTGCTGATACGTGTTAATCCAAAGACTGATAGAGATCGAGTGTTTTGCGGGCTATGGCTGCCCAGCTAAACGCATCTCTGGCACGCTTGCGACCATTGATACCATAAGTCTGCTGCCTGGATGGATCAAGGGCAATGGTATTGATGGCATGGGCCAGATCACGGGCAAATTGATCGGCATCGACTGGATCAAAGGTATGCGCTTGCAAGGGCAAATCGACCAGCAAACCGGTCTCTTCAGGCACGACCACTTCGGGGATGCCTCCAATGGCTGAAGCTACAACCGCCGTCTCACAGGCCATTGCTTCCAGGTTAATAATACCAAATGGCTCATATACCGACGGACAACAAAAGACCGCCGCATGCGAGTAAAACTGGATGATATCCTCACGCGGTAACATTTCTTGAATCCAGACAATACCCTGGCGCTGGTTGCCGGCACGGGCCACCCCTTCGGTCATCTCGCGCCGAATCTCCTCCGTGTCAGGAGCGCCAGCACAGAGCACCACCTGCAATGAAGGATCAATGTAGGGAATGGCATTGACCAGATGGATAATCCCTTTCTGACGCGTAATACGTCCAACAAAGAGCACGTAGGGCCGATTCAGATCAACATGGTACCGTTCAAGTGCATCGGTTGCGTCGGTTTTCTGGTATTCATCCAGATCAATCCCATTATGAATGACATGGACCCGTTCAGGAGATACATCAAACAGACGCAAAATATCGTTTCGGGTCTTCTGTGAGACGGCAATGACGGCATCTGCATGTTCAATGGCGGTCTTTTCCATCCAGCAACTGAGATGGTAGCCGGCACCGAGTTGCTCAACCTTCCATGGGCGAAGCGGCTCAAGTGAATGGGTTGTCAGGACAAATGGCACTTCCCACAGTTTGCTGGCGAGAAAAGCAGCCATATCGGTGTACCAGGTATGGCAATGCACCACATCAGCGTGCAACGTATCTTTAGCCATCGCCAGACTGCGAGAGAACGCACCAAGCGCACTCACAAATCGTGGGTCAGTATTGTGGCGTAGATCTTCCCATGGAAGATAGCCTTGTACAGACAGATTGTCTGCTTGAATCGATTGTTCTCCAAAACAACGCACTTCGACGGGTACCAGACGAGACAGTTCGCGACTAAGATACTCTACGTGAACGCCTGCACCGCCATAGACATTGGGTGGATACTCATTGGTAAATAATGCCACCTGGTTAATCTCTCGCATGATCCCTCCTGTGATAACCCTTTTTCAACACAAAGAACTGCCGGGCGTGTTTCACGTTGTGCAGGCAAGTGCCACTGGCTACTCATCTGATTCCTGGTCTGTTTCACTGTCTTCACTATCTTCGCTGTCTGGTTCTGCTGGTTTAGCTGCATCGTCGCTCGTGCTTGTCCGTGTGGTAGCTGGTGTGGTGGTCCGCTCATCGTGGTCTTGTTCGTCTGATGTATCGAGGGGTACCGTCGAATCGACACGGTAACTATTGACAATCAGCATAATCGCTTCTTCGGAAGCGAGCGCAAGATCGCTAGGAACTAACACCCAGAGACTGCTAAAGTACGGTTCATCAATCTGAGCAAAACCAACACCGGTCATCGCAAAATCGAGCACGGCGATTTTGAAGGTAAAGCGAGACCCCACGCTCCCATCCGGGAGTTCACCCAGATTGGTTATTTCCAAATCTTCTTCGCGACCAAATGCCTCTTCAATCCCGTTATTCATCAGTGCTTGAATCTCTTCAACGCTCAGGGTACTTGCTTCGGGCATCGGGTTGATCGTCGTACTCACCGCACTGAAACGGTCGGGAGCATTGAAGACGGTCAGGAGACCATTACCGAGATCTGGTTGCCCTACCTGCATTTCTGGCGTTAACACATCGGTCAATTTGTGGTGTGTGACACTCCAATTATCTGGAATGAGAATGCTAAAAACCCCGCTGGGATGATTGTACCGTACCAGGCTATCAGGATCGATAGCTTGATCGGATGAGTCATCTTCGGCGGTTGGGGTAGATGTTGCATCTTCGTCTGTCACCGTTGCGGTGGCGCTGGATTCGTCCGCATCTGGTGGATCTTCTTCAGAGGCAATTGCCGTGTTGCTTGTTTCTGCTGCATCCGAAGGATCAACCCCTATGGTCTCTGCTTGTGTTGGTGCGGTCGGTACACTAGTGGTTGTATCGTCGGTTGCGGTACCCGCGGTTTCTCCACGAGTAATTGGGAGCGCAGTATCGGTTGCTGTTGTGTGAGACTGCCGGCCACAGGCAATCAGCATACCGGTGAGAAGTAGTATCAGGATCAGCATTGGTCGAGACGGCATCAGGACAATCCCCTATGACTGACACATAGTGTTCAAAAACGAGCATGATGTCTTTACCTCATCAGGTACAGACTTCAGACGACACAATCGTCAAGATACCAGCACGTGCATCGTGTGCCTGATGTCCTGGTAAAAAGCAGCACTATTATAGCATACATCGATTGTAGCGTCGTCTTGCCATGCGAGATGTGCATCAGGTTGGGATGGGCTATCCGTTGACGATGATCACTGCCCTATGGTAAAATTGCTGTGAAATATCATGCGTATATGGTTCAAGGTGCGGTTGCTGTCTAAGCTACACAACCGGCGAAGAACAGGTTCGTCTGAATTGGCAGACCGGGCCGATAATCAGAACGAGGTAATCTGTGCCCAAAGAGACGATCACCCCCCGACAGCAGGATTATAGCCAGTGGTATCTTGATATTGTTCAGAATGCTGACATGGCCGATTATGCCGAGGTTGTGCGTGGATGTATTGTTTTTAAACCAACCGGCTATGCTATCTGGGAGGCTATTCAGCGTGGACTTGATGACCGGATTAAGGCAACTGGTCATGTCAACGCGTATTTTCCGTTGCTTATTCCGCGCAGCTTCTTAATGAAAGAGGCCGAACATATTGAGGGGTTTGCCCCAGAGGTTGCCGAAGTCACCCGTGCTGGTGGTGAAGATCTGGCTGAACCCTATGTCATTCGCCCAACCAGCGAAACAATTATTGGTCATTTTTACGCCAAATGGGTGCGATCATGGCGAGATTTACCATTGCTTATCAATCAGTGGGCCAATGTCATGCGCTGGGAGATGCGCCCTCGTCCTTTTTTGCGTACTGCTGAGTTTCTTTGGCAAGAGGGGCATACCGTTCATGCCACCGAAGCAGACGCCGAACGCGAAACGCTGATGATCTTGCATGATGTTTATGGCGATTTTATGGAACGGGATATGGCCGTACCAGTGATTAAAGGGCTGAAGACCGAACGCGAAAAATTTGCGGGTGGCCTGCGATCCTATTCGCTCGAAGCGATGATGCAAGATTACCGTGCACTTCAGTCAGGCACATCGCATAACCTAGGGCAGAATTTTGCACGCGCATTCAATATTACCTTTACGGATCAGCAGAATACCATTCAGTATGCCTGGACAACCAGCTGGGGCGTCAGCACACGGCTGATTGGCGCTATGATTATGGTTCATTCGGATGACGAAGGACTGGTGGTGCCACCACGATTGGCGCCGGTTCAGGTGGTTGTTGTGCCGATCTACAAAAACGATACCGAACGCAGCAGTGTCTTGCAGGCCGTTGAACAAGTTACCGCAGATTGGGCCGGACGGCTTCGCTTTAAGGTCGATGATCGCCCCAACCTGACCCCGGGATTTAAATATAACGAGTGGGAACTCAAAGGCATCCCCGTGCGCGTAGAATTGGGACCACGAGACGTCCAGCAGCAAAATGTGGCGGTTGCTCGACGAGATATCCCCGGACGTGAAGGGAAGCAAATCGTCCCGCAGGCGGGCCTGACTGCGTATCTTGAGACGTTGCTTACAACCATTCAACAGGTGCTCTATGATCGGGCTTTGCGTTTCCGCGAAGATCATACCTATACCATCCAACGCTTTGATGAACTGGCTGATGCGGTTGAACGCGGGTTTGCCCGGTGTTATTGGGCTGGTAGTAGCGAGGATGAGCAGCGAATCCAAAGTGATCTGAAGGCGACCATCCGCGTGATCCCGCTGGAACAACCAGGAACGGCGGGTACGTGTATCCTCACCGGTAAAGAGACCACGCAGCAGGTCATCTTTGGCCGAGCCTACTAAGCAAGTACGAATTTTTTCGGGGGAGGTGGGGAGGAGCTATGACCACAGAAGTACAACAGTTTGGGGTATTTATCCGCGAAAGCATGAGTGTTGGTCTGGATGTATTGACCGATAACGTGGCGCAGGCTGGTCCCAACTATGACAGCATGGAACGTTTTGATCTGTTTGAAGCGGTACAACGCGTCTGTCTGGTCCTGGCCGAAAGTATGGAACATGATCAGATGTCCATACTGACCAGTTACATGACCCAACTCAGTTATGAGCGGGCGCGTAGCGGCTTCCTTATGCATGAAATGTTAGCGGTGATCAGTCTGATACGCAACCATTTCTGGGTTCGCCTGGAACGTTTTATGGCGGATACTACCCCATGGTCATCTTCAGCGATTCGCCATTTCGAGGATTTCTTCTATGAATTTATCCATGCGATTACCTCTAGCTTTGAAGATTCGCTGAAAAAAGCCCAGAACGAATTGATCGAGCAGTCGCAACGTCTGGAAGATCAAAATCGCACCATCCGTGAACTGAACACCCCGATCTTACCGGTCCATGAAGGGGTGTTGGTATTGCCCCTGGTGGGTGCGTTGGATAGTATGCGGGCGACTCAGGTCATGGAAAACTTGCTCCAGGCGATTACCGACTACCAATCCGATATGGTCATCATTGATATCACCGGTGTGCCTGTGGTAGATACGAGCGTCGCCAATTACCTGTTGCAAGCGTCACGTGCCGCCAACCTGGTTGGCGCTCAGATTATTCTAGTGGGTATTGGTTCGCGTATTGCTCAAACCATGGTAGAACTGGGCGTGGATATGAGTGGCATTACGACCCTGGCGAATTTGCAGGAGGGGCTTCAATTTGCCTTTGAACGTCTAGGCTATAGTATTGGTGTGAGCCATTAACCCCCCCGAAACGGGGGAGCGGAGAAAAGCCATCCCGATGAACGTAGAGAGCATTCTTGTTGGTGCCGGTATTGCAGGGCTTACCTGTGCTCGCCTACTGCATGAAGCTGGGCGACAGGTCATCCTGTTTGAAGCCAGCGATGCTGTTGGCGGGCGTGTGCGTTCCGATAGCGTTGATGGCTACACGCTCGACCGTGGCTTTCAGGTGCTGTTTGATGCCTATCCGGCGGTTCAGCGCCAACTGAACATGGCAGCCTTACACCCCCGGTTCTTCGAACCCGGTGCGATTGTCTGCATCGAAGGTCAACGAGCCATCTTGACCGACCCGTTGCGTGAACGCCCTGGCAGCAATCTGATCGCTACACTACTCACCCCGGTGCTCAATCCGCTGGATAAAATACGCACCCTGCTGCTGGCACGCGAGTTGAGCCATACCACCATCGAGGCGATCATCAGCGGTCCAGACCAATCGACATGGGATTATCTGCGTGAGCGGGGTTTGAGCGAAAAAGCTATCAAGACGTTTTTTCAAGCCTTCCTTGGTGGCATCTTTCTGGATCGTTCATTGCATACCAGCGCCAAAAATGCCATGTTTACGCTCAAAATGCTGGCAGATGGGCATACCCTGGTACCAGCCCTGGGCATGGCAGCTATCAGCCAGCAGTTGGCTATGCCGCTTCAAGCAGCGGGCAAGATACAACTGCATACACGCGTTGAACGCCTGCTCTACCAGGACAAACGGGTCATCGGGGTTGGCCTGGAGGACGGCCGTGAGGTGCTTGCCAATAGCGTTGTGCTGGCAACAACCGCACCAGAAGCTGCACGTCTCAGCAACCTGAATCTCTCGCGTGACTATGTACAGACAACGACCGTCTATTTTGGTGGACACATTCGACTCTATCACCAGAAAAAACTGCTGCTGCACGCTGCCCCGGATGCCTTCGTCAACAATGCCATGTTGCTCAGTAATGTTGCTCCCGAGTACGCACCGTCCAATCGCCATCTGCTCAGTGCAACGCTGCTCGGCATCCCCACGCTTGATGATGATGAAATCTATGCACGCACGCTGGCCGACTTGCGTTTGATGTGGTGTGGGAACGAACGTGCCCAACTTGCCCTCGAAACCTATCAGCCGCTGGCGATCTACCGCATTGAGCAAGCCCAGTTTATGCAACCGCCAGGGGTCCACCCGACCCTGCCCAACAATGCCACGGAGCAGCCGGGACTGTTTCTGGCGGCCGAGTTTACCGAAGCCAGCAGCATCAACGCCGCCATGATCAGCGGCGAGAAGTGTGCTCAGATGCTGCTCAGTCAGTCGCACGGCGCCGCTGGTTCAAGATTTCATACAGCATAACGCTCGTGGCTACCGCCAGGTTGAGCGAGTCGACTCGTCCTACCATAGGGATCGATACGACCACATCACACAGCGCCTGTTCTTCGGGTGATAAACCTTCACGCTCGCTGCCCATCCACAAGAGCACCGGTGAACGATACGAAACAGCTTGATAATCTTGCCGTGCGTCGCCAGATGTACCAACAAGCAGAGCCTGCTGCATAACTTGCCAGCGGGTAAAGTGCTGCAAATCGGTACGCACCAGATGTTGGGTAAAGAGTGCGCCCATACTAGCCCGAATGGCACCCGGATCATATGGATCCGTTGCTTGATTGAGAAGCAAAACCCCCGTGTTCCCGGTGGCGTCGCACGTGCGGAGGATGCTGCCTAGATTGCCCGGGTCTTGAATCGTGCTGAGCACGACCCAGGATTGCTGGGGCAGCAGCTGGACTGCTTCCAGAGGCAACCATTGCTGATGCACGACCGCGCCAATACCCTGTGGCCCTTCTTTGAACGAAAGCCAGCGAAAGACGGTGGCCGTTACCTCAATACAACGACCGTTTTGCGCACGATACTGCTCCACCAGATCCCACGCAAACGCACTGACCAGCAATTCCGGAGCGATCACCATGCACTCAATCGAGGCGCCCATTTGCCAGGCCTCAGCAACAATGCGAATGCCTTCGACAAAGCAGTTGCTCGTCTGGTCACGGTACTTCCGCTGACGCAACTGACGTATCTGTTTGATCGTGGGATTCGCGGTACTCGAAATACGCAAAGTCTCTCCTCCGTTCAATGGTTGTGTCTCTTCATAATCGTATCTTCTTTTGACGTGATCGTGATCGCAAAATGATCGATCAAATGGCTTGACACAACTGCCAAACTATGATATGATTATACTCTACGATTACCTATAATCATGTGGAACCAGACAACACACCATGAATTGTTGTGATGGCGAGGTCGCCTATTGAAGATCTACGGTCTGAGTCCCACCCGGTGCATTCTTCATACATACGTATCGGATAAAATGACGCCAGTTCGCAGGCTCATCGCCCCGGCGACGCGGAGCCGCAGGACCGGCGATTTGTGTTTTCCTTATTATTTGTGTTTTCCTTAAGAGACCTGTAATCAATCTGTTGGTATCATCGAACACAAATCGTGTGATAGCAACGACCGATTATGGTGTCTTCTGAGTCCAGATGAGGTGAGTATGCCCCCACTGATTGAACCTGTTGTGCTTCAACCGCTCATTTCGCCGTTTGATGCGGGCAGCGATCTCTTGAGCCGTCAAGATTTTGAACGCCGCAGCTTTGCCCGGATTCAAGATGCAATTGCGGTACCAAGACTTATCGAAACCCAGATCGGGAGTTTTGAATGGTTCAAGGAAGAAGGTCTGAGGGAACTATTTGATGAGATATCGCCTATCACCGACTTTACGGGCAAAAATCTGGAACTGCGCTTCTGTGGAAGTGGGGGAAAAGGCTATGCCTTCAACGAACCTCGCTATACAGAATTTGAGTGTCGCGATCGTGACCTGACCTATGCGGCGCCGCTACGTGTGAGCGTCCAGCTGCGTGTGCTCGCCACCGGTGAAATTAAGGAGAGCGAGCTGTTTCTGGGCGATTTTCCGATTATGACTGAGAATGGGACGTTCATCTATAATGGCGCCGAACGGGTTGTCGTTTCTCAGCTTATTCGCTCACCAGGAGTCTATTTTAAAGAAGAAAAAGACCCGGCGACCGGTCGGTTGCTCCATTCGGCCAAACTCATTCCCAACCGCGGCGCCTGGCTTGAATTTGAAACCAATAAACGTGATGTTATTTCGGTGAAAGTAGATCGCAAACGGAAGTTACCCGTTACGATCTTACTTCGGGCCATTCTGGCGTGGAAAGCTGATCCGACTGGTCTTGGTCAATGGGTACCCGACTCCGAACTCGAACAGAGTGGTCTTGATGATGAAGTCTTGGAACGGTTTCAACATCTCGATATGTCACCCGATCATGCCTATATCCGGGTGACCCTGGATAAAGACCCGACACGCAATGCCCGTGAAGCACTGATGGAACTATATAAACGTCTCCGTCCGGGTGATCCACCAACATTGGAGAATGCTCGTTCGTTGCTTGAGACTCTGCTGTTCCAGGGGCGTCGCTATGATCTGGCGAAAGTGGGTCGTTACAAACTCAACAAAAACCTGTGGGAACGCGATATGCGGCGCAGTGATATCGGCCACAACGGTCCCGATCAATCGGTACGTGTGTTGTTGCCAGATGATATCTTTCGTATTATCGAACAGATTATTCTGCTCAATAATGGCCATGGCAAGGCCGATGATATTGACCACCTGGGCAATCGGCGGGTACGCACGGTGGGTGAGCTGATCCAGCAACAATTTCGGGTTGGCCTGTTGCGCATGGAGCGGGTGATTAAAGAGCGTATGAGCTTGCAAGACCCCGAAACGGCGACACCCAACGGACTGATCAATATTCGCCCGGTCGTTGCTGCTATGCGTGAGTTTTTTGGTGGTAGCCAGCTTTCACAATTTATGGATCAGACAAACCCGCTGGCCGAATTAACCAATAAACGCCGTCTCTCGGCACTCGGCCCTGGGGGTCTGAGCCGTGATCGGGCCGGGTTTGAAGTACGCGACGTGCATCACAGTCATTATGGACGCATTTGCCCAGTCGAAACGCCTGAAGGCCCAAACATCGGTCTCATCGGCACCATGAGTACTTTTGCACGGGTGAATGAGATGGGTTTCTCGAAACGCCCTACCGCAAGGTCTATAACAGCATTGAGAATACCCCGGTCTGGTTGGAACGCAAATATCTGACCAGACCGGTGTATGATCTCTCTGAGGGAGAGATTATCGCTAATCGTGGTCAAGAGATGGACGAGACCTTTGCGCGACGGATTGCGACACGACTACTGGTTGGGCAAATACTGCGCGAAGATATGATCGACCCCAAAACCGAGGAAATGATCGCTGAAGCGCATACTGAAATAACGCCTGAAGTTGCCCGACGCATTGCCGAACTGCCGATCAAGCATATTCGGATACGGTCGATGGTATCACGCGAAGTCGATTATCTGAGTGCCGATGAAGAGGACAAATTTGTCATTGCTCAGGCAAACGCACCACTCGATGAACGCAACCGTTTTGCCATCGATATGGTATCGTGTCGTTTTGGTGAAGAGTTTATTAAAGAGAATATCGACCGGGTCGACTATATGGATGTTTCGCCCAAGCAGGTGGTCAGTGTCAGCACAGCACTCATTCCATTTTTGGAACATGATGACGCGAACCGGGCCTTGATGGGTTCGAACATGCAACGACAGGCCGTGCCATTGCTGCGTTCCGATGCTCCTATTGTCGGTACCGGTATGGAGTACATGGCTGCACGTGATAGTGGGCAGGTCATTGTCGCACGGCGTGATGGAGTAGTGACGAGTTCAACCGCAGACCAGATTACGGTCCGCGAAGATGATGGGTTTGAACGGGAATATCGGCTTCGCAAGTTTATGCGGAGCAACCAGGATACCTGCATCAACCAGCGACCGAACGTACTCCGTGGCGACCGTGTGCGAGCCGGCATGGTGATTGCCGATAGCAGCAGCACCGATCGGGGTGAATTGGCACTGGGGCAGAATGTTCTAGTCGCTTATATGCCCTGGGAGGGCGGTAATTTTGAGGACGCCATTCTGGTCAGCGAGCGCCTGGTACGCGAGGATATCTTCACCAGCATTCATATTGAAAAGTACGAAGTAGAAGCCCGCGATACCAAACTGGGGCCCGAAGAGATTACCCGTGATATCCCCAATGTAGGACAGGATAGCCTGCGCAATCTGGATGATCGAGGGATTATTTATGTGGGTGCTGAAGTACAACCGAATGATATCCTGGTTGGCAAGATTACCCCCAAAGGCGAAACCGACCTGACCGCTGAGGAACGCCTGTTGCGAGCTATCTTTGGGGAGAAGGCCCGTGAAGTCAAAGATAGCAGTTTGCGGGTGCCCAATGGTGTACGCGGAAAGGTGATTGACGTCAAGGTATTTAGCCGTGACGAAGGTGCTGAACTGCCAGTTGGGGTGAATAGGACGGTACGGGTGCTGCTTTGCCAGAAACGCAAAATCAGTGCCGGCGATAAAATGGCTGGTCGCCATGGCAACAAAGGCGTGGTGAGTCGCGTCTTACCTATCGAGGATATGCCCTTTTTACCCGATGGGCGACCGGTTGATCTCATACTCAACCCTATTGGCGTGCCCAGCCGAATGAATATTGGACAGATTCTGGAAACACACCTGGGATGGGCCGCTGCTCGTCTTGGTTATCGTGTAGCCACACCCGTCTTTGATGGTGCGCACGAAGAACAGATTAAAGATCAACTGGAGTCCGCCGGATTGCCACGTGATGGTAAGGTGACGCTCTTTGATGGTCGTACCGGTATACCATTTGATCATCCGGTCACGGTAGGGTATGCCTATATGCTCAAACTGGCCCACCTGGTCGAAGATAAAATTCATGCCCGCAGCACTGGCCCCTACAGCCTAGTGACCCAGCAACCACTGGGCGGTAAAGCGCAGTTTGGTGGTCAGCGCTTTGGTGAGATGGAAGTCTGGGCGCTTGAGGCCTACGGTGCAGCACATATTTTGCAAGAGATGCTCACCGTCAAATCTGATGATGTGGTCGGTCGCGTCAAAACGTATGAAGCGATTGTCAAAGGCGAACCCATTCAGGAGGCCGGCGTACCAGAGAGTTTCAAAGTGTTGATCAAGGAACTCCAATCTCTTGGGCTGAGTGTTGAAGTACTGACCGAAGATGAACGTCCGGTTGAACTGACGGATGATGTTGATAGCGACGTAGCAGCACTTGATGGCATTAACTTGAGTGGCATGGAGCGCGGCGAGTTTTAGCTCGTGATCGGTCATTGGCAATTAGGGGCTGGCATGGCCGGCCCCTTGTTTTCGCATTTCTGTGTCCCGACTGGAGGAAAGAATGCTCGAAATTAATGATTTTAACGCAATTCGCATTAGCCTGGCAGCGCCCAAAGATATTTTATCCTGGTCGCATGGCGAGGTCACCAAACCCGAAACGATTAACTATCGCACACTGAAACCAGAGCGTGATGGGCTCTTCTGTGAGCGTATTTTTGGCCCGACCAAAGATTGGGAATGTTACTGCGGCAAATATAAGCGTGTGCGTTACAAAGGCGTTGTGTGTGATAAATGCGGTGTTGAGGTGACACGCTCGAAGGTTCGTCGTGATCGCATGGGCCATATCGCGCTGGCTTCACCAGTCAGCCATATCTGGTTTGTCAAAGGCACGCCATCACGTCTGGGTCTGTTGCTCGATATTAGCCCACGCAACCTGGAACGGGTGATTTATTTTGCGGCCTATGTGATTACCCATGTGGACGAAGAAAAGCGAGCGCAATTACGCCAGACTATTCAGGATGAATATGCGCAAAAGCGTGAAAAAATCCAGGGCCAGGCCGAGGAGCAGCGGCTTGAGTGGGAAAATTTCCAATCCACCAATCTGCTGGAAATGGAACAGGCAACACTGGATCAAAAGCGCCTGATTGAAGATAAATATCGCGCACTATCCACTGAACTCGAAGAAGAAGCTCAGAATAGCCGTGATGAACTTGAAGAGCTGATTGAAAACCGCGTTGAAGTTGAAGATGAACGTCTTTTTCGTGGTGAAGTCCTCGCTGAGGAAGGCGAAATTATTACCGAACAGGTGTTAGAACGCCTGGAAGAGCTGTTTGAACAGCATAAAGAAGCACTGAAGGCACGGCTTGAAATCGAAATGAACGATGCCGAATTGCTCAACGATGCTGATCGTGAACGCCACAGCAGTCAGGCATCGCAAGAGCAAGAACGGTTGCAAGAACGGTTTCAGCGTGAATTAGATCTCTTGAACCGTGAAGAGAAAGAGAAACTTGCTCAGATTGAGGACCTTCGTGCCAGGCGGGTGTTGAGCGAAAATGAGTATCGCACGTTGCGAGAACGAGCCAACGATGTCTTTCGTGCTGATATGGGTGCTGGTGCGGTACTTTCGCTGGTCGAACGCGTTGATCTGGAAGAACTGGCGATACAGCTTCAGGCCGAAGTGCAAAATACCGTCGGGCAGCGACGCAAGAAAGCGACCAAACGCTTGCGTGTGGTGGAAAGTTTTCGTAAGAGCGGCAACCGACCGGATTGGATGATCCTCACGGTCTTGCCCGTTATTCCACCCGACCTGCGCCCAATGGTACAGCTTGATGGTGGACGCTTTGCAACCAGCGATTTGAACGATCTTTATCGCCGTGTGATCAATCGCAACAATCGCCTGAAACGCCTGATTGAGCTGAACGCACCCGAAATTATTGTCCGTAACGAAAAACGCATGCTCCAGGAAGCGGTCGATGCCTTGATTGACAATGGTCGCCGAGGACGTGCCGTGAGCGGCAAGGGCAAACATCGCCTCAAGAGTCTCAGTGATATGCTCAAAGGCAAGCAGGGGCGCTTTCGGCAAAACCTGCTCGGCAAGCGTGTTGATTATAGTGGCCGCTCAGTGATTGTGGTAGGTCCGAAACTCTTGCTGCACCAGTGTGGTCTGCCCAAAAAGATGGCACTGGAGTTGTTTAAACCCTTTGTGATGCGACGACTGGTTGAAAAAGGCTTTGCCCATAATATTAAGAGTGCCAAACGCATTGTCGAGCGAGTTCGCCCAGAAGTTTGGGATGTGCTAGAAGAGGTGATTAAAGACTATCTCGTCTTGCTCAACCGTGCACCATCGCTCCATCGTCTTTCGATTCAGGCATTTGAAGCACGTTTGATTGAAGGAAGCGCCATTCAATTACATCCGCTCGTCTGTGCTGCCTTTAATGCCGACTTCGATGGTGATCAGATGGCGGTGCATGTACCACTGTCACGCAAGGCCCAGGAAGAAGCCCGCACACGGATGCTGAGCAAGTACAATCTGCTCAGTCCCGCACATGGTGAGCCAATCATTACGCCATCGCAGGACATTGTGCTTGGTTGTTTCTATCTTTCGATGGTTCAACGCAATGGTGCCAAAGGGAGCGGCAAAAAGTTTGCCAGTATCGACGAGGCCATGCTGGCCTATGACAAAGGCTTGCTCGATATTCAATCGCCTATTTATATTCGGATGGATGGCTCGATCCATGGAAGTAATGACCGCAATGATTGTGATATACGTCATCTTGCGCCCAATGCCGATGGCAGCCCGCGCATGCTCCTGGAAACAACCATAGGACGTGTGTTACTGAACAGTGAACTCCTTCCACCCTTGCGGTTTCGCAATCGCTTGATCGACAAGAAGGGACTCAAAGAGATTGTTGCCGATTGCTACAAATACTATACCGATCCACGCAACATTCCACCAGAAGCCATCGAACACATTCGGTCGATCTATGGCGATAAACCTGAACATGAAATTGCCCGAATTTATGGGTCTGAACAGACGGCCCTGCAGGCCGATAAGATTAAAGAGCTTGGGTTCAAGTATGCAACCCGTGGCGGTATGACGATTGGCATTGATGATATTGAAGTGCCTGAAGCCAAAATCGATATTGTCGCTGAAGCGGATCAACGAGTCGTTGAAGTAGAAAAACAGTTCCGTCGCGGTCTTGTCACGACTGATGAGCGTTATCGTGAAATCGTCGCGATCTGGACTCAGGCGACCAAACAGGTGACCGAAGCGGTGAAGCAAAAACTCGACCCCTTCAAGCCTGTCGCAATGATGGCGACCAGCGGTGCCCGTGGCAATATTAACCAGATTAGCCAGATGGCCGGTATGCGGGGTTTGATGTCTGACCCGACGGGACGCATTATTGAATTGCCGATTAAAGCCAACTTCCGTGAGGGGCTATCCGTGCTCGAATACTTTGTCTCCACCCACGGTGGTCGCAAAGGTCTGGCCGATACCGCCTTGCGCACAGCTGATGCTGGCTACCTCACCCGTCGTTTGGTAGACGTCGCTCAAGATGTGATTGTAACCATTCTCGATTGTGGTACAGAAAGTGGGACATGGCTCTATACCGCGGATGACAGCGAACTGATGATGCCTCTGCATCAGCGGGCCATCGGGCGCATTCTGGCGGCGACACTTTATGCTGAGAATGGCGAGGTACTGGCTGAAAAGAACCAGCAGATTGACGAAGAGTTGTCCGATATCATTCGCCAACATCCGGAGATTACGGCATTGTATGTGCGATCACCGCTCACCTGTGCTGCGGAACATGGTATCTGTCAGATGTGCTATGGGCGAAACCTGGCAACCGGCAAGATTGTCGATGTTGGCGAAGCAGTGGGGATTATTGCAGCTCAATCCATTGGTGAGCCGGGTACGCAGCTGACCCTCCGCACCTTCCATACCGGGGGTGTAGCCAGTGCCGATGACATTACCCAGGGTCTCCCGCGCGTGCAAGAAATTTTCGAGGCACGTTCACCCAAAGGCAAAGCTATTCTGGCAGAACTTGATGGACGAGCCGAACTCATCAAAGATGATGATGGCCGTAAAGTGCGCATTATCTCAGATGAAGTCTATAGTGATGACTATCCGCTTACCGATAGTTATACCGTTCTGGTCTCCGATGGTGATGATGTCAAAGAAGGTCAGCCCCTAGCCGAAACCAACCGCAGCGATGCCGACCTGCCACCCATCGTGTCCCGACTCAATGGAACAGTCTCTTTTGTTTGGCATAATGGCGCAACCGCCGACGAACATCAGTCACTTTCACTGGTACCCCAAAAACTGGTGGTGAGCCAGCACGACCACCAGGAACGTGATATTGTACTACCCCACGCCGCACGGATACGCATTACGCACAATACATCGGTGATTACCGGTCAACAATTAACCGATGGGAGTGCGGATCCACAGGAGTTGCTCTCGTTGCAGGGGCGCGAAGCGGTGCAACGATATCTGGTGAACGAAGCTCAAAAGGTCTATCGCAACCAGGGTGTGAATATTAACGACAAACACATTGAAGTCATTATTCGGCAGATGCTTCGCCGTATTCGGATTGAAGAACCGGGTGATACTGGTCTCCTCCCCGGCGAGTTAGTTGAAGTTTCTGAGTTTCGTCGACTCAACGACGAGATCATTAGCCAGGGCGGTGATCCGGCGATTGCTTTGACCATGCTCCTGGGCATTACCAAGGCATCACTCAACACCGATAGCTTTCTCTCGGCGGCTTCCTTCCAAGAAACAACACGGGTGCTCACCGAAGCCTCAATCAACGGCAAGGTCGATTATCTCCGTGGTCTCAAAGAGAATGTTGTCATTGGCAAACTCATCCCAGCCGGAACGGGTATTGAGAAACGGCTGATCGCTGATCAACATGAAGACCTGCTTGCGGAAATTCAACGCCTGATGGCAGCCGAACAGAGCTCCGCCTCGCCCAACGGTGAACCGATGGAAGGAGCTGAAGACGAAGTGCAGCATGCTATGTCGCTGCTGGGCATGACGGATCCAGGCCATACCGAGGGTGAGCGTGAAAAAGCACCATTGGGTGCTATCAGTCCGGAAGAAGTACAGAAGCGCGATCTCATTCGGGAGATTTTTGGTGATAGTCAGGGCGATACCACCAGTGAAGACCAGGGATCAACCGAATCAGATGCAGAATCCAATGAACTGACCGATGCAATGATTCGTGAACTTCTGAGTGGCAGCAATGCATCATCGAATGAGAACTAACGTCGTTCAATAGTGTGCTCGTATCGTGGTCTGCTCGCGTGTGGTGATATGGGCCATCCATATCACCACACCCCATTTTGTACACCAGAATCAAGAGTAATAGTTGTGCCCTCTTAAAAGAAGTGTGTCCCGGCGTGTGTTATAATGCCAGACAAACGTGTGTGTGTCAGATGTTACGCATACCTTGTCAGAAAGGAAATAGTCTGTATGCCATCTCTTCCCGCCCAGCTGGTTCAATTGAAATGTCCTTCTTGCGGTCGGGCCTATCAAACCCAGGTCTACACCATTCTTGATGCTCATGATCAGCCTGAAGCGAAACAGGCCCTGATGATGGGCCAACTGAATCTCGCCGTATGTCCACACTGTGGTGCGGCAGTGATGTTAGCAGCACCGCTCTTGTATCACGATGCGCAAAAACAATTGTGTCTGGTGTATTTCCCACAAGAGGCAACGATCAGCCAGCAAGACCAGGAAACATTTATTGGTGATGCCACGCAGGCTATCGGACAAACCCTACCCCATGATGCGCCACGCGGTTACTTGCTGACACCGCGCCGCTTTATGACTCTGGTATCGCTCATCGATGCTATTTTAGAAGCGGATGGCGTGCCACGTGAGGTTGTTGAACAACAGCGCCGCCGCGTCGAACTGATCAGCCTGCTTGCCGGCGCAATGGAGGACGAACAGCAACTGGTACACCTGGTTGAGCAATATCGTGATGAGTTAAACGAAGCGTTTTTTGCGACCCTTTCAGCCTTTATTGAAGCCAGCAGTCGCGAACAACGGGATGACTCGCTTCAGGTCCTGGAGAGCATTCGTTCGCGCTTGCTGGAACTGACTGGCTTTGAGCAAGACCCGGACGGCACCATATCGGTTACTATCGGTGAAGTCATGAATCGCATGGAACAAGCCAGTGATGAGGAATTAGAAGAACTTGTTGCAGAATCGCGTCATCTCATCGATTATGGTTTTTCCAGGCCTGGACCAATCGCATTGAACATCTGGAAGCTACCGGGGCTACGGAGCAGGCACAAGCTCTGAGTCAGCGACGCGCCCGCATTCTCGAAATCACCGAACAGATGGATCAGGCAGCACAGGCGATGCTGGAAGCCGGGGCTGATTTGCTGCGAGAGGCATTAGCCGCATCCGATCCCAAAGCTACCCTGCAAGCCGCTGGTGAACGGGTCGATGAAGCCTTTTTAATGGTCATTGCTGCCAATATCACTGCCGCCCAACGCACTGGTCAGACAGAACTGACCGAACGTCTGGAAACGTTAAACCAGCTGGCAATCGATGCTATTCAGGAGCGACTGCCGCCGCAGGAACGTCTGGTAAACGAGTTGATGATGACCGCAACAGCAGAAGAGAGTAGCCAGTTGCTGCGACAAAACATGGCCCAGATCGACACTGCCTTTGTCAAGAAACTCAATGAACTGGCCGATGATCAGACAAAACGGGGTGACCCTGAAGCTGCAAAACGGCTCCGCCAGTTGGCCCGTGAGGCAAGTACGATGCTTTTTTAGGTAGTTTCTATGGTCAGCAGATTATCGTCATCTACTGGCATCAAGAGCACGCTATGCCGCAACTCGATCAGCATATACTCGCACCACAGGTCGGCCTGACCCGCTCAAAGCGTGAATGGGTGCGCCTATCCCTGCTGCATCTCGTGGCCCAGGCCGAACCATTGCTGGTGCAACGACCACGCATTGATCCGCCGCAGCGTATTCTCGTGATCAAACCGGATCACCTGGGGGATGTATTGCTGGCAACACCGGCCCTGCATCGTCTGCGTCTCTGTTATCCCCATGCCACCATTGTTGCGCTGGTGGGGCCATGGTCAGCTATGATGCTGGCAGGCAACCCCGATATTGATCGTCGCCTGACCCTGCCTTTTCCTGGTTTTCACCGAAGCCAGCAGCAGGCCGGCCCTCACCTCCAACCCGTGTTGCTGCTGCTGCGCTATGCCCTACTGCTGCGGCGTAATCGGTTTGATCTGGCACTGCTCTTTCGTGATGACCACTGGTGGGGGGCATTGCTCGCACTGCTCGCGGGCATTCCACGGCGCGAAGGCTATGCAGTGCCGCCCTGTCGGCCCTTTCTCACGCGCTCGTTGCGCTGGTTACCCGCCGAACATGTCACCGAGCAGGCTCTGGCCCTGGTGGACCCGGCCACTCCTCCGGATGTGCAAATGCATCCCCTACACTTCAAGCCCACCCAGACAGATATCGACTGGCTCCAGCGCTGGCTCATTGAACAGCGTATACCACCAGCGCAACCACTCGTGGTGATTCACGCCGGCACCGGTGGCATGACCAAGCTCTGGTTAGCCGAACGTTGGGCCATGGTAGCGGATGCGTTAAGCGAGCAACTGGACGTGCGGATTGTGTTGACCGGTACCGCCGCTGAAGCACCAATGGTGCAACATCTGACAACTGCTATGCATGCTGAACCGCTGCTGTTGATAGGCACAACCAGCATTGGTCAACTCGCTGCGTTGTGCCAGCGAGCCAGCCTGGTCATGGGTGTGGATAGTGGCCCGCTCCATCTGGCTGTGAGCCAGCGTACCCCTACAATTCACCTGTATGGGCCGAGTGATGCCGGACGCTTTGGGCCTTGGGGGCCCACCGAGCGCCACGTTGTTGTTCGCAGTGGTCTCTGGTGCAGCCCATGCGGCGTGTTTGACACCTGCCCACGTGGCACCAGCCCAGCCGAATGTATGGAGCATATCCAGCCCGATAGTGTGTTCCAACTGGCGTTGGGCTTGCTCCGTCAATCCACTGTCTCGGCTTCTAACGTATAGGCCCGCCAGAAGAACTGCCACACAACCGATGAAAGCGCCTGCGCATGAGCGTAGGAATCTTGCCAGCCAGCGCCATAGCTCCCCAGATAGGCAATCGCATAGGCATAGGTCTGGTCATTGTGCTGAAAGACAACAATCCCCGCATCATTCCAGGTATGGTGTGGGTCATAGAGCTGACCAACTTTGTGATAGAGCTTTACACCCTCTGGTAAGGGCAAACCGAGCGACTGATCCATCCAGTCTGGGGCAATCGTCATACTCCACAGCAGATAGTTGTTGCTTGTCGGGCCTAACAATTCACCCCGGTAGATACGCGCCAGCATAAGGTTCAGATCGTCGGTCGTCAACAGATTATCGACCACACCGTGACTGGCTGCATACCCATACTCTTCCAGAAAGCCGGGCGGGTGTGTCAGAATAGAAGTGGTTGCGCCCATATCCCACATAATCTGATTGGCCCGTTGAATGCCGCGACCAATATCGCCATCACCCACAATGCGCAACAACTCACGTGCAGGCGGCGTATTGCTCGGCCCCATCATGGATTCCACCAGGGCCTGTACATCTTGGGCGGTGTATCGACCAGCCTCAATATCTTGTGCAACCGCAATCATCACCGGTATCTTTATCGTACATGCAGACAGCTGAGGCCGCGAGCCGTTGATCGAAATGGTGCGATTGGTTTGCAGATCAAGCACACTCACTGCATGCATGCCAGGCCACGAGTCCACCATGGCCTGGAGTTCCGCCTCTAGTGGGGCCAAATCTGGCCCCAAAGACGCTGGATCGGTTGCTATCGGCACAGTGAGTGGGCAGGCAACCCGACTCGACGCAGGACTCATCCAGCGGGTACTGCCGTTGCCCTCCAATACCTCTTTGCCCAACAAACCCAGCATCACCCGCTGATGCTCAGGTTGATCGACATGCCATTCAAAGCGTGCCCGCTCAAACCACTGCACTAGCCGTGGGGTACCATCGGTACGGGTTACTTCAAGACGAGCAGGGGTCAGGGGGAGACCAAACAGGGCTAGGCTCTGGGCATGACTATCGAGCTGGGGATGGCGGAGACCGTGGGTGAGCCAGAACGTGCGAAACCCCTGACCATCGGCCTGATCGCAAACGTTGTATCCGGTATCAGGAAACCACAGACAACCAGTTAACGGCCCTTCCTCACGAGGCTTGGCAAACCAGTCAACACCGAGTTGGCGCAAGCGTTCATCACCTAGTCGCGCCAGGCCGATATGGTGGGGTGGCTCACGCTCCGGATAGATTTCAACCCGGCTGCGCTCAAACCACTGGACCGTCATCCCATGCCCGTTTGCTGCTTGCACATCATAAAAAGGCAACAACGGCTGTCCCAGCAGCGGTACACCGCCCAGCTGCGCCCAGACAGGCTGTATCGCTGGCTCAAGCTCAATGCACTCGGCTGCCTCTTCCGGTTCATCGGTTTGCAGCAGCAACAGTGATAGCGTATCTGGGTTTTCATCCTGATCAGAGCGTATGATGGGAGTTGCGGTTGAGTCAGCCACACGCCCGCCGGCGAGCACAAGAAGAATCAGGAGCGGAAAAACGAGTAAGCACCAGCTCCGTTGATAACCAAACGCGCCTCCAGTCTGTGAACGGTCGAACCATGGTTTTCCTTGATTGTGCATAGTACCTCCCCTTCTGAACAGTTACGCGCATGCCTTGAGCAGGATATTACGATGGTGCTGAGGCAAGAGAGCTTTTTGTGATAGCCTGGTTATCCTGTCAGACGACGGGTACGCGCAACTTCAACAAAGTCAACATACTCGCGGTAATAGTCGTGTTCATCATAAAACTCTGAGGCCAGTACCAGACAGACTGATCCTGAAGAGAAGTTATCGATTTCACGCCAGATCAATGGTGGAATATACAGGCCATAATACGAGCGATTCAGATGGTAGCGCTGTTGTTCGATTCCATCGTCGAGCAACACATCAAAACTTCCCGATGCGGCAAGCAAAAACTGGTGACAGGTTTTCAGGGCATGACCTGCTCGCACCGCCCCACCCGGCACATCATAGAGGTAGAACACACGCTCAAAGCGAAATGGGATATGGCGACTGCTCTCGATAAACGTCAAATTGCCATCAGGATCGGCAATTTTGGGCAATTCAATAATACGACAATGACTAAGTGACACCGTTCTGGCTTTCAATACTTCAAAGGAATACGCAAAGGCTGGCGCTCACCTGGCTGACGCTAGCTCGTGGTTGAACCATCTTGATAGGATGCGTAGCGCCTGCTTGCAACTGGCGCTGGCAGGCTTACAGCCTGCCCCCCTTCTAAACGCATCAGACCAACGTGGGCACACCACGAGCCTAAGTATAGCACCAGCAGCACCCTGGGTCAATGGGCCAATGGTTCGGGGGTTCGGGTCACCTGTCAAAGTAGGACCAGTGTTTTTCGTTTTCGGCACGCTCTGGTCCTGCACACCAACACCGCCAGACTCATGCTATACTACGCCTATGCAACAGAAACAGACATGTTTCACCCAGGAAGCGCAGGACACAACCTGTCGTGCCAGAGCCGGCGTGGTGCAAACCGCCCATGGGCCGGTGGCAACCCCGGTCTTTATGCCAGTCGGCACCCGCGCCACTGTCAAATCGCTCAGTCCCGCCGAACTGCATGAGCATGGGGTGCAGATTCTGCTGGGCAATACCTATCACCTTTATTTGCAGCCAGGCCACGAATTGATTGCCCGACGCGGCGGCCTGCACCGCTTTATGGCCTGGGATGGGCCAATTTTAACCGATAGTGGCGGGTTTCAGGTCTTTTCGCTGATCTATGGCAGCGTGGCCGAAGAGATCAAAGGCCGCCGGCCAGCTATGCCCAGCAACCACCCCGATATGGTGAAAGTGACCGAAGATGGCGTGCTCTTTCGCTCGTATCTCGATGGTTCACGCCATCTCTTTACGCCTGAACGGAGCATCGCTATTCAGCATGCCCTGGGTGCCGATATTATCGTTTGCTTTGATGAATTACCACCACTCCGTGCGGGCTATGACTATACCGCGCAGAGCCTGGAACGCACCCATCGCTGGGCGCAACGCTGCCTCGATTACCATCAGCAGCAAGCTATCCCCTTGGTTGAGGGACTACCACGCCAACTGCTGTTTGGTATTGTGCATGGCGGCATTTACCCCAACCTACGCTCACAAAGTGCCGACTATATCAGCAGTATGGCTTTTGATGGCCTGTGCATTGGCGGCTCGCTCGGTGGTGATAAAGCCCAGATGTATGAAGTTGTTGATATGACCGTGCCCTTTCTGCCCGATTACTGGCCGCGGCATCTGCTCGGTGTCGGCGATGTGGATGACCTGATCGAGTGCGTGGCACGCGGCATCGATATGTTTGACTGTGTGGCACCAACCCGCATGGGTCGCCATGGTACGGCGCTGGTGCGCGAACCCGAACGGCGCTGGCGCATCTCCGTCACCAATGCGGCATTGCGCGAAGATGATGGCCCATTGCAAGCGGGTTGCCCATGTATGACCTGCCGCACCTTTTCACGCGCGTATATTCATCATCTCTTTCATGCCAAAGAGTTGCTGGGCATACGTCTGGTGAGCATCCATAATGTCGCGTTTTTGCTGCACCTGATGACGGAGATACGCAGCAGTCTTATCGAAGGGCGATTTGGCGCACTCTACCGCGCCTGGCTGGGCAAAGACCTGCCGGCTCTGTCTTCCAGGCCGCAATAGGGAGAGAACGACCTGAGCAGATGCGATTGACCTGGCTCATTCGTCAAGCGGATCGCTTTGATCATAAGCCGACAGCAGCTTTTTGGCCGCCGTCGTGGCGGGGAGACTCCCGTCAATCACCGCCTGTTCAATCTGTGGTCGCAACTCTTGCACATCGGGATGATGCAAAAACCGATAGCGTAGATGCTCTTCGATCATGGCGTGCATCCAGTCACGGGCCTGCTCGCGGCGGCGTGTCTGAAAGACGCTAGACGCGATGGTTTGCTGCCGAAATTCCTGTACCAGTGACCAGATTTGATCAATGCCATCACCAGTCATGGCCGAACAGGTGTAGGCCCGGCTCTTCCAGCCTTCGGTTACAGCAGGAATATAGCGTAGCGCACGGCTATATTCGGCACGGGCCGCCATCGCCGCCGATTTGTTGGCGCCATCGGCTTTATTCACCACAATTGCATCGGCCAGTTCGGTCACGCCCTTCTTAATACCCTGAAGCTCATCGCCCGCACCAGGCAGCATGAGCAAGAGAAAAAAATCGACCATTGAGCGCACGGTCACTTCGCTCTGCCCCACGCCCACGGTCTCGACCAGTATCACATCAAAGCCGCCAGCCTCACACACAATAATCGTCTCACGGCTCTTGCGTGTTACGCCACCGAGCGTGCCGCTTGAAGGCGATGGCCGAATAAACGCATTCGGCTCAGCGGCGAGCTTCTCCATACGGGTTTTATCGCCCAGAATACTACCACCACTAATGCTACTGGAAGGGTCAACCGCCAGGACCGCGACGCGGTGCCCTTGCTGGCAAAGATAGCGCCCAAACGCCTCGATAAAGGTGCTCTTGCCCACCCCCGGTACACCGGTAATGCCAATGCGAATGGATGGCACCGTATGAGGCAGAATCTGGCGCAATACCTCTTGCGCTGTCTCCATATGGCGGGCAGCGTTGCTCTCAATCAGGGTGATGGTGCGTGCCAAAATCGTGCGATCATGGTCAAGCACACCTTTGACATAATCATCAATGGTGAGCTGACGCCGACGGGGACCCTGGTAGGGCGTGCGTTCACCAGCAGGAGCATCGGGCATACCATCATGGCCGCCTTTGACGCCTTTCATCACATTCGTTGTATATTCATCGCCACCTTCGGGTGGTACCCACTCCGGTCGTTGTTTTTTCTTCATTGTCATTCATAAGAACAATCAGAACTCACTCTGTTTTTTGCGCTGTGTTTGTATCGATACTCAGACAGGTGTCGGGCCGGCCAGCATAGTAGCCCGACACCTGCAACCGCTATCATTATGCTGCGGTCAGTTCCAGACGCTGGTTCAGCTCTTGCAGCACCTTCTGGGCCGCTACTGGAATGACCGTGCCAGGGCCAAAGATGGCTGCCGCCCCATTGGCCTTGAGGAAGTCATAATCTTGCGCCGGAATGACGCCGCCAATGACGACCATAATATCTTCGCGACCGAGCTTGCGCAGCTCTTCAATCAGCTGGGGCAGCAATGTCTTATGTCCTGCTGCCAGCGAGCTCATGCCGATCACATGGACGTCGTTTTCCGAGGCTTGCCGCGCTACCTCATCGGGGGTCTGGAAGAGCGAGCCAATATCGACGTCGAAGCCCAGGTCCGCAAAGGCAGTGGAAATGACCTTAGCACCACGATCATGACCGTCCTGACCCATTTTGGCAACCAGGATACGCGGACGCCGGCCCTCACGTGATTCAAACTCTTCAATCATGTGCTTGACAGTCGCAACTTCTTCAGCTTCGCCAAATTCGGTGCTGTACACACCCGAGATCGAGCGGATTTCGGCTTTGTGGCGACCAAATGTCTTCTCCATGGCGTCCGAAATCTCACCCAGGCTGGCTCGTGCGCGGGCCGCCTGCACGGCCAGATCGAGCAGGTTGCCTTCGCCGGTTTCGGCTGCGTGGGTAATGGCGTTCAGTGCTGCCTGGACCTTTGTCTCGTCGCGTTCGGAGCGCAGCCGGTTCAGTCGCTCAATTTGCGACTGGCGCACGGCGGTGTTATCGACTTCCAAAATCTCAATCGGGTCTTCACGCATCAGCCGATATTTGTTCACCCCGACAATCGTCTCTTTACCCGAGTCGATATGCGCCTGGCGTCGCGCTGCTGCCTCTTCAATGCGCATCTTGGGGACGCCGGCTTCAATCGCTTTCGCCATACCACCGAGTGACTCGGTCTCTTGAATATGCTCCCAGGAACGATGCATGAGGGCCGAGGTCAGCCATTCGACATAGTAGGAGCCAGCCCACGGATCGACCACCCGACAAATGCTGGTCTCGTCTTGCAGATAGAGCTGGGTATTGCGGGCAATCCGTGCCGAAAAGTCGGTCGGCAACGCAATTGCTTCATCCAGTGCATTGGTATGCAGCGATTGGGTATGGCCCAGGGCCGCTGCCATGGCTTCAATGCAGGTACGCACCACATTATTAAACGGATCCTGCTCGGTCAGGCTCCAGCCGGATGTTTGCGAGTGGGTGCGCAGCGACATGGATCGCTCATCTTTGGGATCAAACTGCTTGATGATCTTGGCCCAGAGCAGGCGACCGGCCCGCATCTTCGCCACTTCCATAAAGTAGTTCATACCAATGGCCCAGAAGAACGAGAGACGCGGCGCAAACTGATCCACGCTCATGCCGGTCTTCAGGCCGGTGCGGACATATTCCATGCCATCGGCCAGGGTGTAGGCCAATTCCAGGTCGGCGGTTGCGCCAGCTTCTTGCATATGGTAGCCCGAAATACTGATGCTGTTAAATTTGGGCATATTCTGGGCGGTATAGGAGAATATATCACCAATAATGCGCATCGACGGTTCGGGTGGATAGATATAGGTGTTACGTACCATATACTCTTTCAGAATATCATTCTGAATGGTCCCGGTGAGCTTTTTCGCTGGCACACCCTGCTCTTCGGCGGCCAGAATGTAGAAGGCCAGCACGGGAATAACCGCGCCATTCATGGTCATCGACACCGACATCTCATCGAGTGGAATGCGGTCAAAGAGAATTTTGGCATCGAGGATCGAGTCCACCGCAACGCCGGCTTTGCCCACATCGCCTACCACGCGGGGGTGGTCCGAGTCATAGCCGCGATGGGTTGCCAGGTCAAATGCAATGGAGAGACCTTTTTGCCCGGCCGCCAGGTTGCGGCGATAGAACGCGTTGCTCTCTTCGGCGGTGGAGAAGCCCGCATACTGGCGCACGGTCCAGGGACGGGTGACATACATTGATGGGTATGGCCCGCGCAAGAAGGGCGGCAGACCGGCCACAAAATCAAGATGCTCAACATTCGCTAGGTCTTCACGCGTATAGAGCGGTTTGACCAGAATCTGTTCCAGCGTCCGCCACGTCAGTTCATCCAGCGGTCGGCCAGCTTCCTCCTTGGCCTGACGCTGCCAGGTTGTCATATCGCCGGTGCCAAAATCGGCCCGATAGGCTCTATTTGTAAAGTCAGGATTCATCGCTATGGTTTACCTCCTTTAGACACAACACCACGCTTACGCCATACCAAGTTTTTGTTGCAGTCCTAACAGCACATCATACAGATTGGCACGCAGATGAATAAACTCATCGATGCCCGCCGCTTTGAAGCTCTCAACATGCTCTGCTGGATACCCGGCCAGCAGCACCTGGGTTGCCGGCTGTGCGGCTTTTATTTGCTGGGTCAGCGCGGGTACCAGTTCGGGATAGGTATCATCGGTGGAGCAGATTACCACCACCGGTGCGCTTGAGTCGATGGCCGCTTTGGCCGCTTCATCAACGGTGGCAAAGCCGGTATTGGTTAGCACATCAAAGCCACCGACGGCCAGAAAGCCGGTCGAGAAGTCGGCGCGGGCTTTGTGCTGAATAATCGGCCCCATATTGGCCAGAAAGACTTTGGGCCGTTCGCCGCTGGCTTCGGCCCGTCCCCGCAGCTGCTCGAAGGACTCAGCCAGGCGGTAGATTTGTACTGGCGTGATGCTCTCACTGCCACGGTCGGCAACTACGTTGCTTGCCAGTTCACCCAGGGTGGCGCCACTCAGCGCGGCCTGGATCGCGACTGGCGTAACGTTGGTGGTTGTGCGTGCCTGTTGCAGCTGGTCCAGTGCGGCGGTGCAGGCCGCTTGATCGCGGCTGGCACGCTGGCTGGCGCAGACCTGCGCACGGGTCGCTTGCAGGCTGGCATAGTCAATCTGCTCTGGTGGGATTGGCTTTTCGGTCAGGTTGGGATACTGGTTGGTGCCAACCAGCACATCACGCCGCGAAGTCAGATTGTCCGAGCGTTTTTTCGCCACTGCAGCGACTTTTTGTTGGGGCGACCCGGCCTGCAATGCGGCGAACATACCGCCCTGACCTTCGATTTCCTGGAACAAGGCCCAGGCTTTGCGGGCCAGCGTATCGGTGAGGGTTTCGATATACCATGAGCCGCCAGCCGGATCGACGAGTCGCAAGAAGTGGCATTCCTGCTGCAAAATAATCTGGGTATTGCGGGCCACGCGGCGCGACAGGTCATCTGGACGGCGCAGGGTCTCATCATAGAAGCCGACATGCATACTGTTGCAACCACCCATCACGCCCGAAAAGGCTTCGGTGGTGGTGCGCAGCATATTGACAAAGGGGTCATAGGATGTCTTATTCCAGGAGGTGGTGCGTACATGGAGGTTCATTTTTTGCGATTCGGCCGCACCGCCAAAGGCCTCGACGACATTGGCCCAGAGCAAACGAGCTGCCCGCAGTTTGGCAACTTCCATAAAGAAGTTTGCGCCAACGCCATAGGTAAAGCGCACATGCTGGGCAAAGGTATCAATTGGCACATCACGCGTCTGCATCGCGCGGATATAGGCGACTGCGGTTGCAAGGGCAAAGGCCAGTTCTTCCACGGCACTGGCGCCAGCATTGTTGTAGGGCAGGCTGCTCACGGCAATGGTGGCAAGCTGGGGTGCGTTGGTGTTGGCCCAGGTGGTCAGGTTAGCCATATCGGTATAGGCATCTTCGAGCGACAGTGGCAGCTGACCGGTTGACGCCAGCAAACCCAGCGGGTCTACGTCGATGGCGCCGCGCCAGTGTGCTGCACTGCTGCCCAGTTGCTCATAGGCGGCGCCGATGAGGCCCGCCAGCGGCAGCCACATGGCGCCGGGCTGGATAGCGACCGGGAATTGTGCCAGGTTGATCTGTTTGAGCGCGGTGACGATATCATCAACACTGGCGATGCTGGTGCCACTGCGACCAACCTGGCCAGCTTCGGCGGTATCCGGATCGTGACCGTGGCGTGCGGCCTCATCCAGCACCAGGGAGATGGCGGTCTGGCCGCGTTCCAGGTCCCAACGGAGGACATCGTTCAGCTCGGTTGGCGTGGCGAGGGGTGTTTCCTGGCTGACATGCCATGGCTCAACCACATAGCCCAGGGCATGGTTGGCCCGCAGGTAAGGCGCGGCGCCGGGCAGGGTATCGGTATGGGTCAGCTTATCGCCATCTGCTCGAAAGTACATCGGTTGCAGGTCAATGCCTTCATAGGTCCGGGTAATCAGCTTTTTCTCGAACGATGCCCCTTTGAGCGATTGTTCGGTGACTTCGCGCCATTGTTCATAGGTTGGCGGCGAAAATGCTTCTAACAAGCGAGTTGCGCCATTGGTTTGCTCTGGTGAATCTGTTGCCATTCACATCCTCCTGTACTGTGCTAATGTCTGTATGATTGATTGTGCAAACAATAACACGCAAGAACTGTTTTCATTCGTGGTTATGAGAATACATACAACAAGACATAGGGTATGTATTATTGCCACACTACCGTTATAGAGCACTGTTTGGGTTGTTGGTTGTTATTGATAGTTTCTGGCGATCATAGTGTTACATTTTCAGCCATTGTAGCAGGTTCACCCTTGAGCGTCAAGCAATATTGTCTGGTTTGCCGCCGCTCCGTTCAGCCCATTCGTCCTCTCGGCCGGAGCGATGCTGGCGATTGCATGTATCGTGCGTTGCTTGATGATACATATCTGGCAGTATAGTCTCTCTCAACCGGTGCATTGTACCAATAAGCGTATAATCGGTGGTGACTGACCGCATTATATTGCGAGAGCATCGCTGCTGTCGATGGTTCTGGTGATGGGATGAGCCGGTTCTTTGATGATTCATGGGTTTTTCTTCTCCTCAGTATCGTTTGTTCTTTTGTATGTGCTTGTATTGTACCATAGCTGTCAATAGCAAAACGACACAACAAAGAGTACATATAACCATGCGGCTCATGCATTTTGTTAGCGGTTAGCCTAATGTTGCTAAGAGTTTGCCATGCTGCATCAGGAAACCTCCAATCGTGGTTGTCGCTGCGTTACCTCATCTGGTCGGTGGGTCGGTCGTCGCCGAGAAAAAATCTGGCGAAGGATAGCTCAATGATGGTCTCTGATTCTTTGGTATACCCAATACGTATCTCCGTGAACAGACAGAAAGTGGTGTAATCCAGCAAGCGCATGCGATGAGCGTATCATACCAAATTCGGTTCATCGATACGCGATAGACTGATTCCGTATCAGTTGATACGCTGCACCATCGAGCAGTTTCTTAAGGATAACGGCACTGCAATGCGCATGTATGCAATTGATGATATGACCTCTTGCATGTTCAGAATAATCTCCTTCGGTTGATGCAGTGACCGCGGGCTTATGTATACGGGTCGATCTGCGTCTGCTTGCGCAATACATGCTGCTGCTCAGCACTGGAACGCTGATGCGCCTGTTCGCCTGCCGTGTTGGCACGGCGCTCATCAAGGTCGGCTAGCACGGGCGAGCGCCCGTACAAAATCAGCATATCGTGCGCGTAGATACAGGTCGAACCTTTTGGTGCTCCGATATAAGAACCATCAGGACGCTTGATACCCAGAACAAGCACCCCTTCGTCAGGCAGGTCGAGTTGGGCTAGCGTTTTCTCAGCCAGCCAGTCTTGCGGTTCCACGGCCAATTCGCTAATGCCATACTCACCAGCAAGATGCATCACTCGTGCGTAGTCACGTACTTCTAGCTTCGTCCAACGTTTGAGTGCCCAACCCACAAGCGATGAGAGGTGGCGGTCAATCCACGAACTCGTCGCCGCAATCCACAGGACCAGCAGGGCCAGCCCTAACCAGACGATGCGCCAAAACACCGCGGTGTTCTGTTCGGTACCAGTAAATGTCAGCATCAACGACGCCATGGCGGTCACAATCCCGGCATTTCCCAGAAGCATCAGCACCATCAAGATACGGCGACGAACGGGATGGTTGACGACCCGTTCTGCTTCAGTGGTCGTGAAGCCTACTCCGGTAAAAGCAGACCGGGCCTGGAAGCGGGCGCTCTCTTGCGATAGACCAGTCAGCGTGAGGGCAACCGACGCGATCCGTGTTATGAGCAATGACAGAATCAAGACAATAATGATCGAAAAAACAGGAAGCATCTATATTATCCTTTCATCTATATATCGGCGATAGCGAAAGTTTTACTCTCATATGATCTATTCCCATCGTCCCTAATAGATTCCTTTTGTCTATGGTAACGTGCTAACTTAATTACATCGGATGCATTTTGGGAATAGTATGGGAACGATTCATGTTCATTATCTAACGTCAGCGCGGGTGTTCGCTGATCCCAATCAGCAAGCGCTACACATGGACAATGGGTTGCACCATGGAAGCACAGAGGCACGGATTAGAAACCGAACACATGTCCTGTCTCTGCTCGCTCTGGATACTTGACATGAAACGCACTTTGCTCTACACTACATGTTCAGAATATCTTTATTCTGGAGATACACGGCCCATGGGTCATATTATCGCCGTTACCAATCTCAAGGGCGGTATCGGAAAAACAACCACCGTTGTCAATGTTGGTGCAGGCCTGGCACTCAAGGGTGCACGGGTTCTCTTGATCGATGTGGATGCGCAGGCGAATCTGGCACTAGCATTGGGGGCAAAACCCAAACGGACGCTCTATGATCTGTTGATCGATGATATGAATATCCTCGATTGTATTACGCCATCTCGACGCAACCTTGATCTGCTGGCGGCTGATGATTTATTGCTGCAGGCCCAACCGATCATCTCGCGCCGACCGGATTGGAGCCGTGCGCTTGAGCGAGCGCTGGCGCCGGTGAAGTATGAGTATGATTTTATCTTGATCGACTCGCCAGGTTCGTTAACGGTGCTTAGTGTCAATGCCATGGTCGCGGCCAGTGATATGCTGGTGCCCACAACAGTTGAGCACTTATCCATGAAGGGTCTGTCGTTGCTCTTTAAACAAGTGCTTCGCGTCAAAAATAGCGCCACCAGTATTCGGGTGATTGTGCCGACTATGTACGATGCGCGTTTACGTCAATCGGTGGAGCTGTTAAAGAACCTGCAAGAGACGTATGGTTCGCTGGTGGTACCGCCTATTCGGGCCAATGTGCGGTTATCAGAGTCCGCATCACTCGGTCGTACTATTTATGAATATGATCCCCGCTCTTATGGTGCGTTAGATTATGCGCACCTGGTCAATCGGTTAAGTGATATGTGGCGCTTTACGCCAAAGCGGGCGCCAGCGAAACAGCAGCCTGGTGGCAATACTGCGGGGGTGACTGCTCAGCCACTGGTAAGCGCGACAAGCCATGCTGAACCTGTAGGCACAGGCGTTGATACCGCAGAGCCAACCCTGGTAGCAGAGTCCGTACCAGCGGAGCCCCTTCTTGCTGCTCGCCCGGTGGCAGCGGAGCTGGAAGAGACAGTGCCGCTCTCATCCGAATCGGTTGTTGCCGATTTTTCAGCGACAGAAGAGCACATGAACCCAGTAGATGTGCCGGTTGCCATGGAAACGACGGTGTCTGCTAGCGCTGTGCCCGAATACGCGGGGAGCGATGAAGAACAGGTTGTCGGGTCGTCATCCGCATCTGTACCGACGTTACGCGAACAGCACACAGTGGAGCAACCGGTCGAAGCACCCTCACGCGAACCAGTACCAGAGTTCAAACCAACCGCAGGCACCAGCGGACGACGTGCAAAAGAAGAACACCCTATGGTTATTGGTCACCGTCAGCATAGTGGGGTCTGTCCCCAGTGTGGACGGCCATTACAGCGCACGCTGGTTGCGGGGTATCGTGTCGTCTTTTGCGACTATTGTAAGTATACGCACCAGGAACTTGCAACTGGTGTACGTCGGTAAACCACCAGCTTTCTTCTACGCCGAATCAACATGCAGATACCCACCATGACCGCCAGGGGTAAAGATGTCGGCCAGCGCATACACAAAGGTGCTGGCAAGGTGCATTTCGTAGTAGATCAGTTCTGACAGGGCCTGGGTATCCTGGCTGTACCATTGATCAGAGAGATCGGTGATTTTGGTGCTGACCAGGTGCATATACACAACCTGTAACTGCTCGCCATCGCCATGATAGACCCGACGAACATCAACCGGGATTTCATCGATTTCTGGTATATCGGTGATTGCGAGATGATTCAAGGCGTTACGTAGGGCCTGATGAAACAGGCGCACCAGTTCATGGTCGCTGCGGTGACGCATGACGCTTTGCACCGGCACCATATAGGTCCAGCTGATATCGATAGGCTCGGTCTCAAGGTGGCATCCCTCAGAGCGCAGTTGATGGGCTGCGGTCCAGTGAAAACTGAGATCAATCCAGGGGGGCATGATATCGAAGTTCAACGGTTCGTCATGCTCCGGGAAGAGTTCCACCCGATACATGCGCATATGCTTGTCAGGACTGACACTTTCCATGAGCATATGTTCATGCAGTGCGACTGACACCCATGATTCTTCGAGGGCTGCAACAATATCATCATATGCAAGCATCATATCACCTCTATCGGCGAGCTAGAGAGACAATTGGGGTACACCAACCTGATACCGGCCATTATACCGTCAGTTGTCTGTTATGGCAACCAGAACGCTGAACCGGGCGATTCGCTCCTGGTATAGCGATCTACGCATAGTTGTCAACGATAATACCCATAGCCTGGCTCAAGCTGGGCATTATTCAGCACCACACCAATGATGTTGGCCTTGGCGCGTTCCAGAATACGGTGCGCTTCACGGGCACGATCACGGCGAGTACGCCCGGCTTTGAGCACGAGCAAAACACCATCGAGCTGGCGGGCCAATACGGCTGCATCGGTCACGCCGGTTGCTGGCGGGGTATCAAAGAGTATCATGTCGGCCTCCTGACGTAGACGCTCGATAAAAGCGGCCATACGGCGGGAGCCAAGCAGGTCGGGCGGACGCGGCGGGAGCGGGCCGCTGGTCAGCAAGCTCAAGCCGGGGACGTCTGTTGATAAGAGCGGGAGCGCAGACTCATCTTGCTTGAGCAACACGCTGGTCAGCCCTTCATCATTGCTGAGGCCAAAGAGGGTATGCAGGTTGGGTTGGCGCAAGTCGCAGTCTACGAGGATGACGCGCTGTTCGGCCTGCGCAATCGTCACCGCCAGATTGGCTAGGGTGATACTCTTCCCATCATTGGGCGATGTGCTGGTGACCAGCAAGGTTTGCAGCGGTTTGTCTAGGCTGGAGAACTGAATGTTGGTGCGCAGGGTACGGTAGGCTTCGGCCGCCGGTGAACGTGGGTCACGCAGGGCAATCAGCTGCGAAGGTATCGCCTCGCTGCCGTTGGGTTGCTGTACTGCTGTTTGGGTCGGAGTATCATTCATGGTCTGCATCGTTCCATAAGGCTTATTTGTCGGTTACAGGAATAGCACCAAGGGTAGTCAGGCCAACAAAGCGTTCGACATCGGCACTACTTTTGATCGTATCGTCCAGAAATTCCAGAATAAAAGCAATGAGAATACCCAGAATCAGCCCCAGAATGGCCCCAGCAAGTACATTGATGCGGGTGTTGGGTTGGATGCCGATCAGGCGTGGCTGCTGGATCCGCGTCACGTTGATACGGTCGGTGCCCTCCAGGTTGGCGTTGATCCGCGTCACTTCGGCCTCAAGTCGTTGTCCAATGGTCCCCGCAATCAATTGGGCTTGATCGAGCATGGTGTTATCGACCTCGATCAGAATCTTTTGCTCATCCGGTCGGGGCTGGATATAGACATCTTCAAGCAAGCGTTCGCCGGGCACATCGAGCCGTAATTGCTCGCTCACAGCATCCAGTGCATCGGGTTGCAACAACAATTCACGGTAGCTATTCATAGTATTGCGCAACACGATATTGAGGCCATTATCGGCACGGTTGGCAACGACCAGATAGACTGTTTGTGCCCGAAAGGTCTGGGGCATCAGTTTGCTGGCGCCATAGGCGGCGACAGCAGCAGCGATGGTGGTCAGCACAATGACCCACCAGCGTTTGCGTAGCACAGTGATGTAGTCACGAAGTTGCATCGGTTTTCACTCTTTCGGAATAACGCCGAGCACTTGCAAACCGGTGGCCTCTTCGATCTGGCCCGGTTGCCAGAGCCGATCATCCAGATAGTGCAACAGAAAGGCCAGGCCCAGTGCGGCAATCAGTGCCAGCATGGTGCGAACTGCAACGTTGATGACAGACTGGCGCGTATTACGGATAGGTGCGCCCTGGGATGCAGGGTCGATCACGGAAATCCGCATGCCCGGCGCACCGGTGATATCACGATCCCAGTAACGCAAGCCATTTGCCCGCAGGCTTTCAACGACACCAATCAATATGTCATGGGCTGTGCCTGGATCATCGGTTTCGGCGAAGATCGTAACTGCACGGTGAAAGGTTTCGGCCCGCAGGCTGCCTTGAATGAGACCTGGATCAATCTCAATATCCTGGCTGCGCAAGCGTCGGCTCACATCTTCGGCAACAACCGCACTGTTGATGAGCTGCGGCATATCATCAAGCAGAAACTGGGAGCTTTGCCACGAGTTGTTCAAGTTGACATCGGGAAAGGGCTGCGTGTCAATAATGGAATGAGGCTCCTGGGTCATCATAATACGGGTGCTTGCCAGATACCGCTGTGGTTGGGAACGTTCGAGTGCGAGGCTTGCCAGAGCAACCACCAGTGGCAACGCAACAATGAGCATCCAGTAACGCCGAACCAGGGCGAAGTAGCGTAGTAATTGCATGATTAGGTATTTTAGCCTTACGCTGTTATCTTACCACAAACCGCATGATTATACCACACTGTTAGCAGGCTGCCACACGATGCGATTGGCGTTGCCGATGCTGCTGCCAGGCGTCTGTAATAAAGGCTTGCATCTTCTGGAGAAAGACGGGCTGGGCAAAACGTTCGGCGTGTTGCCGAATGACAGCAGGGTCGTAGGTGTCATGACGGGCGATGGCAACTGCTGCGGCGAGCGCGGCAGCACTCTGCTGGTGAAAAAAGCGACCGGTTACCCCTTCGATCACGGTTTCGAGCGCACCCCCGGCAGCATAGGCAATGACGGGACGACCGGCCGCCATGGCTTCCAGCGGGGTAATACCAAAATCTTCGGCGCCGGGGAAGAGAAACGCCCGACACTGCGCAAAAAGGTCCTTGCGCTGGGCCTCATCAATCCAGCCCAGAAACTCAATGTTGGGAGCGGCCAGCCGTTCCAGGGCCGGACGATCACGCCCATCGCCAAATACCTTGAGTGGCAGGCCCAGTTTGCTGAATGCAGTGACCGCCAGTTCGAGCCGTTTGTAGGGAATAAGCCGCCCACCGGCCAGATAAAAATCTTCGGCGGGCACTGGTTCAAAGGGCGGCAGATCGACTGGTGGTGGGATCACGGTGGCCTGGCGTTGGTAGTAACGCGTTATGCGCCCGGCAACCTCGTGGGAATTGCAGACAAAAGCATCAACCCGTGCAGCACTCAGAGCATCCCACATACGCAAATAGGTGAGCATCAATGGGAGCACTGCTGCCTGCATCCCACGAATAGACTCACGCTCAACATAATCACCGGTGCGCCAGGCAAAGCGCATAGGAGTATGGCAATAACAAATATGGAGCGCCTGTGGGGGAGCAATGATACCCTTGGCATAGGCACTGCTGCTGCTGATAATCAGGTCATAGCCGCTCAGGTCAAATGATTCAAACGCACCAGGATAGAGCAGGAAGTACTGCCGAAAGTACTTCTTCCACGCTGGCAGATGCTGCATAAACGAGCAACGAATATCCCAGGAGCGGTAGGCAGCGGGCATGGCTTCGGGATCGTAGAACGAGGTATAGACCGGCGCGTGGGGGTACAATGCATGAAGTGCTTCAAGCACCCGTTCGGCGCCGCCATATTGGTTGAGGTAATCGTGAATAAGCGCAACACGCATGGTAAAGATGCTCTTATGTCTGTGATAGCTGCACTGGTGCGGTTACAGTGATTGTCCCAGCGTCTTGCAGCGTGAGTGTTATGGTCACCATTTCGCCCTCTTTCAGGTCATGCTTCAGGTTCACCAGCATGAGATGGTAATCACCTGGTTTCAGTTCGACTGTACTGCCAGCAGGCAGCGGAATCGAATCAACCTGGCGCATCTGCATGATGTCGTTTTCGACCACGGTCTGATGCAACTCCACGGTTTCGGCGACATCGGTGGTTGCTGCTAGCAAGGCATCGGCCCGATTGCTCTCGTTCACCAGGGTCATATAGGCCGCGCTGATCGTCAGACCCGATCCATCGGCTTGATCTGAAGACATGCCATGATCGCCATGCAAGGAGTGCCCTGTATCTTCCATACGATCATGCATCGGTGCGGCTGTCTGGTTGGCGGCCCCGGGTTGACCGGCGGTTGCACGTACCCAGGGGTCGTTGACAGTTACGGTACCAGAAGCAGTACCACAGGCAACCAGTAGGAACATCAGCATGAGTGCTATCAGTTGACACATGTGTTTCATGATAGATCCTTTACATTCCAGGGATCCTGAAAGAGTTCATCATGAGGGTCATAGGTGAGCACGGGTTGACGGGCTGCGCGTACTTCGTCGAGCCGGCGCACCGGCGTGATAGTAGGCGCAGCGTGCAGCAGTTCTGGCTGTTCAACGGCTTCACGGGCAATAGCACGCATGACCCAGATAAAGTTGTCCATATTGCGCCGTGTCTCGGTTTCAGTTGGCTCGATCATCAAGGCTTCGGGAACGATGAGCGGAAAATAGATGGTGGGCGGGTGAATGCCATAGTCTATCAGGCGCTTGGCAATATCGAGCGTGCGAATGCCATTTGTGTTGGCAAGCTGACCTTTTAAGACGACTTCATGCATACAGATGCGATCAACTGCTGGTTGGTACAGGTCATCCAGATGGACACGCACATAATTTGCATTGAGCACGGCGGTTTCGGCCACCTGACGCAGACCAGCGGCGCCCAGTGTGCGAATGTAGGCCCATGCTCGAACCAGCATGCCAACATTGCCATGGAACGTTTTCATGCGGCCAATGCTCTTGGCCGGGTGGACGAGGGTATAGGTTGCCGAGTCATCGCTCGATGCCACCAGTGGCCCCGGTAAGAATGGCGCCAGTTCAGCAGTACAGCCCACGGCACCACTTCCTGGGCCTCCACCACCATGGGGCGTGGTAAAGGTCTTATGAAGATTGTAGTGCATAAAATCGAACCCCAGGTCACGGGGCTTGACGATACCGAGAATCGCGTTGAAGTTGGCTCCATCACCATAGAGTAGTCCTCCGGCGGCATGAACGAGTTCGGCGACGTGTTGGATGTGCTCTTCAAACAACCCCAGCGTGTTAGGGTTGGTCAGCATCATCCCCACGGTGCGTGGGGAGAGTTTGCGTTTCAGGTCTTCCAGATCGACATTGCCACGGTCATCGCTGCTCACTTCAACGACCTTGAAGCCAGCCATCGCGGCGGTTGCCGGGTTGGTCCCATGGGCTGCGTCGGGCACAATGACTTCGACCCGTTCGGTATCGCCCCGGTCCAGGTGATAGCGCGAAAGACCAGAATACCGGTTAACTCGCCCTGGGCGCCAGCAGCCGGTTGCAGCGAGACCTGATCAAATCCACTGATCTCTGCCAGGTCGGCCTGCAATTCAGCCATCAGGCGGAGCACACCCTGGGCTAAATCAGCGCTTTGGAGTGGATGGACTCCGGCAAAACCAGGGAGACGGGCGGCTTCCTCATGCACTTTGGGGTTATATTTCATGGTGCAAGAGCCAAGCGGATACATGCCGGTATCAATACAAAAATTGCGTTGACTGATACGGGTAAAATGACGGATAACCTCTGGCTCACTGAGTTCGGGCATACCCGCAAGATCATCCTGGCGCAGCAAGTCGGTTGGCAGAGGTGATTCCGGAACATCCAGTTGTGGCACATTGGCGCCAACTTTTCCGGCCCCAGAGAGTTCAAATAAAGGTGGTTCATAGGTATTCATACAGACGTAACTTTCCAGATATGGCTCATCATCGGCTCTATCAGCCATGGGTTCAGTCGGTTGCAGGGACTGCTTCAATCAGTGCAGGCACCAGACCTGTCGGCCAGCGTGTTTGCTCGTTATATTGCGCACCGGTAAAACGGGCGTTGAATAGTCGCGCCCCACTCAGATTGGCCCCACACAGATTGGCACCGCTCAAATCTGCCTCGCACAGGTTCGCGCCGCCAAGCATGCTTTCACCGCCAAAATCAACATCAGACAGATTGGCATGTGCAAGAGTCGCATGACTTAAATTGGTGCCACGGGCAATTGCACCAGAGAGATCAATGCCACTGAGATCAACTCCACTCAGATTGGTGCCAGAGAGATTGACACCACGCAAGTTCGCACCATGCAAGTTCGCCTCGGATAGCGTTAGATAGGAAAGATCTAGCCCTTGCAAATCCCGTTCTTTCAGGTTGATGCGAGAACCCACTGCTTTAATGGTTGCTTCAATTTGTTCGCGTGACAGTTTTTCCATGCGTTCAATCACGTATTTCACGCAGTACAGTTACCAATGCATCAATATCCGCGCGTGTATTCATCTCGGTAACACACAGCAGCATGGCATGGCCCAGTTGTGGTTCATCCAGAGACAGATCATACCCACCAACGATACCGTGATCGTGAAGCATCGACTGGATTTCAGCAATTGGGTGTGGACACTGTACCACAAATTCTCGGAAGAAGGGGCGTTGATCAAGCACAGTGTACCCGCGTAATTGCTTGATCTGATTGGCTGCATAGTGTGCCCGGTGATAGCATATTCGAGCTATCTGCTTGAGTCCTTGCTTGCCCAGCAAACTCATCCAGACCGTGGCGGCCAATGCCATCAGGGCCTGGTTGGTGCAGATATTGCTACTGGCCCGATCCCGGCGAATATCCTGCTCACGCGCACGCAGAGTCATCACATAGGCCAGTCTGCCATCCAGATCACGAGTAGCGCCGACGAGCCGACCGGCAATCTTATGCACATATTTTTTGCGACTGGCAAAGATGCCCAGATAGGGACCGCCAAAGTTCAAACCAATGCCCAGCGACTGGCCTTCAGCGGTGGCCATATCAGCGTCGGCTTCGGCCGGCGTCTGGAACAAGCCCAGGGCTATCGGGTCCACATGCAGCGAGAGCAGGGCGCCAGCTGCGTGAATGCGCTGGGCTATCGGCCGCATGTCGTAGAGACGGCCCAGAAAATCGGGCGATTGTAACACCACGGCGGCGGTATCGCTATCGACTTGCGCCAACGTGTCATCCAGCGTTACATTGGGGTCTTCATCGCCAACAATCTGCACATCCAACCCCTGCAAATAGGTCCGCAACACCGTTCGATATTGTGGATGCACACTGCGAGCAACCACCAGTTTGCGCCGTTTGCGTGATAGATTTAGCGCCATAATAGCGGCTTCCGCAACCGCCGTGCCGCCGTCATAATGCGAGGCATTGACAACCTCCATGCCAGTCAATGCACTCATAAGCGACTGATATTCAAAAATGGCCTGGAGTGTCCCCTGGCTCATCTCTGGTTGATATGGTGTGTATGCTGTGTAAAATTCGCTCCGGCGCAGAATGTGATCAACCGCACTGGGCACAAAATGATGATAGGCGCCTGCCCCCAGAAAGATCCGGTGGCTCTGGCCGTGGGCATTCTGCTGGCTCAACGCGTGGAGTTCGCGGAGCAAATCGACTTCAGATAACGGTTCGGGCAGGTCCATCGGTGGAAAGCGCAGATGGGATGGAATATCGGCAAAAAGATCACTGACTGACTCAAGCCCGATAGCAGCAAGCATGTCGGCCCGCTCTGCATCGGTAATAGAAATATAATGTGACATAAAAGCGTTTATCCAGGAAGTGACTCATGCCCCTGTGTACCATGAGTCACGCAATAGCAGTACATCTCGTTTGGCCTACTGATTCTCTTGTTCTTCGGCAACAACCTGCTCATAAGCCGCAGCGTCGAGCAGTTCGCCTTCTTCGCCCGATGGCTTCAGCCGAATCATCCAACCGGTGCCATAGGGGTCGTTATTGACCACCGATTGATCATCTTCCAGATCGCTATTGACCGCTATCACCTCGCCCCCAACTGGCGCATACAGATCAGATGATGCTTTCACTGACTCAATGACCCCAAACACTTCGCCCGCTGCAAAGCTATCGCCCACAGCAGGAAGATCGATGTAGACCACATCGCCCAGTGCATCCTGGGCATAGTCCGTAATACCAACTACCACGGCATCACCCTCAGCACGTACCCATTCGTGTGTTTTTGCATAGCGCAAATCTGCTGGTGTATTGAAACTCATAGGAATCCTCTCGGCTATTTTTTATACCTTGGTTGATAAAAAGGCGTTTTGATCACTCGCGCACGTACTGGTTTTTGACGAATCAGTACAGCAAATTCGCTTCCGACAGTTGCCAGAACACGTGGTACCAGACCCAGACCAAGGGGTTGACCCAGGGTGGGCGTGGGCATACCAGTTGTGACATGGCCTACTGTTTCACCGCTCAGTTGCTGAATGGGATACTGGCTCCGGGGGACACCACGTCCAACCATCTCGAACCCGACCAGGTGACGAGCGGGTTTTTCGGCTTTGATGCGCAGCAGAGCATCCCGTCCAATAAAATCACCTTTGTGCAACTTGACCACCCAACCCAGACGGGCCTCATACGGGTTGATCGTTTCGTCTATTTCGTGACCATAGAGTGCCAGGCATGCCTCAAACCGCAGGCTATCGCGGGCACCCAGACCACATGGTAACACGGTTTGGGCATCATCCAGACGCAACAAGTACTGCCAACAGTCAGCGACTGCGGCAGTTGGCAGGAAGAGTTCAAACCCATCTTCACCAGTATACCCGGTGCGGCTGATAAAGCCATCGGCACCACACAGGCGGAACGTGGTAATGGCATGAAAGGGCAGACGAGTCAGATCAACATCAGCGGTTTCGTGGGCGGGGGCGAGTAACGCTTCAGCTGCCGGTCCTTGCAAGGCCAGCATGGCCCAATCCTGGGAGCGATCCTCGATCTGTACGGTAAAGCCGCTCTGATGCTGCTGGAACCAGTCCCAATCCTTTTGTCGGTTTCCCGCATTCACCACAACCAGCCATTGATCTGGCTGTAAGCGATAGATAAAAATATCATCAACAATGCCACCATGGGGATAGCAGAGCAACCCATACTGCGATTGCTGCACATCAATTGCAGCGACATCGGCGGTTGTCAGCGCCTGCAAGAACGCTTCAGCATCCGGCCCGCTCACCACAAAGCGCCCCATATGGCTAATATCAAAGAGACCCGCACGTTGCCGGACGGCGTGATGCTCTTCGATAATACCAGTATATTGGACAGGCATTTCCCAGCCACCAAAAGGCACCATGCGTGCGCCAAGGGCTTTATGCTGTTCATACAGCGGTGTTCGTTGCATGATTCGGTCTCTCCTTCCTTTGGACTGTTCGAGTCAGTTGCTCCATTATGCCCATTCTTCACGTACCTGGTGCAACATGGTTCGGCAAGCTATGGCATAGGCCGCCAGTTGTTCATCCTGATGCGAGCGAGCCTCAGCGGCAAGTTGCCATAACGCTTGCTGGGCTGCATCGCTCAACAAAATGGGATGATCCATGATCACCTGGGCCATCCGTTCATCTTCTGACGTAGCAGTGACGTCGGGGCTTGCCGTAAGCGCCTGGATTGCCCGTAGGAGTTCGGCCGAATCCCCCTGAGATGCCATTCCTGCGGCTTCTTGTCGGAGCAACAACACCAGTTCACGCCGGTGTTCGAGCTCCTGGGCCAGATACTCATAGCCTTCGATCAGCACCTCTTCGATCTTCTGGCGTAATACGGCATCTATCGCTTCGGTTTTGAAGATGGGATACGCCTCGATCAACTGGCGCAATTCCTCCGATGTCTGCACCTGCAACAGCGCCTGATAGATGGTTTCATCCAGTGGAGGGAGCATCAGTTCGTCTGGTGCTGCCAACTCAGATGGCGAATGGACGATTGGATTGCTGGTCGCAACGGGCTCACGTTGAATAGGTTCAACCTCGCCCATGGGAGCGCTTGACGTTGAGCGATTGCCCTGTCGATAGTTGCGCAACTCAGTCCGCATCTGCTCCAGGCTCACCGCAACATCGTGCTCATACTGGGCTTCGGCGATACCGATCAACTCTGTGAGCGCTGTATCAGTCTCTGGAGACAAGAGCACTGGATATTGCTGGATGATCTGATGGCAGGCCTCTGGGGTATCAGCAGTCATCAACTGTTCAATAGCCGTCATGAGCATATCAGGGTTGACACTGGCAAACGTCTCAGCGGTCGAGGCTATCTGTTGCGCTGCAGGCTGCGGCGTATCCGTCGTGGCAGGTGCAACCTCCTGATCGGTTGTACGTGCGGTGCGTCGTGCGAGCTTCTGCAAGAGATGGGCCATACCAGCAACGTCCTGCGCAATTTGCACATCACCGAGATACGCCTTTCGGTCTTCTAGCGCAATACTGCCAACGAGCAACGCATGCAGCTCACGGGCCTGTTCTTGCCAACGATGCTCAGGGACGCCTGGTACTGCTGCAAAAATCACCGCACGCATGGGTCGGCTGTGAAAGAGCAGTGGCACATCAGATACACCGCGATAGTGACAGTGTATGCATTGGATGACGTTGAGATGCCCTTGCTGAAGCTGGGTAACTGCTTCCGGGTGTTCTTCGGCATCCAGAATCAACCAGATATCACCGCTCAGATTCTGCCCACACGATGGGCAGGTCCATGTTCTTTGCTCAACATAAGAAATCGTCATGAGCGGCTATCTCGCATGTCTGGGAGAACAAACATACCTGTTACCCTGGTTTGTGTATTGATCATACGCTCTCGTTGAGCACCCCGAAGACAAGAACCTTTTCATCACCAGTTAAGAAATAGTATACCATATCTTCACGATTGATTGACTCGCTGGCATGAACGGATACCTTAGGGGGGTTCAGTACCGGACATGGTATTACCTGCTCTGTATTATCGATCCGTAATTCGGGTGATTACTGGTATGCGCTTTGATCGAACGCGGAGCCATGGGCGTAGCACGCTGACGCCCCTACCTTAGGGGCGCAGCGCGGGTCCCCTTACAAAGCAGGCTACAAGCCGCACCTATGTCTCATATCGGTTAACGCCATTTGCGTATTACACCGTTGTGGCTGGGGCAGGTTCGCTCTTTTTCCCCGATATGATCGACCAGAGCCAGGTGAGAGCGAGGATCTGCGACACCATTATCCAGAGCAATAACACCGTAATCCCCGACGACCCCAGATCAATCCAACCCGGTGCGCTCTGGCGCGTTTGCGTGACTGATGCGCGGATGCTGCTGGCTTGCGCACGCTGTTGGCTGATTGTCTCTTCCAGCCCTGTGAGTAACGTCTCCACACGGGCCAACTGCTCATCAATAAGCGTGATCACTTCGCCGATCACGGCAGTGACTTCTTCAACTACCGCCTGGCGCAACTGGTTGATACGCTCACGTAATGTTGTAATCATCGTTTGCAGCTCGGTAACCAGTTCGGCTATGCGCTCCAGACGAGGCATATCGGGTACTTCTAAGCCGCTAAATGGCAAACGATTGGCAGCTTCAATCAGGCCACGGGCAGTATCAACGGTTTCCCGAATGCTCCCCAGATGAGCACTGGTACGTTCTAAAATGGGCAGTAGATCATCCCCTGCGTTGCGAAAGACGGGGCTGAGCAACGCCTGGCTGGGATCAATGGCTTCAATCTCGGTCTGCAATTCGGCCAGACCTTCACGTACACTGACGACCTGTTGGTTTGCCTCTGTGAGCATGCCTTCCACCTGAGCAATTCGCTCGTTGATCCTACCGAGTGCGTTTTCTGCAACACTCAGGGTACCGATTGTGGTTTCTTTTAATGGCGGGTTGACACTCCAGGTAGCGATAATTCCCCCCAGACTGGCGAGAATCATCACACCACTGAGAATCATGCCCAGGATCGCTCCAATTGACTTGATATACTTCATCTCTGCTTTTCCTTCTGTACCGATCTTGATAATGACGCATCGCTTTCCAGTTCAATGCGTTCTGGTTTTTCTGTTTGTTGGTCAGGGAGTGTATCTGTGGTGTCCATTTCGGCTGGGATCGAACGCCGACTCCCGTATAACAGAGCATACACATAGGTAAATTCAGCTCCATAATAGAGTGTTGAGCTACTCAAGAAAATCCAGAACAACAACACCATAATGCTGCCCAGCACACCATACAGGGCAAAGTTACTATTTTGAAAGAAGATGCCACTCAGATTGACCAGCAGGCTAATGCCGATGGTCGTGAGCAGCGCCCCCAGCCAAACATCGCCCCAGGCAACCGTGGTATTGGGGAGATATTTGAAGAGCAGGAGCAGCACCAGAAAGAGCAAGGTAAATGCCGTCCCAAACGAGACCGACTCCCAGACAACATCACCGAGAATCTCCGGGGCAATGTTCCGGAGGATAGCAATAATGGTATTTGCCAGCAACGAGATCAGCAGTAACAGCGCTGAAAGCATCACCAGGCCAAAAGCCAGGGCTCTGTCGCGTATAAAGAGCAGTGCCGATGCAAATAAGCCCGTGTTTTGCGATTGCTTGAGATCGGTCTTCCAGATACGTTGGAACGCCTGATTGATTTGCGCAAACACATTGCTGGCACTCCAGAAGAGAATGATTGCACCAATAAGACCGGCTTCCAGACCCGAATTATGTAATTGACTCAAGGTTTGATCAAGCAGTACTGCCACATCCGGCGAGATAAATGTCCCAATAAATGTGACGATTTGTTCGTATGCTTCCAGACCCGGATTGATTGCGATGTCTGGTGAGTCACCAGTTATCAGGCGAAGCATCTGCCGCACAGGTGAATCAGCAGCACCAACAAAGATACCAATCAGACCGAGCGAGATCAGGATTAACGGAATAAGCGAGAAGAACGCAAAATAGGCCAATGCGGCGCTGAGCACCATCAGATTATCCTGTTGCTGTTGACGCAGCATTTCTTGCCCCAGTGGGATCACATGGTTCTGGAACACACCCATCACGCGTTTTCCAAACCGTGGCATCAACATTTCTCCCAGCGCTCAATGGGTAGGCAGTTTAGCGTGAAATCACCAGCTTATGTATCAGCATGAAGCGCAGGTTGAGCCCCACTCGTCTGTTCACTTGTAGCCGCAGCATCCTCAAGCGTTTCATCAGCAGCAGAAAAACCAGAAAAATGGGTAAGGTAGATTTGCATGGTCGATAAAAACATAATCATCACCACTGGCCCAAAAATGACGCCCCAGAACCCAAACAGGGCGACGCCACCGAAGGTACTAATGAGCACCCATCCAGGATGCAGTTCGGTGCCTTTGGAGACAATCATTGGTCGCAGCACCATATCTTGCAATGTCGGGGTAATCGCAAATGTCCAGATCAGTAGGACCATCGGCTCCCATACCTGGCCAACCAGGAACTGAACAATGGCAATAGGAACAGTCACTACCAGAATACCTAGCGGAAAGAAGGCCACCAGCGTACACAGAATAGTCCACACACCAGCATAGGGCACCTGCAACCAGATAAAGAGGATGCCCGTGCTAATACCCTGAAAGATGGAAATACCAAAGACGGCAACCACTGTCGCCATAATCGAACTGGTAAATGTTTCGATATACTTCTGTGCTGTTATAGCAGGTAAAGGCAGCAGCCGGATCAATCCCCGCAGAGCGCTGTCATAATTGGGTAACAGCATCACCACTACCGCTAAAAAGACAAAGAGCTGGACGATCAAAGCAGGAAATGACATTGCAATGCCCAGCACCGTACCACCAAACCAGGTGGCCGTACTGAGCACAACACCACGAATAGAATCAACCAGCTGTTGTGTCTCAACCGGAATCAGTGACGGCGGAATCTGATTGACAATCTTCTCGATTTCCTCAAGTGTCACCGCCCCTTGCAAATCGTGCGAAAGCTGTTGCACCTGGTTGATCATCATGCTGAGGCCAATGACGACCGGTACGACAATCGCAACGAGGAGCAGCAGAATGGTGAGCGCAGTAGCCAGGATACGTCGCCCACCAACCCAGGACTGACGCATCAGCAAATCGTACACCGGTTTGAAGACAATGGCACTGACCAGACCAGTAGCCATTTCGGCAAAATAGGGCCGTAACACAAGGTATAACAGAAAGCCGAGGAACAACACAAGGGCAAGAAAGACCCATTGTCCATGAGATGTTTGCTTCATCACATCATACTCCTGACACACGAACCACCAGATAAGCTACGTTTATTGCTTTATTCCGACAAAGATTCAGAAAATCGTGCCCCGAAAGAGCAACGACCGGAACACCTGTATTGGCAACACATGACATTGTTCGGCTGGGTAAACAGTTACTATTATACTCCAGTGTTATCGAATCTGCAATGTTCATACCAATTTGCGTTCTGCTGGTCTGTTTTTGCCTTGCCTGGACTCTGGCTGTTTGGCGCAACACGCTGCGCCGCTCCAGATTTCGGTGATTGTATGGGAAAAGGCAATCTGGTACCAGTTGCGATACATGCCGCTGATAAGCATAGGGCTTTCGCTGATCAGCTATCCGGGGTATCCGTTGTATCGGTGGTTTATCGGGGCAACCAGGGAGCATACATTACCACGGATAGCCCAGAGCAACGGCGCCAGCATGCCCCTGGCCACAATGCGCTTGCTGCATGTTCGGTATATGGTTGCCTGTCAGGGTAACCTGTGCTATACTGTATACAGGATGTGAGCAGGTGGTTGTGCGCCACCTGCTCGATTATGTTCGATGTACAAGAGATGGTCATTCATGGCCGCGAAGGAACGAGTAGACCTATGTCGCAGCAACTTTTAACCGAAATTGAACAGCGCCAGTTTCGCAGCGATATTCCCGAATTTCGCGTTGGCGACACCGTTCGCGTTGGTGTTAAGGTGGTAGAAGGTAGTCGTGAACGTGTCCAGCAGTTTGAAGGCGTCGTCATCCGTCGGCGCGGTGGTGGCATTAACGAGAACTTTACGGTTCGGCGCATTGCCTCCCATGGCATCGGCGTTGAGCGCACCTTTCTGGTGCATGCGCCACGTGTCGATGGCATTAAAGTGATGCGCCGGGGCAAAGTGCGCCGCGCACGGCTTTACTATCTCCGTGGTCGTACGGGCAAAGCAGCGCGTATTAAGGAACGTCGGATCTAATGGGCGATCAGAGCACCCGTACCAACATGCAACCAACGAGTCTGCATTCCGGGTGATGGTGCTCTATATCGCGTTTATTCGCTGGGCGTTTGATCGCTTTTATCGTGAATGTGCCTGGACCTACGACACGGTTGCCTGGCTGGTATCATGGGGGTACTGGCAACGCTGGACACATGCAGCATTGCCGTATTGAGTGGCCGCATTCTGGAGATGGGATGCGGCACCGGCTATCTCCAACATGCCCTGGCACAGCAGCAACCGGGTCAGGCCATTGGTCTGGATGCATCCCGCTGGATGCTGCGACGCACCCAACGTCGGGCGCAACGTGATGCGCTTAAGGTGCATCTGGTGGAAGCACGTTCACAGGCATTGCCCTGCGCCAGCGGTCAATTTGACCGCGTGGTTGCGACCTTTCCCAGCGAATATATTCTCGATCCAGCCACACTGACCGAAATTCAGCGTGTCCTGCACCCCAGCGGTGCGCTCGTCATCGTCGATTCGGCCCATTTTACCCGCGATGGCCTGTACCAACGCCTGGTTGATCTGCTCTATCGGGTAACGTTTCAAGCATCCGTAGTCCGCGATATCCCACCGCAATCTCCGTATGTCCCGCTGTTACAGCACGCTGGTTTTCAGGTCACCGTCTTTCCTGAAACCGTGGATGCCAGCGAGGTGCTGGTTGTCGTGGCTCATCTGGATGATCATAAACGAGGTTTATCATGAACACCATTCACCTGTATGACTTTGAACCCCAACCGACCGATCTGCTGGCTGAACTCCTTGCCGGTCTTCAGAGCGTGCCAAAGTATATGTCGATGATCTTCAACTATGATGAGCGCGGATCAGCACTGTATGAGACCCTTTGTCAGACGGAAGGGTATTATCTCACCCGCACCGAAATGGCGATTATGCAGCAACAGATCGAACGGATTGTTGCCTATTTTGATGATCCCATGTTGGTGATTGAATATGGTAGCGGAAATGCGCAAAAAACCATGTTTTTGTTCGATCATTTACCCAATGTCGTGGGCTATATCCCGATTGACATCTCACGACAACAGCTGATCGACGTGAGTAACAAGATAGCTCGCACATATCCCCGTATCGAAGTGTTGCCAGTGTGTGCCGATTACAACCAGCTGGGCGAACTGCCGATTCCTTCGCGACCGTTTGCCAGAAGGCTGATGTACTTTCCTGGTTCGACTATCGGCAATGTAGAACCAGATCAAGCCATGCTGTTGCTGAGACAGATGCGCCAGCACTGCCAGCCGGGTGATGTACTATTGATTGGCGTTGACTTGGTAAAAGACCCATCTATACTCAAACAAGCATATGATGGCCATCATGCTGTGAGCCGAGAACTAACCTTGATCAACCCTCTACAACGGTTGAATCGAACCTTTGGCACAAACTTTGATATCTCCCAATTTACCTATCATGTTGTGTACAACGAACAAACATCCTGTATTGAGCTGTATGTAAAGAGCCTGTGTGATCAATCCGTCGTCGTCAATGGGGCCGTTATTCACTTTGCTGCTGGAGAACTCATCAAACGCTTGGTCGCCTATAAATATCGGATCGAGTCATTCCAGCGACTGGCCGAACAGGCTGGCTGGCAACCGCAACAGGTATGGACAGACGATAAACAGTGGTTCAGTATCCACTATTTCACTGCGTCTGAGAATCATATGTAGGCAACACGAACAAAGAAAGCAGGAGCAAGTCATGTTTCTCACCACCGCCGTTATCGCTGGTGCTTCGCTGTATATTGGCAAGAGGCTTTACGACCAGCAGAGGCACAGGAACCAATTTATTCACCTGCTCACTGATACTGCTCAATCCGATACGCTCACTTCAAGGCCAATCAGTCAGAAGCTCCAAGGTCTGATCGACCCATTGATGAACAGTGTCCGTAAACAGCACCTCCAAGAGATAACCGGTGTTGTAAAGAGTGACCAGGAAAAGATTGTTGATCGAAGTCTGATCATTGCCTTGATGATGTTCAGTACAAGCATGGTGGGAACACTGGTTTACTGGCCGATCAATCTGCTCTTGCTTCCAGGTCTTGTGATTATTGCCCACCCAATTTACCGCACTGCATACCAGGGCCTGGTGAACGAACGTCGTATCCAAATAGAAGTTGCCGACTCTATTGCTATCACGGTTATGTTTGCCACAGGGCATTTTGTCATTGGTAGCGTGGGGGCAGTGTTCTATTTTGGTGCGAAGAAACTCTTGATCAAAACCGAAGACCACTCAAAGCAGAAGTTAGTGCAAATAATGGACGAACAGCCACAAACTGTCTGGATTTTGGTTGATGGCATAGAAGTTCAAGTGCCATTTGAGCAGGTGCAATCCGGCGACACCCTGTTGCTTTCTGCTGGTCAAACCATACCGGTTGATGGGTTTCTTGTTGCTGGACAGGCAACGATTGATGAACGGATGCTTACCGGCGAATCCCAACCTATCGAAAAAGCTATCGGAGATCGTTGTTTTGCTGCTACATTGGTACTGGCCGGACGCATTGCGGTTGCCGTGGAACAAGCAGGCCATGAAACGGTGGCTGCCAGAATCGGCGAAATGCTCCACCAGACCATTGATTTCAAGGAGATCATGGTTTCTCGTGGGCAAAAGCTAGCGGATCAATCGGCTTTACCGATGATTCTGCTAGGGAGCTGTAGTGTTCCGCTCGTTGGTCTCATCGGCGGTGTGACTGTGCTTAATTCCAGTTTTGGCTATAGCCTGCGCATGGTCTCTCCCATTATGATGCTGAACTTTCTCACCATCGCTTCACAAGCAGGCATCTTAATCAAAGATGGTCGTTCGCTTGAGCGATTGAGCCAGATTGATATGGTGGTCTTTGATAAAACCGGTACCTTGACTATGGACCAACCGCAAGTCGAACGTATTCATCCCATACATACCCTTTCCGAAGATCAGGTATTGACGTATGCCGCCGCTGCCGAATATAAACAAAACCATCCGATTGCATTGGCTCTGCTTCAGGCAGCAGCAGCACGCCAACTGCATCTTCCTACTCCAGATGACGTGGTATACAGCCTGGGATATGGCCTGAACGCTCGTCTGCACGGTGACACAATTCATGTTGGAAGTGCCAGATTTATGGAGATGATCGGGCTTGCTATCCCCCCCATCTTGCAAACGCTGGCAGCATACGTCCATCAGGATGGTTCCTCTCTGGTCTACGTCGCAGTAAATGAACAACTCGTCGGAGCCATTGAGCTGCAGCCAACGATTCGCCCAGAAGCTCAACGAATCATCAATGCGTTACGAGCCAGAAACATAACACTGGCGATCCTTTCCGGAGACCATGAACAGCCTACTCGGCGTTTGGCCGAGCAACTGGGCATCGAGACCTATTTTGCAGAGGTCCTACCAGAAGATAAAGCTGCTATCATCACCACATTGCAGCAGCAAAAGAAGACCGTCTGTTTTATTGGTGATGGTATTAACGACTCAATTGCCCTAAAAAAGGCCGATGTTTCTATTTCCCTACGTGGTGCAGCAACCATTGCCACAGATATGGCGCAAATTGTTCTTATGAATGGCACCCTCGACCAGCTAGACCTCTTATTTGATATGGGCGATCAATTTCATAATCGCATGAACATCAATGTGTTAACATCAATTCTTCCCAGCATCGTGACCATTGGCGGAGTGTTTCTGTTTGGGTTTGGCATTGCTGCCGGGATTCTTTCCAATCAAATTGGCATGCTTGTTGGCGCAGGGAACTCAATGCTGCCACTCCTGACCTACCACAAGCAACATCATTTGCGCAATCATATTGAATGTCCACAGCACCACTCAGAAATAGCCTCGACATACCTATCTGCTCTTCCTCTTTCCTGAATCATACCAAATTCAGGTGATCACGGGTAATGTTCTTTGCTCGGACGCGTAGCACCTCGTTGCCGCTTTGCGTGCGGCGGCAAGCCGCACCGCCGTCTGATACTGAATCGGGATACCTTTTATCCATGAACCGAATTTGGTAGCAGATACCCTTACGATACCATGTACCATAACACTGTTCGTTCTGTTCTCCCTACGAGGAGTGCCAGTTCGCAGATAGTGTTGCGCGGCTATGCCCTGCAAAACTGTGCAAATCCTGGAACATAATCCCGCTTTCTCTGCAAAACTGTGCAAAGCATTTACACAAGATGCACGTGATGTACATCACAAGCGGCCTATCCCTCCAGCATACCCTATCCCTTTGAGACGCACTAAAACCGTGTTTATCAGCATCGAACATTTGGACATTTACAACGTTTTATCATGAAAATAAGAAAATATTGTGCATAAGGTATTGACAAACCTGTGCAAAGGCTGTATAATAAGAGTGTCAAAACATGGTTCGCACAGAGTGGAATGAACGAACAAGAAAACACGCTGCAAAAGGAGACGAAATGATAACGGTACATCTGCAAAGCTATGTCAATGGAGCAACACCAAAGCAAGTGTTTGACGCCCTTTCCGACCCGAGTGGTTTAAAAACCTTGATGCCACGCCTGTCACGGGTTGAGTACGAACGCACCAGCCCGACCACAGCCCACGTGGTCATGTATATTTCCATCGGTGGCATGTTTGGCCTTATCCGTTGCGATGGTGTGCTGGAGTGGATTGAGCCAGGAAACATTATCTTTACCGTAAACAACCCATTGCCCGTGAAAAACGAGTGGATCATCAAGCCAACGGCGCGGGGCACCGAAGTCAATATTCAATTGAACCTCGATCTCCGACCGTTTCTCGGCCCAATGGCTAACTTTGTACCAACTATTGCTGTCGAAGATCTGGTGCGGCGTGAACTCAAACATGCAGTAGCCCAGATACCAAAGCGACTGAAAGAGCAGGATCAGATGGTTCACGGGCACGAACGGGCCATGCCACAACCCGTCACCGTCAGCGGTGCGGCTGCCTGATCTGCTGCACCGAACGTCTCCATTGCTCTGCTTACAATCTGGTATAATCAGCGGGGTGTTGTACCGAACAACATCCCGTTTTGATCGTTGATAGAGCAAGCATGGTTGACGTATGGTAGGCAATATTCTTATCGGCCTGGTATTAAGTAGTGCGATTGGCGGACTGGCGTACTGGCGTGGCTCGTTAACCGTCAGTGGCTGGGCCGGCGCGGTATTGACGGGCACCCTCACCTTTGGCTTCGGTGGCTGGCCCTGGGGACTGTTACTGATTACCTTTTTTGTATCCAGTACGCTGCTCTCACGGTATAAAGCGCGGGTCAAGGAACAACGGGCCGGCGAAAAATTTGATAAAGGCGGCAAGCGCGATTTTGCTCAGGCGGTTGCCAATGGTGGCATCGGTGCATTGCTTGCTACCATATACGGTCTTATGGGTGAACCTGCGTTTGTATTGGCCGCCTTTATTGGTACCATGGCAACCGTTACTGCCGATACCTGGGCTACCGAACTGGGTACACTCAGCACCAAACCACCACGGATGATTACCTCCGGTCGTGTGGTAGAGCCTGGCACCTCTGGCGGCGTTACCGTGCTTGGCACCAGCGCGACGGCTGTCGGGGCATTACTCATTGGTCTGGCCATGTTCTGTTTTTTACTCCTCGAGCAGGTGTTTAGCGGGCAGGCATTAAACCCTCCGTGGTGGGTGATTCTGGCCGGCCTCTGTGGTGGCGTGGCTGGCTCGCTCACCGATAGCCTGATGGGCGCTACCGTCCAGGCCATGTATCGGTATCCCAGCGGCAAAGAGACCGAAAAACGGGTCGGGCGTGATGGCACACCCAATACCTTTGTGCGGGGTTGGCCCTGGCTCAACAACGATCTGGTCAACCTGATCAGCTCGTTGGCTGGTGCTGCCGTTGCCATCATCATTGCAGCACTCATAGGATCATTGGTATGACCAGTGAGCGCAAGCATGAGGGATGCATGAACTCGCTCCTGCTGCTAACAGTCCTTCTTAATCCGCTCCTTGCGCTCTTTCATCTGGCCGGCGCCGCCATCTTTGCCGAAATGCTCCCCAATCTGCCCGCCTGGCGCATTCCCGTGGTATCGCTGCTGGTTACCATCAACAGTGGTCTGGCTATCGGTATCTGGAAATGGCAACGATGGGCTGTTCATGGCTTTGTGGTTGTGTCGCTGATTGCGCTGATTATCAGCCTCGCCTCTGAACTGGGCATGCTTGCTCTATGGATTTTACTCAACGTGATTGTCATGCTCGCCCTAGTACGGGTTATCTGGAGTCAAATGGATTGAAGGACGAAACTATGCAACCCGATATGCCCCCACCCGGTGCATTACCCGAAGAAGACCGTAAACCTGTCGGCTGTCTACGAGCCTTTCTGGCAGTAACCTTTGTTGTCAATGCAGTGTTAGGAGTGACGTACCTTTATTACGCTATTTTTGGCGGAACACCAGCGGCTGAAGCAGGTGCAGCGGTACAGTCTTTCCCGGCCTGGTTTTTACCAACGATTGCGGTCATATCGCTGGCAAACTGCGTCTTTATGGTAGCAATCTGGCTGTGGCGTCGCTGGGGTGCCTACGGCTATGGTCTGCTGACACTGGTCACCATTGGCATTAATTTTCTGGCTGGAGCCGGACCTACCGCGTTTGCGGGGCTACTGGGTGTGGCTCTTTTAATCTATGTGGTACGCCCGGTCTGGGACCTGATGGAATAGCAACACGGCGCAGATGAGCCAAAAAAGATGTAGGACCAGTAATCAAGACTGGCCCGCAAGACTTCATCCGCCCGCAGTGGCGTATCGGGCAAAGGTGCGCCATAGCCCTCAAGTTCAAGATCACCGGCCATTTTGAGCGCCAGCAACATACTGGCTGGTCGATCAACCAGGATGATCCGCTGTATCCCATGCTGATAGGCCAGCTGCGCAACTTGCTGCAATGGACGATATTGACCACTTTCAACGATCAAAATGGTTCCTTCTGGAAGATCATACTTCTGCTCAAGCGCTCTAGCTGTATCCGTATCGATACCACGGATCAGCAGATGCGGCGCATAGCCTTGCCGGTAGAGGCTCAGAGCATGATCAAGCTGCTCCTGCTGGATCTGCTGTTGCGGTGCAACCACAATCGCATCGCACGAACGCGCTTCATCACGCTGGCTTTGCAACACCACAAGCATACAGACCAACAGAATAGCGATGATAACGGGGGTGCTCAGAAAGATCATCAGCCGGATCGCCTGATGGAATCGGTTGCGTGACATCATCCTGATATTATACGGTGTTGTGTCGCTACCAGCAACTACCTACAATGAACTATCTTCGAGAAACGGGGCCATACCCGGAAATGGTGAACGGCCCATAGTTGCTCCTGCCCTGCTCCAGCAGTTCGGTTCCTGTGGTGTATTGTACCATGCTATGCTGTGTTAGCTCTTCATGCCCGGCCCTGCTGCCACACTGTGGCGCGATCGCTGCCTGCATGCGCTCGGAACGACCGCGCTCCATCCGAGCCATCCCGGCTCCCAGCCATCCCCGCATTGCAAACCCACCCGCGCCCCGGCGTTTGACGGCTGTCCCATGCATGCGGTAAGCTATAGTGGGAAAAGAGCATGGTATGGAGGTGCTGTATGATGATGGATGGCTGTCGCTTAATCATGTCGGTCATTATTCCCCCCGTCGGGGTCTTCCTGCAAGTCGGTTTTGGGTTGCAGTTCTGGATCAACATTGTGCTTACGTTGCTGGGGTATATTCCCGGTCTTGTGCATGCTGTATGGGTGATTGCTCGCCATAAGTAGGTGATTCTCCGGTGCATAGGCCAATCTTCAGTTCCAACAATGCGTCGGCGTATGATACGTCGACGCATTGGATATCCCAAATAGAAAGTATGATACAGCCCATTCGTCCTTCTTTGACCATACCACCCAACGACTCCCGTCGCTCCGCATTGCATGCGCTCTCATCGTAGCATGCCCATCACCCGCGCCGACCTGCTCGCCCTGCTCGTCATCGTGGCTGCTGCGATCCTGCTGGGCTGGTGCGCCTATCTTGCGCCACGCAGCACCGTGCTCGATATCGTAGCGCCACCGGTGCTGCTCCCACTCAAGGCCTGGCATGCCCCGGAAACTGCGTCTGAGCAAACCGAGCACTACCGTTGGACCCAGGCCCAAAGCCTTGCCGCGCTGCCCAACCCCGGCGGACGTGTGGCCCTGCGCCTGCGTCTCGCTAGTGGCACCAGTCAGCCCGTGCCGCTGCAACTCACCGCCGCTGATACATCAATCGCGTTCACCGTTACACCCGGCTGGCGCCAGTACCGTTTCCTCCTGGATGCGCCCCCAGCCGAACGACTCAATCTCACCTTGCAATCGCCTACAATGCTCGTAAACCAGCGCCACCTCGGCCTGATGGTCAGCCAGTTTGCCCTGTTCGGCGGTGGCAGCCTCCCATTGCATGTTCTGATCGCTCTGATATGTGCCAGCAGTAGCGTTTATGTTCTTATACGCACCGCTGGCTTGCAACCTGCGACCAGCGCCGCCATCATCATAGCGCTGCAAGCCTCGCTGCTAGGCTGGCAATCTATCGCTGGCTGGCACTATGCCCTGCTCGTGCCACTCTCTATCCTGCTCACTGTCACTGCCCTGCTGTCCGTCCTTGTTGATCATTGTACGCTGCCCTGTGCTACCTGGCATGCCCCACACTTCCCACCCATTGACTGGCGCCATATCGTTGCCGTATGGCTGCTGGCCCTACTCGTGCGTCTGCCATGGTTTGGAGCGCCCGACCCGGTTGGTGATATGGAACTGGCTGCCCGCCGAATGCGTTTTCTCTTTCACGAAGGGCTGGCCGGCGCCTACCTCTTTGATGGCGACTATATGCCGCTGCGCCTGTACCTGCTGACTGGCCTGAGCCAGTGGGTGCGTCCGCTGGGTGGCACCTTCGATGCACCACTGACTCCCAGCACCATGAGCCTGATCAAGCTGCCAGCACTGGTCGCAGATCTGCTCACTCTGCTGCTGCTCTGGTGGTGGAGCCGCCGCTGGGTCTCAGCCTGGCGTGCTACAGCGATTACGGCGCTGTATGCGCTGGCGCCGCCGGTGTGGATCAACGTTGCCTGGTGGGGCCAGGTTGATGCCCTACTGATGCTGCCGATGGTTGCCATGGTCGTGCTGTTTGAGCGAGCAAGTGGGCGTTGGAGCTGGTGGTGCTGGGCGATGGCACTGCTGATCAAACCGCAGGCGATTGTGCTGGCGCCGGTGCTCTACGCCGCTACACTGTGCCGCTATCGCAGCCGTGGCGTGCTGATCGGCGCGGCTATCGCGGCCGTGACGCTGCTCGTGGGCATGCTGCCGCTGCTGCTCGCTGGGCAAACGACGGGACTATTGCAAGCAGCACTGGGTTCGGTCGGGCGCTTTCCCCGTGTCACTGCGGGCGCCTACAACCTCTGGTACGTCATGGCCCATGACTCCGGCGCACTCGACACCGAGCTGTTGGTTGGCCCGCTCTCCTACCGTCTGGTTGGCCTGCTGCTGCTTGGCAGTGTCACCCTGCTGATTGTGTGGCGGCTGTTGCACCACTGCCATGCGCTCACTATCGCCCTGGCGGCGGCGGTGCTGGCGCTAGCTTTTTTCAGCTTGCCCACGCAAATTCACGAGCGCTACCTCTTTTTGTGCCTCGCCTTTCTGGCGCTCACCATTGCCGCACGGCCGCTGATGGTACTGCCCTTTGTGCTCCTGACTGCTAGCGCTACGCTCAATATTCTCGGCACGCTCGATGGCTTTATCGGCCCGCAACAGGATGCCATTGCGGCATCGGCGCTGCCGTGGCTGCTCGCCAGCCTGAACCTGCTGCTGCTGCTCTGGCTGCTGCTTGACTTGCTTTTCAGGCCCACAACCAGCCAGACCCAGCCCACACAGACAGACTGAAAGACCGCTCTACGCTACTTTGGATAACAAGTATTAGTCAAACTAACATACGCTCCCTGGCTGTGCAATGGGGTAAAACTGCCAGGTTTAGATCGGCGTTGGCGAGACCAGCGAGCAGCGAGCGGTGGCCTCTAGCCACCCGCGCATTCGTTCCACAGCTGTGCTATACTGACAAGAGCAACAAGCGTTGTGCGAGCCTCCACGACGAGTCGCGCAGCTGCATGAAAGGACTTGATGAAAACCGACCATTTCTTGAAAGCGTT
>JAAURD010000003.1 GCA_012034075.1 Chloroflexaceae bacterium | reverse complement strand
TGGTTTACCGTGACCCGGCTGACCGGCAGCGAACGCAGCGCCGGGCAATGTTATGGTGATGTTTGCCGCTGGTCATCGAAGGCGATATGCCCACCGAACTGGCGGATATGCCCGTGCTGGGCAGCGATGCCGAACTCGATACCCCGCTGGTCTTCTCGGCGCTACCGAGCAATGTGGCTGGTCCGATTGAGGAACGGCTGGCCCAAGCGGGTCATATCGTCTGCTCCAATGCATCCAACTACCGTATGCAACCGGATGTGCCATTGCTTATTCCCGAGGTGAACCCGGAGCACCTCGCCTTGATTGATGTGCAACGCAAACAGCGTGGCTGGGCCGGTGCAATTGTGACCAATCCCAACTGCACATCAACACCAGTGACCATGGCCTTTCGCCCTATTCTGGATGCGTTTGGCATCAGTAAAGCGATCATAGTGAGCATGCAAGCCCTCTCCGGGGCGGGCTATCCTGGGGTCTCATCGTATGATGCAGGCGATAATGTCATCCCCTACATTGGCGGTGAAGAGCCCAAAGTTGAGCAAGAGCCGCAAAAGATGCTGGGCCGTCTGGAAGGTGAACAGATACTGCCAGCCAGCTTTGTCACCTCGGCCCACTGCAACCGTGTGCCCGTGCTCGAAGGCCATCTGGAGTGTGTATCGGTGGCCCTAGAACGTCCAGCATCAGTCGATGAGGTCATCAGCGTGGTGCGCCAGTTTCGCGGCCAACCACAAGAGCGCCAGCTGCCCAGTGCGCCCCCCGAACCGCTGATCGTGCGTCATGAGAATGACCGCCCGCAATCGCGCCGTGACCGTGATGCCGGTCACGGCATGGCCACGGTAGTTGGCCGGATACGCCCATGTCCCATCCTTAATCTACGTTTTGTGGTGCTGGCCCACAATACTATTCGTGGAGCCGCCGGTGGTTCAGTGCTCAATGCCGAGTTGATGGTCTCAGAAGGATATCTTGGCTAGCTCTGGCTGGATGTACAGGAACAGTAACCGATATCATCCGAACGAACATAAGCTGATGGGTTACGGCCAACCAGGCCCGGACAGCAAACCCGGTCAGGAGACCGACAAGAGCTATCGACTATAATAGTAATCTGGCTGTCATCACTCCTATTGATTCATGTGAGTCCTTTTGCCTATAATGGTAAGAGATGGGAGGTGACTATGTTCGGGTTATTTGTTGCGCTGGGCATTGCCATTCTTACGATCCTGGCGATTTTACTCTGGTTTGTTCCTCATCTGGTTCAGCAGCAGGCCCTGCGTACTGCTAGCGAATCGGCGCAGCTACGTGAAATGCTCGTTGATATGATCAATGAGCAAGAGGCGGTTGCCATGCGTCAGGCGCAGCTGGTCACATCAATTTCCTATTTGCAAGACCAGCTCGAACAGGTAGCGTCAAGCCATACACCGGTTGCCCCGGCACCCATTGTCGTGGATCAATCAGCCAATCCAGAGGCCCTGCAAGAGCTGGATCAGGACATTCAGCATTTGCATATCCAGCTTGACACCTATATGCGTACTGCGCGGATGCATTACCAGCGCGATAGTGAGGCATGGTTACATCTGGTCAGTTTGCTGGCAGCAATACAGGGTCGTTTAGCAACCCTCTCGCCGGAAGAGGCTCGCGAATCCAGCGATGCGCTTGCAACAGCAACCTCCGAGCGAATGCATCGGTTGCCACAGCGCCAGCTCAGCGATGGCATGCTGATGCAGATGGCAAATAGTTCGGAAAACCATGCTATCCGGTTTGATCCATAACCAGATACCAGGAAGTCGTTATATATGAGCATCATTGTTGTTGATAACCAGATTGTCCACTATGAAGTATTTGGGCGTCGAGGACCGCCGGTGCTCTTTTTGCATGGCTGGCTGGGGAGCTGGCGCTACTGGTTCCCCACGATTGAGGCGGTTGCTACATCCTTTCGCACCTACTCGTTCGATTTCTGGGGGTTTGGTGATTCGCGCAATCCTTCCGCCGCTGCGCAACAGAATATCGAGAACTATTCCTATCAGATTATCCGCTTTTTGGATGAAATGGGCTTGTATAAGGTCGCCCTGGTGGGGCATTCCATGGGCGGTATGGTCGCCCTCAAAACGGCGATTAGCCATCCCCAACGCGTAACGCGGGTGATTACAGTTGGTGCCCCCTTTCAGGGCCATGCGCTCTCATGGTTACTCAAGCTGACCAATAAGCCCGGCGTTGCCAATCTGTTTGCCCGCTGGCACTGGTTGCGGCGCACGCTCTTTCACTTTTTTATGGGTGAAACACGTGACCCCTCGGTCGAAGAAGTGGTTGCCGATAGTCTCAAATCAACCGCGGTAACCATGCGCTGTTCGATCCGTTCAATGCTTCAGACGGATCTGCGGCCCGAGTTACAGCAATTGAGCATACCAGCCCTGATTATCCATGGTGGTCGCGATGACATTGTGGATCCGCGCCAGTTACGCCTCTTTGAGCAGATAGAGTCGGCTCGCACGCTGTTGATGCCGACGAGCCGGCACTTTCCATTTGTCGATCAGCCCGACTTTTTTACGCAGATTCTGCTCTCCTTTTTGCAGCAAGATGTTTCGGCGACCATGCCCCGGCTGGTGGTGCGTGAAAACAGCAAGATGTCCTGATCGGTGTTGTTGGTGCTTGGGTGCTGGGCGCAGCACACTGCGTCACTACGAAGGCGGCTCCAGGTCTGATAGCAGCAGCACACTCTCCAGCTCATTTGGATCAGTACGACTCAATAGCGCAACTGCCTCCTCTTGATAGGGATTGTAGGGCAGATGGGGCATCCCGGCCGGAATATACAGAAAATCCCCGGCATGTACGACCATGTGTTCTTGCAAATCAGCACCATACCACATCGCCGCAGCCCCACTGAGCACGTAAATAGCGGTCTCATGCGCCTCATGTAAATGTGCTTGTGCTCGCGCAGCAGGCGGCATGCGCAGCAGATGCATACAATCCCCTGTGCTCCCACACGTTCGGCGGAGATGCCGGCAAAATAGGTCAACCCCGCCTTGCCCTCGTAGGTTTCATCCGCGCGCACCACCTGGCAGGTCAACCCATGGCCTGACCCTGGTTGCTCTTCTGACATGTCAATCTCCTTTCCTGATCATAGCAATATGCATTCTGGCAGTCTGTTTCGGCTCGCTGTGGGAACCCAGGTCGGCGCAGCATGCTGCGCCGCTCCGGATGTTGCTACCTGTTACGATAGCGTTGATGCCAGCACCGGCGGTTCCTGCTCAGTCGCTGGTTGCTGCACGCGCTTGCCCGCCTCGCGCCGTAACCAGAAGAACGCTGCTGTACCGGAAAGCGTGTTGGCAATCAGCGCCGCCCCAAAAATGCCATCCAGACCGATCAGGGCTGAGCCGATAAAGGCCAGTGGAATATACAGCACCAGCATCTGGGTCAGCGTCAGGCTTGCTGCATGCAGTGGCCGACCGAGAGCATTAAACACGCTGTTGGACAATAACAGCACCGCCTGACCGCTATACCCCAGCGGCACAATCCACAGATAGTGGCTCATAATAGCAATCACCTCCTGGTTATCACTAAAGAGCGATGCTACCAGCGGTGCGGTTGGCAACAACAGCAGAAAGAGCAGCAAGCCCCAGCCAATCGCAAACGTATGGCTATAGGTAATCCCTTGCAGCACCCGGTCACGGCGTTTTGCGCCCCAGTTTTGCCCAACAAAGGGTGACAGTACCGACGAAAGCGCCATCGTCACGATCATCGAGACCATATCAACCCGTGAAGCCGCCCCAAATGCTGCAATCGCCGTTGCGCCATAACCAGCCACCAGCCGCGTCATCACCACCAGCGAGACTGGCATAATCAGGTTGGTAGCCGCCGCCGGTAACCCCACATAGGTCATGGTCCGCCACGAAGAGAGCACCCGCTTCAAGTCGGGTCGTTCAAAGGTTACCATTTTGTCACGCACAATCAATATCCAGCCCGCCACCAACATCGTCATCATGCGGGCAATCACGGTGGCAATCGCGGCCCCTGCCAGCTCTAATCGCGGAAACGGTCCGATCCCAAAGATCAGCAACGGATCGAGAATGATATTGACAAAGACCACGACCATCATGACCATACTGGGTGTCGTGGTATCGCCAGTTGCCCGGATGGCATTATTGCCGACCATGGGAATGATCATAAATGGGATGCCGAGATACCAGATCGTCATATAGTCGCTAATCAAGGGCACAATGTCTGGGGTTGCCCCCAGCAACGCAAAGAGCGGTTCCATCGTCAACAGCCCCAGCAGCATGATCGCGAACGCGATCAGCAGCGCCAACGCCAGCCCATCGGTGGTGAGCCGCTGCACATCGTGCCGGTCACCGCGACCAATCGCCTGCGAAACCATCGATGACATGCCAATGCCTAGCCCCATCGAGATACTTGAGACAATCAGCACCACGGGAAAGGTAAAGCTCATCGCTGCTAGTTCCAGCGTGCCCAGCTGACCCACAAAAAATGTATCAACCAGATTGAATGCGACCATGCCCAATACCCCGATAATCATAGGCAGGGTCAAACGAATAAGCATAGGAGCAACAGCGCCTTCGGTCATCCGTGCTTTCATTGTCCCGTTCATTCCATCCTCATTTCTTGCTAGCGCATGGCAACGGCCAGAATATCTCTCGCTGGAGTGGGGTGTGTGATACCAAATGGCGTTCATCGATATGAGACGTCGGTGCGGCTTGCAGCCGCACGGCGGTCGGGACGACCGCACGCACGTATCAGACGGAGGTACGACTTGCCGCCTGCTTTGGTGGCGCAGCATGCTGCGCCACCAAAGCAGGCGCACCGCGTACTATCAAAGCGCATACCAGTGATTACCCGAATTTGGTATTATACCCAATAACACACCATGCATGCACATCACCATACTTGCGTAGACCAGCTCCTTCGTGAGCTAACGAACAGTGTAAGAGCAGATGTGCTGTTTATCACGATCAGCAAGAGAACCAGCATCAGAACATGCGCCCTTCATAGTAGTTAGCTCGCTAAAGAATCATAACAGAGAATAAGCCGCCTGTCAATGCTACCGAAATGCTTCATCCTATCAAATTCAGGTGATCACTGGTATGCGCTTTGCTCGGACACGGAGCGCCTGTTTGCATCTGGCATGTGCGGCTGTAAGCCGCACCTACGGCATGCGGAGAGCGTCGCGTGCTCGGGGACTATGCATGCAGCTGCAAGCCGCACCGACGTCACTCACCTGGAGCAGTTGCACGGCTACAAGCCGCGCCTACGTTTCATATCGATGAACGCCATTGGGTATAAGCTAAGCGTTGGAACGCTTCACCAAAGTGGTCGCTCAGTCCGCTTTGTGATTTGCGCTCGGACCGCTCTCCGCATACCCGATACCCGACCGTGGTTCATCGCTCCATGGTCAATGGTCAATGGTCAAGTATCATCGGCGGCCCAGCGTATCGCTATGGGGTGTGCGGTATGGTCCTAGATAGCGCTGTACCAACGCCAGATCAAATTCGTGTTGCAGCGTAGTGCGTGCACCTTCAGCGGTGGCGGCCAGCGCATGGCCCAGCTGGCGACAGATAACATCGGCCAGAAACTGCGGCAATGGCTCTTGAATGCCCTGAATATGCAGCGCACTGCGAAAAGTAGCCAGCACCGCGCCCAGTGGTTCACGGGCGATCAGGGAGGCCGGCATTTCGAGGCGATAGGACGGGCCGGCCAGGTTGGGGCGATAGTAGATCACATACAGCTGCCCATAGCCGTGTTCAATCTCCAGGCGATGCTGAGCAAAGTTGGGAATGGTGCTGTTGCGATAGCCGGTGAGCAGGTGGGGCCGATTTTCGCGAATAAGTGGCGTGGGCAGAGCATACTCACCGGGTAACAACACCGTGCTCCACAGCATGCGGTCGGTGATACTGCCGCGTAGATGCGGAGCCGAGGTCGCCACATCATGGTCGGCGGTGGCGAGCTTGGAGTGGGCAATCACGCGGCGACAACGGAGTACCAGTTGCCAGTCTTCATCGGCAAAAAAGCCCTGGATCAGATCATGAAATGGCTGCCACCAGGCTGGTGGGTCGTCATTGCGATGATCCTGGGTGTAGCGTACCAGTAGGCGATTGATTTCGAGCAGAACGGAGTAAAACGAGCCATCCAGAATGAACAGGCCGCTGGTGGTAGCACGCACCCGCCGCGCCAGCAGGCGCAACTCGATCAGGCAGCGGAGGCCGCTCATAATGCTCTCCAGCTCTTCGATAGGTGGCATCAGGCGCACAATCACATCCTGATCGGTCAGCGATGCCTCTTCGACCGCAGTAGCGGCAATCGCTGCAAAGGTTGCGCCCATGGTGGTAACCGCGGCATGCGAACCATCGACGGCACACAGACGGCGCACCGGGCCATCCGGGGCCGGCCGAATACGGCGATCGAGCACAGCGCGTAAGCGTTCACGGTTGTCTTCCAGGCGTTGCAAGGTGGTGCGGCAACTATCCGTACAGGATGCAATAGCATCAAGTACGGCAGCAGGGAGGGCGGCGGTGCCCAGCCGATTGAGTTGAGTAGGCAGATCGTCAGGTAGTGGTTGGCTTGACACGGTGCTCCTCGGTTTGCTGTAATGCCGCCATCAGACGATTTTGACGGAGCGCATTGGTGACATCACTGCGCGTACGTTCAAGCACCCCGCGCAGTGCATCGGTATTACGGCGTAAGCCACCAGTCAGTGCATCGGGATAGTCTACCGTGATCAGCAGGCTGTAAATTTCATCCATAATGGCGAGCAGAGATTCACTGCGGCTCATCTCATCACGGCGCAGACAATCGAGAATAGCGCGGCGCAGTTCGCTCGCTGCTTCCGCCAGACCATTGAGAAATGCCGCCGGTGATACCTGCAAACGCTCTGCTGATGGCGGGCTATGGCCGACCAGAAAGGCATAGACCATGGCTGCTTCGACATATTCTTTCAAGGCATCCTGGGTATAGCCGGCCGCCAGCAAATCGTCATAGGCCGCAACCGCCAGACGCAATTGTTGGGCGGTCTGTCCCGCTTCGGCCAGCAGCTGGGCGGCCTGCTCAAACGTTCCGCGATGGGTTGCACGAATAGTACGGGCGCACTGTTGGATCAGCGTGCGTGATACTTTGACTGCCTGTTCGCGTGCCTGATGGCGAGCATCTATCAGATCAATACATGGTCGTACCAGTTCATCCAGGCTTGTCAGGGCTGTTTCGTTCATTGCTGGTGTCGTTTCTTTAGGGACACTGTTGGAGAAATGGCAGCCATAGCTGCAAGAACCCCGGTAGGTCTTCCAGATGCGGCATATGCCCGATATTGGTCATCATATGTTCGGTGTAACTGCCGCCATTGCTGCGGTACCGCTCTAGCATGGCACGGACCTGCCCGACCATCGGTTGAGATGGGAAGACCTGGGCCCCGGGCCAGTTGGGGATGACGCCCATAGCGCCCAAAGTACCCGGATCGGCCAGCGATTGATCGGACACCACATGATCTTTTTCACCGCGGATCCAGAAGACCGGGGGCTGTGGGGTGATATCGGCCATACCACGGAGATTGCAGTATTTGGGACTGAGCGCATTGTTAATGCCATGGGTACCGGGCGCAAACCAGGGCCAGTTTGCCGATAGGGTCATATCACGCGAATAATTGCCCAGTTCGGTTGCCACGCGCAGCATCCAGCCAATCAGCGTATCTTCGCGTGCGTGGGTAAACGGCGGCACGGTGAGATAGTTTTTGAGCAGGTTGCGCGGCGAAAAGGGACTTTCGGCGGTGAGATCACCAGCCATAATGCGGTTGAGCAACTCCTGGTTGACGAGACCGCCACCTGAACCAGCATAATCCGGCCAGCATGGGGTGCCATCAACATCTTTGGTGCCGCCAAAGCCATAGGGCGAACCGCTGGAGAGCAAGGTGAGGCTCTGCAGATAATCAGCGTGGTCGATGGCATAGTGCATAGCGACCATGCCGCCCATGGAGTGGCCGATCAGATGAAAGCGTTGCAGATTGAGCACGGTCATGATAGCGTGCAGATCATCGGTCAATGGTTGCAAGCCATACCGCGCTTCAATCGGCAATGAGGGCGAACCACCATAGCCGCGCAGGTCAGGCGCGAGTGCCCAGAAGCCCTGTTCAGCCATTGCAAGCATGGTCTCTTCCCAGAAGGCCGCCGAAGAGACATTGCCATGAACAAACACAATCGCCGGGCGGTCCGGCTGTCCGGCCTCCAACAGATAGAACGCGCCGGCTGGGATATCGATATGACGAGCACGAATGCCGGTCATGTGGGGCAGTCCGATCATAGGGTAACATCATCCTTCCTGCTCTTACGTTGCGCTCATACCAAATGCCGTCTGTTTTGTAGGGCGCAGCGTGCTGCGCCCTACAAAACAGGCACTACTGTTCAGTCAATACCACTTCGTAGCCGTATTGTTGCTGCAAGGACTGTTTATCAACCTTGCCAGCACCAGTTTTGGGAATAGAGGAGACAAATACGATGGAGCGCGGCACTTTGTAGTGGGCAATGTGCTGGCGGGTATAACTAATCAGCTCGTGTGCCTTGACCTCCATGCCAGGGCGCAAAACAACAATGGCCCGCCCGACTTCGCCCCATTTGGTGTCGGGCACACCAATCAGGGCGACTTCGGCAACTGCATCGTGCCCAAGCATGACGCTCTCGACTTCGGCGGGATAGATGTTTTCGCCGCCGGAGATAATCATATCTTTGACGCGCCCGACAATGAAGATATAGCCTTCGGCATCACGACGGGCCAGATCGCCCGTGTGGAGCCAGCCATCACGAATGGCTTTGGCCGTGTCTGGCGGGTTATTCCAGTAGCCAGAGATGACATGCGGACCGCGTAACAGGAGTTCGCCAAGTTCATCGGGTTGGCACGGCTGACCCGCATCGTTGACAATCGCAACATCGACATGAAACAGCGGGAAGCCGACCGAGCCAGCCTTGCGCTGGACATCGGCATCGGGCAGCGCAAAGTTGTTGGGGCCAGCTTCGGTGAGACCATAGCCGGTTTTAAAGGCGACGCCCTTTTCAAAAAAGCGTTCAAAGACGGGCATCGGGCAGGGGGCGCCACCACTGAGCACGGTTTGACACTGACTAAAATCACTGTCGTGCCAGCGTGGGTGCTGCTGCATGACAATAAACATGGTAGGCACGGCAAAAAAGATATTGACGCCGCCATATTCAATCAGGTCAAAGACTTGATCAACATCAAAGCACTTGCATACGATTGAGCAGCCACCAACATGCACCAGCGGAAGCGTAAACACATTGATGCCACCGGTATGAAACAGGGGCATATTTAAAAAGGTACGGCTATCGGGGGTTAGCCCCCAACTGGCTATCGTGTTGATTGAGTTCCAGGTAATGGTGCCGTGGGTAAGTATGGCGGCCTTGGGCAACCCGGTGGTACCTCCGGTATAACAGAGCACCCAGGGGTCATCCATGGTCAGGGGGACGGCACGGGGTGCTGTTGTTGCGGTGTGGGCGATCAGGTCTTGCCAGCACTGGTGCTGGTCGATACAGCCCGGACCGAGAGCCAGGCAACGGGCGATCCTGGTCTGGCTGGTAATAACACGTACTTTTTCGGCCTGATCGGGGGTATACACCAGCAGCCGTGGCTCGACGGCCTCAACCAGCCGGGCCAGTTCACCGGGTTGCAGCCGCCAGTTGAGCGATTGCAATATGATGCCGGTCTTCTGACAGGCAAACAGCAAATCGAGATACTCGATACAGTTGGTCGCCAGAATCGCCACCCGGTCACCTTTGCTCAGCCCCAGATGATGGAGCATATTCGCCACTTGATTCGCGCGGTCATTCCACTGGGTATAGGTTATTTCCTCACCTGTCGCGGCATCGATCAGTGCCACTCGATGGGGCGAAAGCAGGGAGCGTTTCTGCAGCCAGTCTACAACCAGGCCATGCGCAAAAGGATTCATGATCACGCCTGTTCTTTCAAAAATGCCCGTGCCAGGGCATTGACAATGGTCGGTTGCTCAATGGTTGGCGCATGCCCCGTTCCAGTGAGAATACACATTTGGGCATCGGATATCTGACGCGCCAGTTCGCGTGAGCACGGAACAGGGGTCAGCAAATCTTCTTCGCCTACCAGAATCAGGGTTGGCGCCACAATTGCCGAAAGCTGATCGCGCACATCATACGCCATGGCGCCCTGGATCAGGCCACGCAAGCCCTTTACATCGGCCTGTGCCGAACGTGTGCGGAATGATGCCATAATCTGAGCATGGCGTCTCAAAAACGGCGCACTCCAGACCCACGGCAACGCAACATCAAAGCGCAACTCTGGACCACCAGCATCCAGTGCGGCGACCCAGCTGGCGAGTTTCGCTTCAATCAATGTATCGGAGTGTGCCAGGGTGCTACATAGCACCAGCCGGCTCACGCGTTGCGGCTGCCGTGCTGCCAGCTGCATGGCGATGACACCACCGTTGGAGATGCCAAACAGGTGGGTCTGCGGTACGCCCAATGCATCGAGCAATGCTTGCAGGTCATCCGCATGGAGACCGGGCGGATACGGTCCATCCGGTTTATCTGAATCGCCCTGTCCCCGACAATCATAAATCAGCACCCGAAAATCGCGCTTAAAGTCTGGTAGCTGAAAAAACCAGCTGGCACGATCAGACGTTAGGCCATTGATAAAGACCAGCGGGAAGCCATTTTCGGGGCCATGCCATTCATAATAGAGCTGTATCTGGTTGGCCGTACAGTAAGGCACTGTCTTCACCTTATTCCTTGCTCAAAACACGCTGATGCTGAGAATCGAAACAATACTGTTTGTTCTGCCTCTAGTTTAGAGGGTAGCAGGCGTATCGTCAAGTTTTCAACCACACAACAAATGCAACGAGCAGTGCAATCGCTCACTGCATCGGATAACCTATGCGCCATTGCCATCACGGGCATAGGCCATCACACTGATGCGTGCGGCGAATTGCCTTGCAATCTCACGGAAGACCTCAGCATAGGCATCGTGAGCATCCAGCGTCACGGCGGGGCGACCTCGATCACCGCCTTCGCGCACGGTCATGCCAATCGGTATCTGCCCCAGCAGGGGGATACCGGCCTGTTCGGCCAGGGCGAGCGCACCACCCGTACCAAAAATATCATAGCGGGTACCCGTATCGGGGGCGATGAAATAGGCCATATTTTCGACCATCCCAATCAGCGGTACTTCAACCCGCAGAAACATCTGCATGGCTTTCACCACATCGGCGGTAGCAACTGCCTGGGGTGTGGTGACCATCAACGCTCCCGTGAGAGGCAGGGCCTGGGCCAGGGTCAGGGCAATATCGCCGGTGCCGGGCGGCATATCGACAATGAGGTAGTCTAACGGATCCCAATCGACATTGTAGAGAAACTGGCGCAAGAGCTGCGATGCCATTGGGCCACGCCAGATCACCGGCTGGGCTTCGTTGATCAGAAACCCGACCGACATAATCTTGATACCGTAGGCTTCCAGGGGGATCATCATCGGTTGGCCCTGCTTGTTTTCATACGCCTGGGGCTGACCATTGATGCCCAGAATGATCGGCGCTGACGGGCCAAAGACATCCGCATCGAGCAGGCCCACGCGTGCGCCCTCTTGCGCCAGGGCAACGGCGAGGTTGGCGGCTACCGTGGATTTGCCCACACCGCCCTTGCCAGCAGCGACGGCAATCACATTGGCAACGCCGGGAATGGCCGCCTGTTCGGGAATGCCGCCATGCGGCCGCACGTTGGCGGTGAAGTTGACGGTTACTTCGGTGACACCCGGCACCGTTCGCACGGCTGCTTCGGCTTCAGACCCGATTTGATCTTTGAGCGGACAGGCGGGCGTGGTTAGTTCGATGGTAAAATCGACCCGTCCTTGCGCTACCTGCACGTTTTTTATCATGTTGCGGCTCACCAGGTCGCCACCCAGTTCGGGTTCTTGCACGGTGCGCAGCGCATCAATAATCTGTTCTTCCGTAATATTGGTCATAGCAATACCTTTCTTTTCTCATCTGACGTTTTTCAGGTCCATAGCTCTATGCTATCAATCGATTGAATCGCTGATGCACAGGCTTTGAACATGTCTTTGACTGGCAGTATACCAGATTTTTATCTTTATCATGCAAACTGATGCTCATGCTGATGGCAACTTGTGTGCTGTTCATCTGTTTTTACTCTCCCTGCACACTGGTGTGGTGCGCGGCGCTGCGTACAGCGCCGCTATAGATGTTTTGGATAAGCACTGCCTATGGCAAGCTACAAGCCGTCCCTACTCGTCTCGTGCGTTCCGATAGATTTCAGTGCTCAACCCCGAGCCGTAGGCGCTACGCGTCATATCAAGCCGGTCAGACCACTAATTTGTACGCCAGATGAGCGGCAGATAGACGCTGGGTGAACCCACCTGCACCGTTACGTCATCGCTATCCTGCTCTTGCTGAGAGCTTACCGTGAGCGTAAAGCTCAACGCATTGAGCTGCTGCACACGCATAGTGGCCGGCACCGTAAAGGTCGGTGTCACCGCGCTGGTATCGCTCAGCGCAATGTCCTGGCCATCCGGCTGGGTCCAGGCATAGGTCATTTCAGCAGTGCTGCCCGCTGCCGCATACACCCGTGATGCGCGCCCATCGAGCTGTACCACATCGCCCGGCTGGGCATTGAGCGTATCGGCATTGGCACTGGCAATCACTGCTTTGACGCGGATATCGACGCTGTCGGTACCCGATAGATTGCCACTGGCAGTCAGACCGGTCAGTTGCAGCGTCAACACGGTGCTGGTCAGCGGTGCCGTGAGCGTTGTGCGGGCTTGATTCGGTGTGTCGAGGCTCACCGTAACACCGCCCGTCTGCTCCCAGCGAAACGCGCTGATACCCATGCCGCTGCCCTCCAGGGTTACTTCATCGCCGTAGAGCACGCGCTGATCTGGCCCGGCCGCAACACTGATTGCCTGCACAATAACATCCACCGTATCGGTCACGGTGCTACCGCTGTCGTTGCTTCCACTCAGTTCAAAGGTCAGCGTGCCCTCCGTCTCTGGCGCCACAAACGTTGTGGTCAGTGCATCGTCGGGATCGAGGGTAACGCTTTCCCCGCTCAGTTGGCGCCAGGCAACCTGGGTGGCACCTTCGGCGGTGCCTGTCAGCGTGATGGTGTCGCCGGGGAAGACCGTTTGATCGTCACCCGCATCGACACTGATTGGTGGGGGCGCTTCACCCGAACGGATCAGAATGATCGAAGTAAAGGGCTGAAGCGTGATACTGCCACTCACCTGGTTCTGATCCAGGTCGATGTACGCCTGCTGGCCCAGATCGACTTCGGTTGCTGCACTGGTCGCGTTATAGAAGATCTCTGAGAGCGGTTCTTCGCCCACCTCTTGTGTAAACCAGGCTTCGTCCGAATTGGCGTCGATGCCACTGAATGCTTGCCATTCCGCCAGGGTTTTGTTGCCATCGGCAGCAATATGATCGGCGCGGTAGGGCTGGAAAAAACGGTTATTATCTGAAGCGACCAGGTTTGACAGTTGACCGACGATCAGGGTACGTGCAAAGGTAAACTGATCGGTGACATTGTTGCCGTAAAGAATATTACCGCTCATCTGGCTGACCTCGGTCACATCTTGCGAGAGGTTCACCTGACCGCGCCCCATCGTGCCTGCATTGTTGTTGTAGAGCGTGTTGTCGGTGATCATACCGGTTGAGCGTTGGTAAAGAATGCCATCAATCGTGGAGCCAATAATCGTATTGCCCGAAACCGTAACATCTCGCGAGTAGTTGTCGATATACAAGCCCATGCCAAACAGCGGGCGATACTGTTCGATTGTACCATCGGTATTGCCGATGGTATCAACAATGATATTGTTGCGAATGGTGATATCGTGGACATTGCTAGCAGCAAGGCTGTCACGGCCGAAGGTACGTACTGCACCACAATCGCCTTTGGCATAACAGGCCTGATAGATATAATTTTGTTCGACGGTATTGCCATAGCCAAAGATATCAATGCCATTGTAGCCAATCGTTTCAAGGCGGTTGAGCCGCAGCACATTGTCACGACCAGCATAATCCGCCTCGCCAATTTTAATGCGAATGCCGGTGGCATCTTCGGTACAGGCACCCTCACCAGCCTCAAGCCCACAGCCCATGCCAGAGGCATTGAGGTTTTCGATCAGGCCGATATTGCGAATCTGGTTGGCCTCGATCCGTGAGTCGCGCCCATACGTATCGATGCCCTTATGGTTGGCGCCATCAATGCTATTGTTGGCAATGGTGATATTGTTGCCCCCACGCCAGCCACTGGGACCATCTTGCGCATCGTAGACCCAGGTTGCCAGGCTGATGCCAATGCTATCCACATCGCTGATGGTGTTATTGCGCAGGGTGAGAAAGCTGTTTTCGCGGTCACGCAGGTTGGTTGGGCTGGCAATGCCATGGCGGTACCAGCGCTGGACGTTCAGGTTTTCGACGGTGACATAGGCAATCTCATCGCCCAGGTCCTGACCCAGCACAATACCGCCCCAGCTGCGGTCGTCATCGGTCATCACCACCGAGCCTTCGATATCGGTAGGAACACCACTGGCTGAGAAGAGATAGACCCGATTTGCGTCCGCATCGTAGTACCATTCGCCATCCTGATCCAGCGTACTCAGATGGTTTTGTACAAAGTAGCCCCACCCGGCGCATTCGTTATCGCCAAAGCAGCCAGCATCGGCATTGAGCGTCAGTGTCTTGCCACTCTGACTGGTGACTTGGCGGTTGAGGATATACCAACGCATGCCCTTGATATGGGCAATCGCCCCGCTCCAATCGCCGTCTGGCAACGCGCTATCAGTGATCTGGTTGGCGGCCGGCTGCGCGTCGATAGTGGCATAGCCGCCATCATCGTTGGAATCCAGGTTGGGCCAGCGACCCAGCGGCAGACGCTCATCGGCGCGGAAGAGTTGATTGATGCCAAACGCGAAGCGACCAACGTTAGCCCCGCTATTCAGGTCGGCAACATAGATATTGCCGCTCTCCTGGCTCCAGCCTTCAATCGGCTGTGCCCCGGAGAGAATCGGCTGGTCGGTGCAATCGGCCGGATAGGAACCAAACACTATCGGATTGCTGGCTGTGCCCGATGCCTCAATGTACAGCATCTCGGCACGCCAGGTATCACCACAGGCAAAGCGCACCTGATCACCTGGCCCCAGGGTTAATTGATTGACCTGCTCAATGGTTTGAAATGGGGTATCTTCCGAAAGACCATCGTTGGCGTCGTTACCAGTAGAACTGGAAACATAATAGGTGGTATTATCCTGTGGGGCAATGGATGCCCCAGTTGGGTGGTAGCAACAAAAGAAGAGCGTTAGAACAACGACCAGCGACCCTGGACGAAACAACATTGTGCAACTCCCTGCGCCTGATCAGGCGATGTATGACAATAGACTCATGTGATTATAGACAATTTTGCAGCGCTTGACAAGGAGTTGTTGAACGGTGCATGGTCATACCAAATGGCAAGCATCGATATGCGACGTAGGTCGCAAGCCCTCACCCCCGGCCCCTCTCGCACAAGAGGAGAGAGGAGACGATGTCAGGGGTATAAAACCCTCATAAATGACCATTATATCACTTTAGAAGTGGAAAGCACAGAAACGCTGATGATACACATGGCTTTCTGATGCCATCTCTGGTGACGTGGGAAGCGGCGTTGCTCCCCAACCAGCTCGATCCATATCGCATTGGGATGCGATATGGAAAAGAACGACGAACGTTCTGTCCGTCCCTAAACCTGGGTCCACACGGGGAGGAGGGAGTCACTGCTACCCATCCGCCCCGTGTGGTGGCCGGGTTACGCGTTCGGGCGCAGCGTGCTGCGCCCAAAGCAGGCGTTACACGTCATATCAAAATGGTTCAACCACAAGTGATAGGGCGATGCCTTGCTACCTCAGTTGGCAGTACGCGTGCCGTTGCTGTTGTTGTAGGACGTATGGAATGCACTTGCGATGCCTGCTTGTAAGGTGCTGCGGGTCAGCATATCGCCTAAATCGACGCCCAGGGTGACCAGCGTCTGGGCAATCTGCGGTTGAATGCCGGTAAGCATCATCTGGGCACCCAGTAACTTGACCGCCCGTGCTGCCTGGATAAAGGCATTGGCAACCTGGGTATCAACCACCTGAACGCCGGTGATATCGAGAATGACGAGTTTGGCTTGATGTGTTTCGACCCCGTTCAAAACGGTTTCCATGACCATCTGGGCACGGTTGCTATCGATAGCGCCAATCAGGGGCATGACCAGCACACCTTCGGCAATCGGGATAAGTGGCGTTGAGAGTTCGCGCAGGGATTGCTGCTGTGCGGTAATAATCTGTTGTTGCAAGGCCATATGTTCGGCTTCGGTCTGTTTGCGCTGGGTAATGTCGCGTACAAGACCGAGAACAAGGTCTTGATCTGCCATCTGGAGATACGTAGCGGATACTTCAACCGGGAAGGTACTACCATCTTTGCGCCGATGCACCGTTTCCAAAGTGGTAGTTCGATGTTGCTGGAGGTATTGCCACATGTTGACCCATTGTTCGGGTGGAAAATATGGGTCGATGACACTGAGTGGCATGCCTTGGAGTTCATCGTGGGTGTATCCAACGTTCTGACAGACCGACTCATTGGCATACACCAGACATCCCGTATCATCGAGAAATTCGACCATATCCTGCGCATGATCCAGCGCAAATTGTTGCATGAGGATCTGTCGCTCATGCTGTTTGCGTTCGGTAATATTGGTGATGGTGCCCGCAACAGCATAGTTGGTGCCATCCCTGTCTTTGATAGCAAACCAGCTCTGCCAAAAATAGAGGGGCTGATCCGGTTGTATGGCAAAGCACATCTCATAACTCATGCGCTCACCAGTGCTGATCACATGGTGATGCCGTTGCCAGAGGTCGTGGGCGATCTCACACGGAAACAGGTCATCGGGAGTCTTGCCAAGTACTTGCTCTGGGGCGAGATTGAGGTTAGCCGCGGCTTCCGGGTTGCACACTAGAAAACGACCGTTCGGATCCATCGCAAATATGGCAAAGGGGGCATGCTCAAGGATCCCCTGGAAGAGTAATTGCTGGGTGCGGAAGTCTTCTTCCTGTTGTTTGCGTTCGGTGATATCGCGTGCCACGAAGTAAATGCGTTGCTGCTCAACAACCGGTGCAGAAACCCATTCGATCCAGCGATAGCTCCCATCTTTGCAACGGTAACGGTTGGTAAAAGCAATGATGATCTGACCATCTGCGAGGTTTTGTGCAGTATCGATGGTTTGTTGGAGATCATCTGGATGGACAAAGAAGAGAAATGGTTCTTCATATAACTCTTCTTCTGTCCATCCAAGGACGCGTGACCATGAAGGGTTGAGGCGTTTGAAGTAGCCATCAAAGCCGGCTAAACCGATCATGTCTGGTGTGAGCAGAAAGAGGTGATCGCGTTCGAGTTCGGCATAACGACGTTCGGTGATATCGCGGTCTACGCCACGGTACCCGGCAAAAACGCCTTGCTGATCGTAATAGGGAGTTCCGCTCGTTTCCATCACTAAACAGTTACCATTGTGGTGTAAAATGATATTCTCAAGGTGTTGGATCGGCTGGTGGTTCGTCGCAATCGATGTAAAGATCGGCAGTATGCGTTCAGCTTCTTCGGCTGGCATCAAGTCAAAAGGGGTTTTGCCCAGCACGTCGCTTACCGCGTAGCCTAAGATATCGGTGATATTAGGACTGACATAGGTATAAATACCATCGGCATTGACTTCCCAGGTCCAGTCGGTGGCCGTGTTGAGCATCATGCGAAGCCGTTCTTCTTGCTGCTGCAACTCGCTCAAAGCGCTCTCTAATTGATGTATGCGCAGCCGTAGAGCACTATTTTCGATTTGCAACTGCTCCATTGTTGCAATCATTTCCATATTCTTTTCTCCTCATAATCATTTTTGCATTCAGTGCGTTTTCTCCGGGTCGTTGATTGCCCGGTTATACCATCAAACACAGGTCACAGAAGCGAAAACTGAGATCACTCAGATCGCTGCTCATACCATCATATGAGTACCTGGTCAGACCGAATAGTTGATTAGCATCTCAAATAACGTGAGTTGTTTGTATTGTAACAGTGTTTTACCATCAGTCAAGCTGTTTTATAAAAGAAAAGCGTTGAAAAATGGGATGATAACATTGCTATTATTGATTGTGTGCGGCTTACGAATACGCTCATGTTTTCGCTGGATTCACGATTCGGTCGCCAATGCCCCGTTCGGTAAAGATATATGCTGGTACCAATTTCCGGCGGGGTGGTGAATATGGGGTTTGATCGGAGCCTGTGTAGGGCTCTCCTTGTGGGATGTTAGCAGATCACAGCCAAACCTTGAGTCAATTTATACTGAATATAAACCTTTGTAGCCCTTTTCTTTTATCGCGAAAATGATATAATGAGAAAAACCCAACCAACATGTCATCGATAACCAATGGGTGTTCTCTGCGATAAGCAAAGGAGATTGTGCATGCGGCAGTTTGTTGTACGGTATAGCCTTCTATTGGTGGTATTGCTGATTGTTTCAGCGTGTGGTCAGGCTTCAGCACCGGCCTCAGGTCCGACGGTTGTGGATAGTCCGACCGAGGAATCGCCACCAGCCAGTACCACCGATGAGCCACCCACTGTGGCGCTTGTGATGAAGACACTTACGAACCCTTTTTTTGTTGAAATGGAAAAGGGCGCACGTCGGGCGGAACAGGAACTGGGTATTACGCTGGTTGTTCGTACCGGTGCTCAAGAGACATCGATTGAGCAACAGATTTCGATCATTAAAGAGCTAATTGAGGATCAAGTTGATGCGATTGTGATTGCACCAGCCGACTCAAAAGAGCTTATTCCAGTACTCAAAGAGGCACAGGATGCAGGTATTGTGCTAATCAATGTCGATAACCGCCTCGATCCGGAGATTTCGGCGAGCCTGGGGCTAACCGATGTGCCATTTATTAGCGTGGATAACGAACAGGGCGCGTACCTTTCGGCCCAGTATATCAGCGAGCAGATCACCGAGCCAACCGAAGCCGTGATCCTGGAGGGTATTCGCAGCGCTGATAATGCCGAACAGCGCAAGCAGGGGGCCATGCGGGCGTTTGGTGAAAATGCCAATATTACGGTGGTGGCGGAAGAAACGGCCAACTGGAAAATTGACGAGGCCTACGATGTTACAGGTCAACTGTTTGAAGAACACCCCAATATCAAGGCCATGTTTTGTGCCAATGATATGATGGCTTTTGGCGCACTTCAGTATCTGAAAGAACAGAATCGAACCGATGTGATGGTTACAGCGTATGATGCCCTCGAAGAAGCCCGTGCATTTATCCGTGACGGTGAGTTACAGGCGACCATCGATCAGCAGGCTGCCGAACAGGCGTATCTGGGCGTCAAATATGCGGTTGATGCGATCAACGGTGAAGACATCCCAGCGGAAACCATGGTTGATGTGCTGCTGGTCACCAGCGATAATGTGGATGAATAATCGGGTTGTAGCATCATCTGGAGTTGCATAACGCTTGATGGGTAGTCCTGCACAGCATAGTGATGTTTCTTCATTTCAAAGCGATATGCGGCGAAAAGTATCACTCCTTTTGCAGAACTACCCGCTTGATGCTGGAGCAGATGATCCTCCAGCATCAACCATTGAGATATGGCTGAATTGATGAACGGTCTTCTGCGCCGCTTGAACACAACCACCAAACTTGTGCTTTTCCTCATTGGAGTGAGCATCTTGCCGCTCCTGTTGCTGGGCATCTCCTCTTACAACACCTCGCGTGTCGTCATCCAGGATGAGATCAGCGAGTATACACTGGCCTTGCTCATTCGGCAGGAAGCTTATCTGGAACTGCTGCTCGAATCTATCGAAAGCCTGATTGAGAACGTCTCTGGTGTCGAAGAGATTAAAAAGGCCATCAGTGATGAAAGCCTTGCCGATGATACCTATACCCAGCTGGCAACAAAAGCACAGATTGGCTATATCCTCAATGGCTACCTGAATCTGGAGGGGTTGGTCTCCATCGATATCTTCACGCTGAATGGGACACACTACCACGTTGGCGATACCCTCAGCGCCGAAAACATTGATGAGGCGACCTATCAGCGTATCTATGAGGCAGCGCTGAACTCCGACCGCCTGGTTTTGTGGACTGGCGTCGAACCCAATATCAATGTCGACTCGACCCACAAACAGGTGATCACAGCGGCGAAGATCATTAGCATTGTTGATGCTGAACGCTTGCAGGAAGAACCGGTTGCGCTTTTTGTGGTGACCTATAGTACCGAGAGTCTGTATGAGCAGTTTCAGGAACTGGACCTGGGCGAAGAAGCAGATGTGCTGCTCATCGATACCCAGCAGCGGCTCATCTATCACCCTGACCCGACGTTGATTGGTTCGACTATTGATGCCGGGTTTGTGGCGCAGTTGAACGAAGATCAGGGGTCATTCGTGAGTGATCTGGACGGACGTGAGGTGCTGATTGCCTATACCCGCTCGGACGTCAGCGACTGGTACCTGGTGAGTCTGGTCCCAGTTGCTAGTCTCACTGCCAGTGCCGACACTATTCGTGATGTGACTATCTGGGTGCTGCTGGCCTGTTTTGGCTTTATCTCGCTTGCCGCAGTGGTTGTTACGCGCACCACGGTCACCCCCATAAAACAGATGACGGCCATGTTCAAGCAAATCCAGAGTGGGCATATCGACGCGGACAAGCGCTTGCCGGAACAGCGGACTGACGAGATTGGTGAACTGATGCGCTGGTTCAATGCGTTTCTGGACAGCCTGAAGGCACGACAACGTGCAGAAGCGGAACTGTGGCAGGCGAAAGAGTCAGCCGAAGCAGCAAACGCACAGATTACAGTCCTGAATGATCAGCTCCAGAGCGAAAATGAGCAACTGGAAACCACCTTGCAGGAGCTACAAGCAACCCAGGCTGAACTGATCCGTACTGAAAAACTGGCTGCGCTGGGTCAGCTAATAGCCGGCGTCGCTCACGAAATCAACACCCCCCTTGGCGCGATTCGGGCCTCTATCAACAATACCTCCGATATTCTACACGCGTCACTGCCCGAACTCCCGCGCCTGTTGCAAATGCTCTCGCCAGAGCAACAGGCGGTCTTTTCGGCGCTCCTGGAGCGTTCCCTTGCGACGACAGTCATGCCTTCGGCACGTGAGGCGCGTAAACTCAAGCGGGCATTGCGTGCCGAACTGGATGCCGTTGGGGTGAGCGACCCAGATGCATTGGCTGATTTATTACTGGATATGGGAATATCAGGTGATATTGGCTCGTTTCTGCCGGTGCTCACGGCACCCAATGCGCACTATATTGTGCAGCATGCGTATGATCTGGCTGGTTTACAGAAGAATGGACAGACCATCACCCTTGCTGTCGAACGTGCTTCCAAAATCGTTTTTGCCTTGAAGCATTACGCACGTTATGATCAACACGGCGAAAAAGTCACCGCACAGGTCACCGATGGCATTGAAACCGTGTTGACCCTGTATCACAACCAGATCAAGCATGGCGTTGAGATCGTGCGAAACTACAATGATATACCGCCGATTCACTGTTACCCCGATGAACTCAACCAGGTCTGGAATAATCTCATCCATAATGCCTTGCAAGCGATGGCATACCAGGGTGAACTGCAGATCAGCACAGAACGGCAAAACCAGCATATCCTGGTACACATTACGGATAATGGGCCTGGTATTCCCCCAGAGATCCGCGAACGCATCTTTGAACCATTTTTTACGACGAAGCCCGCCGGTGAAGGCAGTGGTATGGGCCTGGGTATTGTGCGCAAAATTATCGAACGGCATAGTGGTGCGCTCAGCGTGGAGAGTCAACCAGGACAGACAACCTTTACGGTTCAGCTTCCGATTAAACTCATCGAACCTGTGACAGAACAAGGAGCATAATGTATGTCAGAAGCGGCTATTTTGTGTGTTGATGACGAAAAAGTCATCCTCGATAGCCTCAAGCGACAACTGCGCCGCCGTTTTGGCAGCAAGTATGTCTATGAAGTTGCCGAGTCGGCGGACGAAGCCTGGGAAGTGATGGAAGAATTGGTGGACGATGGCGTTCAAGTTGTTGTTATTGTATCGGACTGGCTGATGCCGGGTATGAAGGGTGACGAATTTTTGATCCGGGTGCATGAGCATTTTCCCGGCATCGTCAAGATTCTCTTAACTGGTCAGGCCAGTGCTGATGCTGTCGAGCGTGCTCATCAACAGGCCAATCTTCATCGCTACTTGCAAAAACCCTGGAACGAGGAAGAATTGGTGGACGCGATAGCTACTGGCCTAGACCCATCATGAACGTATGAACAAGACTGCTATTCTCTGTATCGATGATGAAGAGATCGTTCTCAATAGCCTGAAGCGCCAATTACGGCGACACTTTGTCAACGAGTATCTGATTGAGGTCGCACAGGACGGCGAAGAAGCACTGGAAGTGGTGGCTGAACTCGATGAGCAGGGCATTTGCCTGGCAGTGGTGATCTCAGATTATATGATGCCCACGATGAAAGGAGATGCCGTGCTTGCCCGTATTCATCAGCAGCATCCAGACACAATGACTATTCTGCTGACCGGCCAGGCCAGTACCGAAGGCATTACCAACGCCGTCAATCAGGCCAACCTCTACCGTTACATTGCCAAACCATGGGAGCAGACCGATCTTATTTTGACGGTCACCGAAGCTCTGCGGAGCTATGAGCAAGACCGCATGCTTGAGGAGCACAATGTAGCGCTCGAATGGATGAATCATGAACTGGAGCAATTGAATGCAAACCTCGAATCTCAGGTCCTGGCGCGTACTGCCGAACTTGAGACGGCCAATCGCTATCTCACCCGTCTGAATCAGCGCATGGAGAGCGATTTGCAACTGGCGCGTGAAATCCAGCAGGGGTTGCTCCCACCGCAGTCGGCCGATTGGGAAGCACTCAGTATTGCCTCTTATAGTATGGCCGCGCAAGAGGTTGGGGGTGATTTCTACCAGTACCATTCGTTCGGGCCAAATCGTTTTGCGATGCTCGTTGGTGATGTGTCGGGCAAAGGGGTATCGGCCGCGCTGCTGATGGCGTTGAGTTTAGCCCTGTTTGACTCGATGCTGTCGTGGGAGTTAACCCCTTCCGAACGGATAGCCTCGCTGGATAGTTCCTTAACCCACTACACCCGGTCCCACCGACGCAACTGCGCACTCGTCTATGTTGAAATGGTGGTGGATCCAGAACCAGATTCCTATATTGCGCATATGATCAATGCTGGTTGCATTCCTCCCTATATTCGGCGTTCTGAGGGTGCGGTTCTCGCACCAGATGTGCGTGGTTTTGCGCTGGGTCAGGGATTGGGCACGCTCAGCAGATATGAGGCAGTGACCTGTACGCTTTTTCCCGGCGACCTGGTGATTCTGGTAAGTGATGGGGTGATCGAAGCGTTCAACACACGTGGCGAAATGTTTGGTTTTGAGCGACTGGAATCGTGTATTGCATCTGGTCCTACCAGTAGTGCAAACCAGATGCTGGCTCATCTGGTGGCAAGCATAACTCATTTTACCGATGGCACTGAACCTGCGGATGATCTGACGATTGTGGTGGCCCAGGTTGCCCATTCGTTCAATGGGTAATCCCTACTACGTACAGCAATGCGCCTGTCCTAAACCCCTCTCCCACAAGGGAAGAGAGTAGACGATGCCACGAAATTGGCACAGAACCTGCTGTCCTGAGGCCCCTAGCGGCGCACGTTTGGATTCGCTATGCGAGCACGTGCGGCTGCAAGCCGCACCTACGTCTGATCGGTGAAGGCATTTCGACAGAGATGAACGCAATGCTGCACTAAGAACATGGCTTGTATCCTGGATGGCCTGGCAGATGATCCTCGCAGCTGGTGTATCGTTATACGCAAATGGCATTCATCTCAATACACGTAGGTGCGGCTTGTAGCCGCACAGCGGTCGGGACGACCGCACGCTGTCCGGACGCACGCCAAGCACGCACGTGTACCCTGAGGAGGGGCAAGATCGTAGGTGCGGCTTGTAGCCGCACAGCGGGAGCACGCCGCACGCTGCCCGGACGCGGGAATGCCAGGGAAGATCGGGCAGCAGCGACTCCCCTCTCCCCTTGTGGGAGAGGGGCCGGGGGTGAGGGGTAGCGGAGTGGGAGACGACCGCACCGGGTCGGCGGTGCGGCGGTATGGAGACATCTTTTGCGGTGGAAAGGGAGCGCGGCTGTAGGGGCGTCAGCGTGCTGCGCCCAAGAAGCCTACAGCCGCTAGCAGGAGCACGACCGCGCTCTATCAAAGCGCAAAGCGGCTGCAAGCCGCACTGACGTCACTCACCTGGAGCGTTTGCGCGGCTGCAAGCCGCGCCTACGATCATTTGCGCGGCTGCAAGCCGCACCTACATCTGATACTGAATCAGGATATCGCGTATCGATGAACGCCATTTGGTATCAGACACGATGAGCGTCCAGGTAACGCACACTATGAGACAACAGGCTGCAAAAGGCCCAGCGTAACCAGTTGTTCGTGCAACGTCGTGATCGTCTCGTGGCCCCAGGCTGCCTGCCAGTCCGCCGGAACAGTATCGACTGTTTGTGGCTGAATGAAGAAGTTGATATACATCAGGGCGCTTGTGTTCACCACAACCAGGGTTGTCAATTGGGGAGAGATGAGCGTATAGTAACCCGTCGGCTCAATCGACTGAATCATAACTGCTGAGCGAATATACCGACACGCTGAGGTCACCGTTTCAGGGTGACGATGTGGCGAGACGACGGCGACCGGGGCACAGGCATCACACTGACCAATGTCATGGGTGTATGGTGATGGCTGATAGATTATTTCCGGAAGCGCCAACCCACGTTTAGCCCTGTCACGCATCAGTCTGGTATCCTGCTCTCATAGCATTAAGCCAACCTGTTCGCGCTTCTGTCTGGTGTAACATTGTTGTTTGATCAGATACCATAACTCAGTGTTTGTCCTTCCCTTCAGAAGAATAGCATAGGATTGCCATGCAAGCAAGTTATGGCGTCCATGTAGCCCAGGTATACATAATCGGTGTAATCAGACCATAATCAATGTCTTCCACTTCTTTTGTCCGCATGATTTCCTTCATCTGCTCGCCAATTGAATGAACAATGGAAATATCCAGATTGGCAAAATCACGTTCAACCCGGTTCAGCTCATCCAGTACATCAACCCGCGCATACGAACCGTGAATGGTTACCAGCGCCAGTGCCTGCTCTAAATAACGCAAAACCAGATCAAACTGATGGCACCCCAGCGCCAGGCGGGCCAAGCCAAAGTAGGCAATGCCAACCGCATGCCCATCCGGTGTGCGGGTCTTATTCAGGCATTCCTGGAGTCGGTTCTCAAACTCTTCCAAACGGTCATACTGCTGGCGTTCGGCTGCAATCGTAATCAGGTGAGCCAGTGACGCAATCCAGTACACAAAATCGGGTATCTCATAGGCTCGTTCATGGCTTCGCTGGAGATAGACCTCAGCCGTCTCCCAACGCTCCTGCGCCATATAGACCTGCCCCAGACGGCAGAGAGTCATAGCCTCGATATTGCGTGAGCTGACATCAAGGGAATCACGGAGATCGCTGGCGGCCTGGGTCAGGTTGCCCATATCTTGATAAATCGCGCCACGCCACGAATAGATTTGACCAATCCAGCCTTCCAACTGAAGCGTATCAAAGATACTTAATGCCTTCTCAAAGACCTCCAGGGCCTCGTCATACATCCCCTTCTGGTAATACGCAATGCCTAACACCAGGTAGCCTGCGCCTAGACCAATCTCATTGCCAATGGATTGCCAGTAGGCCACCGCTGAGCGACCAAAGCCGATTGAACTGCGGTGGTTCCGGTACGAGAGGACAAACGTCAGGTTATTGAGGATCCAGCCATAATCATCGCCCAGGCTGCCCTGATCCAGGCAGAGCGCACGCGCCTGACGGTAGAGCGACGTTGCTTTATCCAGTTCACCAATCAGGCGATAGGCCCAGCCCAATGCATTGCTCGATTTGATCAGCAGTTGCACCAGGTTATGTTCTTGACTCACTGCTACTGACGTCTCAAAATCGGTAATGCCACGATCAACGCTGCCCAGACGGATTTCGGCATTGGCCCGTTGGATCAGCATCTGCACTTGCCGTTCCGGGTTTAGCGTTCCCCCATTCAACATTTCAGTGACCAGATTGCGGGCAAGCAAGTATTCGCCTTCATCCATAAAATATTGAATCTGGCGACTGATTAATTCATAATGCTGGTCTATTGATAATTGATCGACGTATTTCTGAACCTGAGCAAGTAAAACACCACGGAAATGGAAACGATAAGCACGACTCGCTTCATCAAACATCGTCGCAAAGGTCTCGACACCATCATCAACATCAAGAAAGAGGACATGTTCGAGATATTGCCCTTTGAGCGACCAGAGTTCCTGCTCAAGAGGTTCGCGCGTCATAAACGCACTGAGTGCAGCTTCACGGTTGGCTTCCTCGCCCGCTTTTTTCTCGGCTGCCATGAGTTGATCGATGCGACTGGCTAATACCGTGATTTCACGTTCCAGGTACTCCGCGGTAATACGGCTTTCGCGTCGTTGGGGGTTGCCTGCCGGGTCTATTTCATCCCAGACATAGTCATTCACCATACGCCGCATTTCATCGTGCAACGAAATGCGCTGATCACCCATCTGTTTAACAAAGACATATCCCTGGATTTCATTGAATAAATCGCGTGCTTCATCATCATTTAAGCCCAGCAATTTCACAATCGTTTCAACATCCAGGGGATAGACGCATGCCATAACCAGGATCAGCCAGTCGAGCGAACGACCAGTCTCAGTGATATGCACCACCAGGAGCCGCTCAAACTCATGTTGGCGCTCGCGTAACTGCTCTGTAGGTAATGCCTGTAATTCGTCGAGTTGCTGCTCAATCAGCCAGGGAAACTCAATCCCACGGGCCTGCCACTCCAGGGCCAGGTCAATCAATAACGGTTTGCCCCCGGCGAGGAGCGGCAATTTCTGGGTCAGCTCCTGATTCAGTTGGATCCGCAACATCTCTTGCTTTAATTGAAGGTAGCGATTGCTTATTGCCAGATCAAGGGGGGATAGGTCAATAATCGATACATCATCTGCTAACTTTTGCTGCCAGGCTTCGCCCAGTTCGCGTGCATTGCGCCCAGCAATCAAGAGCACTGCGTTGCGCAAATGCTGAGCAATGCGCGTGATGTAATCCCATGGACCGGTATCTTCCAACTCATCGACTGTATCCATGCATAAGATCACTCGTCGTTCAACCGAAACCGCATTAAAACAATCAACAAAGGTCTGATCAACCGTCAGGCTATGGTGGTTTAACTGTTCAACGCTCACGCCGGCCACTTCCATACTCCGTAGATCGAGAGACCGCGCAGATATGGCTCAAAAAGACGTTTATCGAGCATCTGCGCAATCGTCCGACCAACGTTCTGGGCAATGTGGAGCGTCCGGTCGTCAAAATCAATAATGTCGGCAACGATCAATGTTGGTGCAGCCGAGAGACCGGCTCGATAGCGCTGATTAACCTCTTGCAGCAGGCGTGTCTTGCCCAGACCGCCAGGTGCATCAATGAAGATTGCCCGCCGAGTATCCCCTTCCTGGACCAGTTGGTCAATCAGCGCTAATTCAGCATCACGGCCAATGAATGGCACCTGTTGCGACATATTTATGCTCCGTAACTTCTGTGCATAGTGGGTATGTTCCCCCAGTATGTTCGACTCTCCTCTATGACCTGAAGCATACCATACGATGGTCAGTCGTTCAACTTGAAGCAAGCTGGTGATACTTCATCAAAACCAGTTGGTTGTTGTGCGTACCGGGCTTGTGCTAACAGTCGCAGCCCCTCCAGACGCAACACATCGGGCAACAATGCCTGGTAGATCGCACATACGGGTGTTGCTGTAGCAGAGCTGCCAGTTGTCCGGTAGGCCGCAAGCGGACAGCCGCCGGCACACCAGTACTTCCAGGCACAATCCACACAATCTGCCTTATGATCGACCGTTACATTGAATCGACCATGAGTCTGACGTACATGCTCCAGTGGATCAACCGCATCAACAGTGGTTACCTGCTGCTGCCGTTGCATCTGGCAGGCACTGACTCCACCCTGTTCATCAAAAACCAGATAACTGTGTCCTACACTGCATGGACGTGTATGTGGGATACCGGCATGCACCCGGTCAAGCAATGATGACAGCAAGCTATACGCGGGTAGCCGTTGCTCAATGACGCGATAGGCAGCACGCATACCAGCAATCATGGCTTCTGTATCAAGCGCGAGATCCGGACTGGCGGACGCACAGTCATGTGTACGATAGAAATTCAGACTAACAGGCAACGTGCGTTCCAGCACCCAGGCTACCACATCTGCAAGATCAGCCGCATTCCGCCCACTGACCGTAATCGAGATCCCCGGGATGAGACCCTGCCCCCGCGCCAGATCAATCGCTCGCATCACATCTGCTGCGGCATGGCGACCATTAGCATACACGCGCTGGCCCACTCCTGCTGTATCCAGCTGATCAAGCGAGATGACCAACCGCAGCTGCAACGCCTGCATCTTGTCGATCATCTCACTGGTAAGTAACGTCCCATTGCTCAAAACCACACTTTCTAGCCCAATCGCATGCTCATCAGCAAGTTGCAGTGCCAGTCGTTGCAACTGTACCAGTTGCTCAAAAGCAAGCAATGGCTCACCGCCAGCATATTTCAACTTGACCTGGCGATAGCCGTGAATCTGCGCAGAACGAAATGTTGCCCTGATCGCCGCTTCCCCGATGGCCGGTGACATATCTGTAGGCTGGTGTGGCAGGTAGCAGTAGGCACAGCGCAGATTACAGCGGTCCGTTAGATGCAACCAGGCAGATAACGGAATGACCGAATCATCAGCAAAGGCACAATCACATTGACCAGCAGCGTGCCGGTGCTCCAATGGGTCTTGTCCAAAGGCGCAATCACACTGCCCGGTGGTTGGTTCAAATCGACTGATTCGCTGCTGGTTCATATGTTCCAATACTTCCTTCGTTCTGCCAACGCTGAAACGTCAAGAGCGCTTCAGGATAATACATCAAAAACAGCTCGTGTTCACTCCAAAAACGCGTCATATCACGGCCCAGTTGCTGCAATCGGGTCTGTGGCACCACCCCATGCAAACGCTCTTCGGTCTGACGCAATTGAGAACGCATTGTATATCGTGTATACACTTCATGGGAAGCAATCAGCAGAAATCCTTCCTGATACGCCTGTAATGCTGCCTCGTAGCTCCCATGGCACAGCGCCAGATCAGCGATTTTGCGCAGACAGGAGCCTTGCAGACGCAGCATCATCGTTCCCTGTTGCTGCTGATCCTGATACCGTTGCTGGTGCTCTTCCCAAAACGCAGACCAACGATCATACTCACCAAACTCCCAGGCAAGCTCCAGCAAATCGGTAAAACTCTTATAGTCGTGAAAGGTATCGCCCTGCTCCTGGCTGATCTGACGACATTGCTCAAGCGTTAATCGTGCCCCTGCCAGATCATGGTTTGCCCATTTAATCAATGCCTGCGAACTGAGAATGCGTGGCTGTAAATGGACACCGCCATACCTCCAGGCCCAATCGAGATCATCAGCCGCCCGTTCTAATTCGCCGCGTGATTGAAACGCAAATGCCCGCCCACACCGTACCAGACTCATCCAACCAACATCGCCTTCGTTACTCAACAGATCCAACGCGCGATTATAAAACGTCATCGCCTCAGTTGGCTGATCAAAGCGCACATAGATACCGCCTAGCGTACTATAGGTCGCTGCTCGACCGCACTGGTCTGGTGACAGGTCCCACAAATCGAGGGCAGCACGGCAACTCTCCAGCGCCGACTCGCGGTTGCCGTTGAGGGCATTAACAAATGCGATGTTGTTGAGCGTCAAAGCTATCTGGTCTGTCTCATACAACTCCAGATGGTGTTGATACGCAGCCAGATAGTCTTGCATGGCTCGCTGATACAAGCCCTGTTGCCGATGCACCCAGCCACGTGCATTCAGGCTGCGGGCCAACCAGGAACGGAGATGGTTGTTGGTACTGATTTCGATGGCCTGCTCAAAGTCGGCGATGCCACGTTGCCAGTGGCCTAGTCGAAGTGCAGCATTCCCACACTGAAGCAGCAAAGCCACCCGATGCGCTGGCTCAGCGTGTTCATTGAGCAGCAGGTGACTGGCTCTGTCATATGCCTGCTGATACGAGCCGCCCCGCAACAACCATTCGATATGACGCGACTCCAGCGTATACCGTTGCTGCTGATTCAATGTCTGGGCATATACCTGTACTTGATCAATGATTACCTTGCGAAAATCCTGGCGCTTTTCACAGAACACCGTATCGAACATATCGGCAAAGACTGCCAGACCTTGCTCACGATCAGCCAGCAGGGTATGCGTTAACTGTTCCTTTCGGCGCAGCATTTGTTCATATTCCAGCGTCTCTCGTTGCGCCAGCAGCGGCATGCCATGGGTGATGGGTATGGTGTGGTTGCTCGCATTCTGGTTTTCCTGCTCACTCATAAGCGCAATTTGCTGACCCAGAATCTGGATCATCTCAGATTGATACGCTGCCGTGATATGGCTTTGACGACGTCGCTGACTGCCATCCGGATCTATCACTGGCCAGAGATAGGTGTTAATTAAGCGTTGCATCTCCTCATGTAATGTCAGTGTCTGATCGCTAAAAGAACGCACAAACACATAGTCACTTGCCGTTCTAAGCAACATCTGCGCTTCACGCTCCAACAGTCGCAGCAGCATGGTCGTGAGCTTTGCATCAACCCGACCAACATGCGCCATAAGCATCAGCAAGCGTCCCATAAGATGTTCAGACTGGACAAAGTACCGCACCAGCACCGACTCAAACCGCTGCCGGTACAATTCTAATTCGCTTTCTGGCAATAAGCGCAGTTGATCCACACTGATTGCTTGCAGCCATGCCGGCGTTTCATTGCGTAACAGCCAGGTCGTCGCCATATCGATCAGCACTGGATGGCCTCGCGTGAACAGCAGCACGTTCGCTTCCAGTTCAGGCGACAGAACCGCTCGTAGCTGATCTTGGCGATAATGGATATACCGTGTTCCGGCTTCGGCTGACAACAATGCCAGATCGATGATCTGGATCGGCTCGCGGACATGCTCTTGCCATGACCCAACCAGAGCCTCCATATCGCTACCGCACAACAATACCACCACATTTTCAACTTGGAGCAGCAATTCGATCAGACCGGTTAACGCTGATGGTTGTTCCAGGCTATTGACACTATCGAACAACAACACAACGCGCTGCTGACTGGCAACGATATGAAAGCAATGCACAAACGTTTGCTGCGCAGCGATCAGCGCCCAATGCAGCTGTTCCGAACTGACTCTGGTGTGCTTCAGAGCATACCAATCGACCAGAACGCGCAGATATGGTTCAAATATGCGCTCATTGACCATCTGAGCGATCTTCTGGGTGATATGCTGAGGGATATGAAAGACGATATCTTCAAAAGAAATAATCGAGGCAACCATCAGCGGCAGTTGATGCTGGTTATCTGTTGCATACCGTCGGTAGATCTCTTCTAAAAAGCGCGTCTTTCCCACACCCGAAGGCCCGTTGATCACAACGATGCGGCGAGTGCCCCATTCACGCAATAACGTGTCGATATAGTTCAGTTCATGACCGCGACGTACAATGGTAATTCCATGGATGTATACTCAGTAACAACCGTTCATCTCAGACAAGCAGCGAATCTAACGAGACAGACAAACACCATCTGGAATGATTCAGATTATGTCCTGTGATCATGATCTAAATCACTCGAGATCAGATTTATCGTGCCCATTATAACATAGCCAGATTGTCAGGAAAGCCCACCATACCAGACTTCCTGAAAGTCCTCAACCCTGCTTCCATCCGGCGCCATCACCTGTAATCGCAGTGTATATGGCCCAGGCGGTATCTCCGCCGTGCGCCAGATACCGAGCAAACGTTCGATATCACTGCCATCACCTTCGCTAATCAGCATCCAGTTCGGTGGGTTCCGGCCAACCCCCACTTCCAGGCGATACGGCCCGCGAGCCGTCCCGCGCACCAGCACCTGTCGTCCGGTTGCCATGCCAATATCACCTACCGGCTTCAAGCGGGCCAGTGCCACCGCAGCCGGTGCTGGTGGCGCACACGTTTCCGTCGGTGGTTGCGGAATACCATGGCGTATCGCCCAATCACGGAATGATTCCGGGTAGACTGCAAACGTCTCTTTCCGTACCTCATGAGTCGGTGTGTGCCACGCTGCCAGGCATGTCCCATTCCCACCAACCCGCAGCGTCTGATACGTGACATCGGCCTCTTGTGGTTCGCTCCCCGCAACAAACAACTCGGACACTTGCCGCGAGCACGCATCACTCGCCATCGCGCCAGTATCTGCACAGATAGCCTGTTCAACCACCCCCTCCGGTCGCGGAAATGGCTGCGGCGTCTTATCCTCGTGATACGCCAGCATCAACTCACGCCAGATCAGACCGGAACCATTTGAACCAGCAATCTCTTGCATCGGGCTATTATCATTATTCCCCACCCACACCCCAATGGTTGCCTGGGGTGTATAGCCTACCGTCCATGAGTCACGCCAATCGTTGCTGGTACCCGTCTTCACCGCAGCCGGGCGGTTATCGGGTAACTCCATCACATTGCCCCGGCCAAACATCATCCAGCGAGCCCGATTATCACTCAACATATCAGTAATCAGATACGCAATCTGCTCGCCCTGCGGCCCCAGCACCTGCGCACCCGGATGAGCACTCCAACGTTCCAGTATTTCACCCCGGCTGTTCGTCACCGTCAGCACCACCGCCGGTGGCTTATAATGCCCTTCATTCCGAAAGGTATGATAGGCGCCCACCAGTTCAATCAAGCGCACCTCGTTACTGCCTAGAGCCATCGCCAAGCCATACCGTGCCGGGTCATCAAACGTCGTTATCCCCAGTTGCTCAGCCAGTGCCACAAAGTGATCGATCTGCACAAACTCTAGCGCCTTCACGGCCGGAATATTCAGCGAGTTTGCCAACGCCATCCGCAAGCGTTGTGGGCCATGCCAGCTATTATCATAGTTTAATGGCACATACGCCGATCCATCTGGGCGGCGAAATTCACTTGGCACATCCCAGATAACCGTCGCCGGCGTCCAACCCTGCTGCATCGCCGCAGCATACACCAGTGGCTTCAACGCAGAACCAGGCTGACGTCGTGCTATGGTTACATTTACCTGGCCCGGAATCGATGGGTCATCGTAATCGATACTCCCCACCATGGCAATCACCTGACCCGATTCATTCAGCATCACCGCACCGGCATTGCTCACATTGCGCGAACGCAGCGCAGCAACCTGCTCACGGACGATTGCTTCCGCCTGTGCCTGCAATTCCAGGTCAATCGTTGTCACCACCCGCAAGCCACCACGATGCAGGACCTCCGGCCCATAACCCTGTTCCAGCTGATCCAGCACATAATAGACAAAATGCGGCGCTAGAATATGTGTTGACGGTGGTGTTAACGTAATCGGTTGATCGAAAATATAATCGGCTTGCAGCGGCGTGATATACCCATACTTCACCATCAGGTCCAGCGTAATCCGCTGGCGGGCGCGGGCACCCTCCATATCCGTAAAGGGATTGAGTAGCGTTGGCGATTGCGGTAACCCCGCAATCAAAGTCGCTTCGGCATCATTTAAATCCCACACATGTTTGCCAAAATAGGTCTGTGCCGCTGCTTCCACCCCATACGCCTGAGCACCATAGTACACCTCATTGAGATAGAGACTGAGCAGCTGGTCCTTGCTATACTCATGGCTGATCTGAAAGGCGAGAATCGCTTCACGTACTTTTTGCTCATACCGCACCTGCACCGGTGTATCCGTCTCCCCCGGATCACGCGGCAGCAAAATCGTCCGCACCAGTTGTTGCGGTATCGTACTCCCACCGCTCACAATCTCCTGATGCGTATAATTCAGCCAGATAGCCCGCACAATGCCGCGCCAATCCACCCCCGGATGATCGTAAAACCCCGCATCTTCCACTGCAATGGTGGCATCTTTGATGGTTCGCGGAATGCGATCAAATGGCACGACTGTTCGTTTCCCGCTCTGCGGATCCACCAGTTCATACAGCAACGTTTTGCCGTCACTGGCATAGAGCCTGGTCGTTTCCAGTGAATGATGTTGCCCAATCTCCTGTGGGTCTGGCAAATCACGACCATATTGATAATACAAGCCCATTCCTGCTGCTACCATCACCAGAAAGCCAAGCAACGTCAGTTTCACCAGCGCCAGCAGCAGACGCCAGGCAAACCGGATCGGCGAAAAACGGGGATGGGCTAATTCTGTGGTCCTTGGAGCCATCAGTGCAACGACATCTCTCATACATCATGCTATCTCTTGCATCGTTCTCCTATGATTATAGCACGATGTGTCGTATGGAGTACGCATTCAAACAAACAAAAACAGGTCATCTGGTACCCAGATGACCTGATCCTGTTACAGAAAGCGTGCGGATGCCTGGCTAACGCATGTTGACCATAGGCTATGCCGACCCGCCCACCGGCGTTGAACTTGAACCACGACCAAACCAGGTCTGCCATTCACGGTTCTCCCACACCACCAGGAACTGCGCCGCATTAAAGATCGACGAATACGTCCCGCTAATCAGGCCAATCAGCAGAATCAAAACGAAATTGCGAATGCTATCGCCGCCAAAAAGCAAGAGCGAGGTCAACGTAAAAAACGTCGTCATCTGCGTATTGATTGAGCGTGTCAACGTCTGCACCAGGCTTAGGTTCACCAGATCATCAAACTGCTGCCCATACCGACGACTAATCAGATTTTCACGAATACGGTCGAACACCACAATCGTATCATGGACCGAAAAGCTCAAAATCGTCAGCAACGCGGTTAGAAACAGGGCATCCACTTCGAGACCAATAAAGACCCCCAATATCGCTGCTACACCCAGAATCAACAACACATCGTGCAACATCGCAATAATCGCGCAGATGCCATAGCGCACCGGGTGCGGCGCTTTGCGAAAAGCCCACGTCAGATAGAGCAAGATCACAATCGATGCACCAAAGACCGCTATAATCGCGCTCTGTGTCGATTCCTGGCTCACTGTTGCCCCCACGGTCTGTTCGCTCTCCAGGGTCGTTCCTCCGAACGTTTCATTTAAACTTGACATAACCGCATTCTGCTCTTGCGTGCGGTTATTCGCATCAAGGGGCCGAGTACGCACGATAGCCGCGGCTATCGGCTGACCCTGCACCGTTATCTGGCTGAACTGCACCTGTGCATCGGGAAACCCTTGCTCTTCAAACACCTGAGCAATCTCAGCCGTACTTAATTCCTCGAATGAACGCTCCTGGAAATGAATTTCCCACAGCGACCCACCGCTAAAATCAATACCCGTCCTCAAACCGAGCTGAAACTGCCCCGTCGTAACCAGCGGGTGCAACAGCAAAAAATACAGTCCTGGTAAAATAATCAGCGCCGACAGCGCAAACCACCAGTAACGTAATCGAACCAGATGCTCCATAGCGAATGTGTATTCCTCTACTGTTAAACAGCTTCAGGCCGGGGTGCTCCCGACTCTGCTCCTACTTCCGACGCTTCGATGCCAAAGAACCAGAGATTCTGCACCATGCTCGATGACTGGATCAGATGGAACAGCGTGCGTGTAATGACCATTGCCGTAAACAGGCTGAGCAAAATCCCCAGGCCCAACGTGAGCGCAAATCCCTTAATAATGCTCACCCCAAAGCTATTCCCAAACGCAAACAGAATGACACTGGTTATCAACGTCGAGACACTCGAATCACGGATAGCCGGCCATGCTTCGTGGAACCCAAGATCAATCGCCTTCTCAAGTCCCCGCTTCCGCCGTAATTCCTCTTTCAGGCGGGCAAAAATCAGCACATTGGCATCAACTGCCAGACCAATCGACAGAATAAAGCCCGCAATGCCGGGCAAGGTCAGGGTAATTGGGATAAACCGATAGATCGCAAAACTATACAATGTATAGAGCAGCAACGCTATCACTGCCAGCAGGCCAGGCAGACGATAATAGCACAGCATATACAGGGCGACAATGAGAAGACCAACGATACCCGCAATCACACTCTGATTGACTGAGTCCTGGCCCAGCGTGGCCGAAACCGTGCGACTCGTCTCTACCCGTAAAGCAACCGGCAATGCACCAAACTTCAACTGGTTATAAATGCTATCGCGATCCTCAACACTCTGCGAGGTAATCTGACCACTCCCACTGACCAGCGCTGATTCGATAAAGGGACAGCTGACTACCACATTGTCGAGCACAATGCACATCGGCTGCCCAACGTTGCTTGCGGTAAACTGAGCCAGTCTGGTTGCTGATTCACCCGTAAAAGCAAAATTAACCGCCGGCTGCTGCCCCAGGCCACTCCCCTGGGAAAAACCGACAGTCACCTGGCTCGTATCCAGGTCAGCTCCATCGGTAATGCTGGGGTAGACCGGGCCAGCTACCTCTGTCGTGATAATTTCGGTGTTAGTCACCGATTGAGTCTGCTGTGGTGTCGGGTTGGGGTTGCCCTCTGTCCGCACGACCTGCCCCGTCACTAGCGGCTGCCCCTGTGGATCGATAAACTCCAGACGACCAGTACCGCGTAGGGTTTCAATTGCCTGTTCTGGATTATCTTCACCGGGTAACTCAACAATGATACGGTTATTGCCGGAAAGCTGAACGACTGTCTCACCAACGCCCAGGGCGTTGACCCGCCGTTCAATCACACCGGCTGCCGTTTGCATCTCGTCACGGCTAATCTCTTCCTGATCAGCCTGCAATAATACCTGAATGCCACCCTGCAAATCCAAACCCAGTCGTGTACTCACATCACGGCCCAGAAAAAGGTCATCTGGGGCAAAACAGACCCACAGAGCAACACCAGTCAAGACCAGGATAAGCAGCAGGGAATACATATCTCGATTTCGCAAAGCACTGTTCCTTATCAATAGAGAAGAATCGGTTAGTATAGTGTTATGAGCGTGCCCGTGGTGTCGCTCCGGCAATATGCCCTGTCTGGATAGCCCCGCGACCACGGCGCCAGGCACGCCAATCGAGCACGATTGCTCCGAGCATCCCCAGCTCGAGCAGGGCCGACAATGCACACCAGAAGCACACTGCCTGAATCACAAACAGCTGTACCACCGTAAGGTACAGCGAGAAACACACACCGATGCTCGAAATCAACAGCAAGGTTGGAGGTAACGGCAATGGGCCGAGTGAATCAGTTTGTAACGCCCTGAGCAAAAGCACAAACAGCAGCGTGCTGCCAAGCAGACCAATCAACGAGATAGGGATACCACTGCCTGGTGGAATGGTACTCCATGGGCTGATTTGTACGGTCTCACAGCCCCCACCCACTGGGCAGACGAGATCACTCATCTTCATCCGACTCAATTGCAGATAACCAGCATTGAACATCGAAATCAAGGCCAGCACGGCACCTACCATACGTGGATAGAGTGAACGCTCAACCATTATAATACCCTCATAACACCGTTGGCTTGTATTATAATACCCTCATAACACCGTTGGCTTGTTTGGATTACTGTCCCGCCAGGGCTGCATCAATTGCTGGTAACAACTGCGAGGCATTGACCTGTTGACCATTGACCACGAACGTTGGGGTTGCTGGGATATTGGCAGCCGAAGCGGCCTGGTGGGCGGCATCAACGTATGGTGCATATTTGCCACTGCTGAAACAACTCTGAAAGGCTTCGCCATCCAGTTCGATCTGGGCGGCATAGTTCATCAGTCGCTCTGCTGTATTGCCCCGTGACCATTCTGCTTGGCGTTGAAATAAGAGATCATGCATCTCCCAGAATTTGCCCTGTTCACCAGCACAGCGGCTGGCCTGCAACGCCAGCGGCGTCGCCTGGTGATACGGCAATGGAAAATCGTGGAAGATAAAATGTACTTTACCTGTGTTGACATAGTTATCGACCAGTTCACGGTAGAGCGAGCTCGTGACAAAATTGGCACATGCCGGGCACTCAAAATCCGAATACTCGATGACCGTCACCGGCGCATCAATGCTGCCACGATAGTAAAACCCCTGTTCATTGCGTCCCAAATCCACATTGTTCTGATCGGATGGCAAAGCAACCGCACTGCCGGTGCTTTCGCCAGGCGTGTTCGTGTTCGGTGTGGCGCTGGTGCTTGCCTGCGATGTATCATTGTCTCCATTCACCGCAAAGGCTATAAGCAACGCAATACCTGCCAATGCAACGACACCGATACCTATATAAAAGATTCGTAGCGTCTTTTTCTCGTTACCGGGAACTTTACGACCACGACTTGGTTGTACACTCATAACTGTTCCTTCTAAAACCAGGTCATTTCCCAGAAGGAAAGGATCATCCTTTCCTGCACAATCTGTATCATTATACAGACCTGCAAGGCTGGCGTCAATTCCGTTGCAAGGTAAGGTGTCAGAGCTTTCGTTGACAGATCGGCAGTATGCCATACGTTTTCTTCCCCCAAGTCTGAACAGTTCCGTTGTCACGTTGAAATTTGCATAAGATGCCATGGATTGGTTGTTTATTCATCATTTCTTCAATTCTTTACGCTATACTATAAGCGTGGTAGAGTCGGTCATACGGTGTCGATAACGATGCATACAAGCAGGGAGGTGAAAATGCCTGGTCCAAGATGGAAAAAAGTGTTGAGCGATCTCTGGAGTGATCCATCACGCACGGTGCTGGTCGTTCTGTCGATCTTTATCGGTGTGTTTGCAACTGGTGTGATTCAGGGTGCCCGCATGATTGTCGTACGTGAGCTCGAACACAGCTATCAGCACACCAACCCGGCCCATGCATCTATTCGGGTCACAGCGGATGACCAGTTTGGTGATGACCTCGTTGAGGTTGTTCGCAAAATCAATGGGGTCGCCGCCGCCGAAGGCCGGCGGACGGCTTCGCTCCAGGTCGAAACACAGCCTGATATCTGGGATACATTGAGCCTTACAGCCATTGCCGACTTTGACGATATGCAGATCAATCAGTTTGCTTCGGTAGAGGGCAAAGCCAAACCAGGCGATAAAGAGGTCTTGATTGAGCGCTCAAGTAGGGAGCAACTGAACGCGAAGATTGGTGATTACCTGACACTCAAGCGCAGTGATGGCAAACAGAAGATCGTCCAAATTGTCGGCGTGGTTCATGACCTCGGGGTGCAACCAACAGCCATGACCGGCACCTTCTATGGCTACAGCACCACCAGTACCATGGAATGGCTGGGCGAAGGTGCAGACTACAACCAGATGCTTATCCGTGTCGCAGCGGATGCCCCAGTACCAACGTTTCCCCCCTCCGCAGCCGCCAGTCATGGCAACGACACGGCCCATACCAATGCCGCACCACCAACTGAGCAGACCGCACGCCCTCGTGCAAACATGAGCAATGCGAGGACCCCGATAGCACAGAGTGAAGGCCCAATTATGGTCCAGGTTAGTGCTACCGTGGATGAAGTGAATGGCCGTATCGAGAAATCCGGCCGAGAGCCACAGGTACCACGTGGACCACACGGACGTATCTCCAACGAACACTGGGCCACCAGTTTCATCAACAACCTCTCCACTACTATGAGTGTTCTGGGCATCATGTCGCTCTTTCTCAGTGCCTTCCTCGTTACCAATACCATTTCGGCCTTGCTCGCCCAGCAAGTCAAGCACATTGGCATTATGAAAGCAATCGGCGCCCGCAGTCATCAAATGACGCAGATGTACCTGGTGCTGGTGTGCTGCTTTGGCCTATTGGCGTTACTGCTGGCTATTCCCTTAACCGTCTGGTTATGTGGCATCCTCGTACCCATCGTTGCGGATTATTTCAACTTCGATCTCTCCAATGCAACCTTCCCACAAGATATCCTTATGATTCAAGTCTTCGCTGGTCTGATTATTCCCTTGATTGCCTCCATTGTGCCAGTGATCAATGGAACACGGATGACCGTACTGGATGCCCTCAACAGTGATGGTATTCAAGTTACCACACCAAAAAAGAAGCGCTTGCGAATCCCCAATATCACCAGTTGGTTCCCACAGCTGTTGACGCGGCCGCTCCTCCTTTCGGTGCGCAACACCTTTCGGCGCAAGGCCCGCGTTAGCCTGACCCTCTTAACACTCACGGTGAGCGGGTTTATTTTCATCGGCATCTTTTCCGTTCGGGCATCGCTCGTGCAGACGTTAGATGATTTTCTGAGCCGCGAATTTCAATTTGATGCAGTGATTATGCTTGAGCGCTCCTATGATGATCACTATGCCGTTGAAACAGTGAATCATGTGCCAGGGGTTGCCGCCGCCGAAGCCTGGAGTGATGGCGCCGCCAGCCGAGTCTACCCGAATGGCAACGAGAGTGAAGCCATTCAGATTACCGCTGTGCCACCACAAACCGAAATGATCCATCCGGTGATCATTGCTGGACGTTGGCTATTACCCGAAGACGAAAACGCGTTGATTGTATCGACTGGCGTGTTAGAAGATGACCCGGATATTACGGTCGGCAGCACCGTGCAGTTGACGATCAATGATAAAGAGAGCACCTGGCATGTGGTCGGTATTAGCACTGGTATGGGCACCATGCGCACTGGCTATACCAACTATACCTATTGGAACCGCGTCACCGGACAGGTCGGTGACACCCGCACGTTGCGCGTCCAATTGACCGATGAATTGACCGCCGAACAGGTCGCAACCCTGGATGCCCTGGAAACCTACCTCGAATATCAGGGGATGGATGTTGGGCGTATTTTCTCTATGTCAGAGATGCAAGACCGAGTGACCGCGCAGTTTGATTTTATTGTGATGGCACTCCTCGTCATGGCCGTCTTGATGGCCTTTGTGGGCGGTCTGGGTCTGGCTGGCACGATGAGTCTGAATGTCATTGAGCGCACCCGCGAAATCGGCATTATGCGTGCGATTGGGGCGTCTAACCGTATGGTGCTGCATATCTTTCTGGGCGAAGGGTTAGTCATCGGCATCTTAAGCTGGATGTTTGGTACTGTGCTGGCGTTGCCGATCAGTAAGCTCTTGAGTGATGCCATGGGCCAGCTCTTTTTCCGGGTACCGCTGAGTTTTCACTTTTCAGTGGAAGGGGTCGGCGTCTGGCTTGTCTTCTCGCTCATCCTGGCATTTGTGGCAAGTCTGCTCCCCGCTTGGAACGCAACCCGCCTGACCGTCCATCATGCGCTTGCTTCCATGTAACAGACCAACAGCCTATACCAGATTGCCTTTTGTCGGCCTATGATACCAAATTCAGGTGATCACTGGTATGCGCTTCGATTAGGATACGTAGCGCCTGCTTGCCGCTTTGCGTGCGGCTGCAAGCCGCACCTACGTCCTGGAGATGACGCGTGCGGTCGTGCCGACCGCTGTGCGGCTGCAAGCCGCACCTACGTCTGATACGGAATCAGTCTATCTTTTATCGATGAACCGAATTTGGTATGACCTAACATCAACATCGGTAGCGGCGCTGCGTGCCAATGCACAGAGAAAGTTAAAACAGGCCAGCAAAATGAAAATGGGTATTACAGCGCGGCAATCACTTGATCGACCAGATTGAGCAATACCTGAAGATTGGATGCCTGGTGGCTTGCCATCTCTGGCAACGGCGGTAATGCCGCGGTGGGCAGGTCCTCGCCAGTTAACTCGCGGTAGCGATGACGATGCCCAATACGCAGCGATATCGCCGGTACCTGACGATAGAGCTGTATCGCGTGCTGACGATGATCTTCCCGTTCACGATCAAAAGACCAGATCGTATGGTGCAGCATCGCACGGTCCGTGGTTTCGGTACATGTCTCCAGCTTCTGCTGTAATTTTGTGGTAGCAGTAGCACGATCAATACGCTCCAGGGCCAGGTCCAGGTAGAGTACCATCACTTCGGCGTGAATCAAGAGGTCGTCACGCTGCACCAGACGCCCAAGCGTGCATGCTTCAGCCGCAATCAACTGACCTTCCTGATACCGTTGCTGACGCCAGTACAGAAACGCTTGCAAACACAAAAAATCGCACACCAGAGAGATAGTGTTGATCAAGCGTCCCAGATAGATAGCTCGTTCAAAACAGGCATCTGCCTCATCGTAGTGCTGCTGCAAGGTATAGACTGCCGCCATATACCCCATCCCAACAACCATACCCAGTCGGTCGCCCAGTTCAATCGCAATATGCAAGCAACGGTCTAAACAGATGACACAGGCTGCGAGATCGCCTTGATGCGCATAAATCTCAGCGAGATTGCTCCAGGCGGCACTCAACATACGGCGGTCGCCTATCTCAGTGGCAATCCGCATCTGTTGTGCATAACAAAAGTGTGCACCAACAGGGTTGCCCATAAGCCAGTACACATGGCCCAGTTCACCAAGCATCATGCCCGTTTGCTGCTGATCATTCAGATCAATCGCCAGGTACAGCCACTGCTCATAACAATCCAGCGCCCGCTGGTAATCGCTCCGTCGGCTGTAAATGCGCCCCATATTTGCGAGACTCTGGCTGGCTTCACGCTGGTTTTGGATTGCCATGGCTATCTCATGACTCTGTTCATACAATGCCAGAGCCTGCTCATACTGGCTCTGTTGCAGGTACACATTGCCAATCAAACGCAACGTTTGACACAACCCGTCAGCATCACCCAATTCTGCAAGCGATTCACGTCCGTATTCAAGCCATATCAGCGCATCAACATAAAGACCACGCAGATAAAACAGCAAGCCCATCGCTGTATCGCAGCGAGCCTGTACCAGCCGATCATTCAAACTGATAGCCAGTCCCAATGCCTGTTGATAGGCGGTCTCTGCCTGGTCCCATGTTCCTATGAGCTGCCAGATACTGCCCAGTTCGAGCAAGACGTCGGCCTGCTCGGCCGGGGGGAGCAGTGGCAGGAGACGCTGATAGTAATCAATCGCACTTTCGTGGTTATATTGTTGCTGGGCAACAGCAGCAGCCCGTCGTATATAGCGCTTTTGCTTCACGCTATGTTGGCTCTGGCTATAGTGATAGGCGAGGAAATCGAGCCATGCATCGAGATGATCGGCGTAGATGCGTTCGATGAGTTGCCCAATCTGTTCGTGGAGCATCGTGCGTGTTGCTGCGGAGAGACTGCTATAAGCAACCTCACGGGTGAGTATATGCTTAAAATGGTACTCTGATCCCGTCTGTGTGCTTCTTTCGACAATCAGTTCTAATGCTGCAAGATAGCTCAAGTGCTCAGAAACTGTGGCAGGGAGACCCATCTGTGGATATATCTGCCAGAGCCAATCCGCATAGAATCGCTGGCCCACTACACTTGCCACTTTCAGCGTCATCTTTGGACCTTCTGGCAGTTGATCGATGCGGCTCATAATCAGGCTATGCAGGCTGTCGGGCAGGTCCATCTGCACAATCACATCCGGGTCGGTCAAGTCAAGCTCCGGGTTGTGCAACAAATTGAGTATCGCATCAATATAGAGCGGGTTGCCCTGTGAACGGTCACAGATTTGCTCAATACATGCATCTGACAGATCAGGGGTGGAGACTGCTCCTCGATGCTGGTGACGTGGTACATGATGGTTGTTCTGACTGCCAAATGCCAGTGCCTGGAGCTGCGGGTTGGCATGTTGCGCTTGCGCAACATGCATCAGTTTGAGTTGAATCAAACGGATCGACTCCGTTCGATGTAATTCGTGCAGTGACATCTCCACAAAATGAGCTTGATTGGCAATACGTAACCGGCCTGCTGTGCCTCCCCCGGATCGATAAATGACAATGAGCAGAATCGGCTGATGCTGCATATGCCGCGCCACCGTCTCCAACAAGTCATGCGACAGCGGATCAATCCATTGGCAATCTTCCAATACCAGTATCAATGGCGCACTAAGTGCCCGTTGACAGAGCCAGTCAGTCACCAGCGACTCCAGTGATGCTTTGCGCAGGCGTGGGTCAAGGTTACGCGTGCGTTCGCTATCAGCAATGTTGAGATGAAACAGCGCATTGAGCAGCGGCAAACGCTGCTGCCCGCCCTCGCCCAAAACACTCACCTGTTGTCGCAGATACTGTTCCTGATCTTCCCGACTCCCGGCTGCATCCAGACCCGTCAGATCGCGCAGTACTTCCTGCCACACCACATAGCCGCTCGTCATCGCATACGAATAGCATGTACCGCTGGCAACCTGCATGCCACAGCTCTCGCCCATATGCATGATTTCCGCTGCCAGGCGTGATTTGCCGATGCCCGCATCACCAGTAAGACCAAGAATCTGGCCCGTGCCAGCCAGCACCTGCTGGATGTAGCGGGTTGCCTGTTTCATCTCTGTTTGTCGTCCCACCAGCGGTCCATTGGCTATCATCGTATGCAGCCGCGAACGATGCTGCTGTTCCGTCCCGCTCAACAATGCGACCGGTACAGGGGCGATTTTGCCTTTGACTCGCAACGGAAGGTGTGCCTGCCAACGGAACCCTGCTGGCGATTCCTGACGTGTCGTCTGACTTACCAGAATTTGTCCAGCATCCGCCGCTTGCATTAGCCGTGCCGCCAGATTCACCGTATCACCAACCAGGGTATATTCCTGACGCGTGCTTGAGCCAATCATGCCACAGTAGACAAAACCAGTCGTCATGCCAATACAGGTAGGTATATGTTGTACCTGGCGGAGTTCCAACGCACAGTGGAGTGCGCGTTCCACATCGTTCTCATGGGTCACCGGCGCACCAAAGACCACAATATATTTACTGCCCTTATCGCCCATATCAATCTGGCGTACATAGCCATCATAGCGCCCAATCAGCCAGAAAATTTCCATAACATAGGCCTGCAGCCGCTCCAATGCGTGCGGGTCACGCTCATAATCAAAATCGCGAAACTGCACAAAGAGCACCGTCACCTTGCGATGCTCACTGATCAGTGCCTGTTGCGCTTTACTCAAACGCAACGCAATCGCCGCATGCAAAAACGCTTCCAGACGACCACGCACTGCCATGGGCAACACATCCGGTAGTGGTGGCAGTGGATTATGCCCAACCGGCTGGAGCAACCGTGTAATCCGCACATACTGCTCAGCCAGAACATCATCAGACTGGTTCAGCACGGCATATTCGATAGGCGCCGCGACCAGCAAATCACGATGGATTACAATAGCACCATGATCCGCATACTGTTCAGCCCGTACCGCTCGATCCAATGCCTGACCAATCACCAGATACTCCAGCCGGAGTGAGGGATCGCCCACAATGGCTGTCATCATATCGCCCATTGCCAGACCAATGCCTATCGTCAGCGTAAACGAGCCAGCTCGAGTCGGCATATTGGCATAGCGTGGCATCTCCGCCTGCATATCAACACTACAGGCAATAGTCTGGGCAATCGTTGTCGGTTGCGTGCTCATATCATAGGGGAAGAGTGCGGTTAACCCATCGCCACTGAACTTGCTGACTATCCCACCATAGGTTTCAATCAAGTTGATCATCGGACCAAAGTACGCATTGAGCAGACTGGTCAGCGTTTCACTCCCTTCTCTGCCAATCTGCCCCAGGCGTTCACTCATCGCCGTAAAGCCACCAATATCGGCAAACAAGACAACCGCCTGCCAGCGTTGTTCGCGACCAACCACGATCTCACCACCATGCGCAATCAAATCATCGACCACATAGCGTGGCACATAGGCCATCCATCCTCGGTGGGAAAGGACATCGGAGCTTACCGGCGCGACTGCGATAGTCGGTGTATTCATATGATCGTAACCTATCAAGTCAGTGGTATGAAGGGCAAAAAAACACCGTGGTTGGCAGACTGCCAACGATGGTGCTGTGTCTCTCGCGAAATCTGTCTCTATTGTAGCACAGTGCCACCTTGCAGAGCAACGCTGAACCGGAAACGCTACAAGCGGAGTGTTACCCGCTGACCGTCACATTGAACCAGGAGACCGAGATTCGGGCAAAAGGTGCTACATATTGTCGCAATGTGTCGCATACCGTCTCTTACCGCACACAAAGGCGCAAAGCGTGTATGCAGGGGGATGCACCACCAGTAATATCACCGCGGAGCCATGGAGAGGCATGCAGGTTCACCACGGAGACATAGAGGCACGGAGTGATGCGGTGATGACCAATCGGTCAAAAACTTGCACCTTTGGGCCTTCACAAGCGTCATGTTTACACGGGCTCAAGAAGATCTCTCTTTCTCTTTATTGATTACATATTTGTGCATACATCGTTCGCAAAAAGCAAGGTAACGGGTAGCACAGTTTAACGCAGAGACGCACAGGTAAAGGAAGAAAAGGTCCATTGTTCATTGTCCATCACCGCTGACCTAACTGCTTCACCCGCGGCAACCCGAGAATCCCGCGCACCATCTGCTCCAACTCACACAACCCTATCGGCTTCGCCAGATAATACTGCACCCCCAACCCCCGCATCTGTTCACGCAAGCGCGGCGAATCATACGCCGTCAAAATAACAATCGTCACCTGCGGCCGATTCACCCGAAAATGTCGAACAATCGACACCGCCGCCTGACTCTCCGTCCCTGGATCGATGATCAAAAGATCAACCTCACCACCACTACACCGTTGCAGCGCCGCACCCGGCGAAGTCGTCATATCAACCTGAACCTCAGCGTTCAACAAAAACTGCAAACCCCGTTGCGTAACCAGCGCTGCAGTCGGGTCATTATCCATAATATGAATGTACCACACGGCTGCATCTCCCATGAACCCAGATAAAACAATACGGGTATCATTAACATCTTTTCTGTATTGTTTCCATACTAACAGCCATGGCCCTCAATGTGTGATGAGGTGTGACCATTCTACGTTATGATCTCACAACCATCTGCGCCGGCAGTCCCTCAGCAACAACAGAGAATGCTACTATCTGAACACAGAAACAGAACAAACTAGCCTATACCACACACTCCCATAGAAGAAACACCATATGATATTGACATAATGCAACACCCTTGCAAGCTAAAACGGTATATACCCCTTCTCAACGCCGCAAACTCATCATCAATACCAGAACTGCCGAAGCAAATGTGGGATGGCACATGAGGGTGACATAAGAGATCACCTTACTCACTGCGCCCATCCCACAAAATACAAAAACCAGCTCTATAAGAACCTATCTGGCTCTATTATGCCAACAGAATCAAATCAAGCCGAATACTGCAAATGTTGCGGATATACCAACAATTGCCAGGACAAGCCCTGCCAGTACTTGCAACGGTGTATGATTACCCGTTCGCACCCGTGACCAGCCGACCAGAACAGCGCCAATACCTAGTATAAGCCCCAGTACCGGCGACAGAAAAAACGCAATCGTCGCTGTTGAAGATGCAGTGGTCGCATGAACGCTAATCTTCCAGAACACATTGATGATCCAGCAGAGCAAACTGATTACCCAAACCCCCACATGCAGAGCAATCAGTGCTATTGGTGCATTTAGGAAAAGTAGCATTAAAGTACCCAGTGTAATCGTCACCAGGCTCACCAGATACAGCTCATTGCGCTCATGCCGCACCGAAACATCTTCATCACTATAGGCTCCCTGGCGCAATCGTATCACAAAAAAGAGAATTGCCGGTACAATCTGCATAACCATGCACAAAAAAACCATCCGATCCGCTGCTCCCAGGTATCAATTGCCGCAAAAGCCACTGCAATACAGAGACTGACCACACTTAACACCATCGGATGGAAAATCTGTGATATCAACCGCGCCAGAGCATAATCCCACACATCCAAACGCTCCGTCCCGGCAGTCTCAGCGTGCAGCCCGCTCTCTTCTGTAATCATAAGAGCATACCCTTTCTATCCATAACCAGCCACCTGCCGATAACACGTAAGTAATCTTTGCGCTGATGTACCCCAATTAAATCTACATACGTGATCTTTTCCTATAGACGCCAAATGTTCAGATTGGGTCAGTGCTTCCAAGATACCATCCATAATAGAGCCTATATTTTCTGGATTAACCAGGATCGCCGCCTCACCCGCCGCTTCCGGCAAACTCGCAACATTCGCCGTTACAACCGCCGTTCCACACGCCATCGCCTCAATCACTGGCAACCCAAACCCCTCATACAACGAAGGATACACAAAAACTCGTGCAAGATTATACAGTGCCGGCAAATCCCCATCTGCCACAAAATCCAGAAAAAGCACCCGTGATCTCAGCCCTAAGCGATCTACCGCATCAAAGATTCCTTCATACAGCCAGCCTCGCCGCCCAGCAATAACCAGATCTGGTAATGGCGAAAGAGAGGCCTCATTGAGCAAACAATGATACGCCTCCAGCAACCGAACAAGATTTTTCCGTGGCTCAAGTGTACCTACAAACAATAAAAAATAGTTGGGCAGACCAAGGCGCTTTCGCACGGCTTCCGTCTGCTCTGCTGGCAGCGGCCGAAACTGCTCCGAAACCCCCGGATAGATGACCTGTATTCTTTGTGGATGAATACCGAGAAAAGAAGTCAAATCTACCGCAGTAGCCTGCGAATCCGCCAGAATGGTATCAGCACGATCCAGTGAACGTGGAACGACTTCCACAAGATAATGCTGTAATGACGGCTCAAAGCACTCAGGGTGGCGTAAAAATGTTAGATCGTGGACGGTCAATATTGTATGAGCACGAGTAGGCGGCAACACAAAATCAGGTGCATGCACCACATCAATCCTTCCAACCAGATGCTCCACCAGCAACCGCAGTCGCAATCGCTGCCAGATAATGGTGAGCACACGCGGCGAGAAGGGCAGCGGAAATGCACAAACATGTGGAAATTGTTCGCACATCTGGCGCAAATCATGCAAGTATGGGCTATTTTTTGGCAATCCTCCTGCAGCAAAAAAAAGCCGATATGTTATCGACCTATCCAACTCCACAACAGAACGTATCAGTTCACGTGTTAGCCGACCAATACCAGCACCTTGCCACGCTGCAGCAGTGTAATCCACCCCAACAATCATACAGGATTGCTCATCTACGTTTACTAAACAGATACACCACAAACCCAAAGACTACTATACTCCAGAAATTAATCAACCGATCCAGCAGGGTCACCGCAACCCCCAGATCAGTTGGTACCGCAAAAAACGCCAGCACTACCGTAATCGTACCTTCAACCACCCCCAGACCCGCCGGCGTAATCGGCAACGCCGTTAGCAATGAGGATGCCAGTGCCACAAAAATAATCGCCGACAACGGCAACGACAACCCCTCCGCCTCAAGCGCCTTGATTACAAAAAACAATCGAAATCCCTCAAGCAACCAGACAAGTGTGGTAAAGAAGATCAACTGAGGCAAAATCACCGGCCGAAATGACCGCAGTGCGGCCTGTTCAAAGCGCTCATACATGCCATGTAAGCGCATGGGTATCATCTTGTGAATCAACGGGCTAAACAGGCGCATACTGGTCAGGCCAGCAATAATCATCACCACCAGTAACGCCCCAAAGCCAAACACAATCTGCGTCCCATCCGGCAAATGATCCCCAAACGTGATTGCCGCCGAGAGCACCAGAATGCCAAACAGCCCCAGCATATCGAGCAACCGCTCGGCAAAAATCGTTCCAAACGTCGATGAAAACGAGACCTGACCATTGTGCTTGAGCAAATAGCCCCGATAGGCATCACCCAGCTTCGCCGGCACAATACAATTCGCAAACCACGACAAATAGATATATTCTATCAGGGCCGGCAGCGACGACCAGGTTTTCCGCCCCGCATACACCGGCACATGCGCATTCACCAGCAATATGCGCCAACGTATTGCACGCAACGGAAACGTACAATAGAACACCAGAAAACCAACCAGCAACCACCACAGGTTCGCATTCTGGATATGTTCCCAGGTCTGCTCGGGGTTAATATTGAGACCGCGAAACACAAAAACGACAATTGCCAGGGCAATTCCGAACGAAATCAACGTCCTCGGGTTACGCAGCCGCTCCCAGAGCGAAAACCCCTCTCGTTCAATATGCTCCTGATCAATCGTCTCATCGTTGCGTTGATCTGGCTCGTTAATCAGGTTGTCGGCATGCTCTGGTGCTATAGGATGTGACTGATCCATCTTTTTTCTGTTATCCGTTATCTTGTTCCATCGTTGTTAATGTCTCCATCGCTGCCAGCAAGCCCCAGGCAGCGCCCAGCTGGACGCCCATATTGAGAACATGCAAATGCTCTAGCAGATTATGTCCAGCGACACTGGCTATCATACCACAGCTGCCAATAGCAACACTCTGCCAGAACCAACCGTGTACCCGTAATAGCGTAGCATATGCCTGAGCAATCAGCAAACCCAGCAGCAGCAGATACGCCAGCAAGCCCAGCACCCCGGCCTCGGTCGCAATATGCAAATAGTAGTTATGCGCATGGCCCCGCGAAGCATACCATGGATGAAAGGAGTATGGCAAAATACCCACACCAGCGCGTCCTTCATAGGCCAGCGTGTAATTCCCCGGTCCCACCCCCAGCAACGGATGCTCCAGAAACATGACCCACGCCGACTGCATCTGTGCCATCCGCTCAACCACCGCAAAGTTTTCCGGCTTCACCTGAACCGTGCGTACATCAAACAAACGCAGATTATCGGTAATGCTCTGAAAGCGCTCGGTCAATGCGTTGGGCAACAACCCGGCACTCCCCACAACGAACGCCAGTAGCACCGCCACCAGCGCAGCACTCATACCCGCCAACAAACGCTGGCGCATCGAACGACCGGCAATCAAACCAAACGCTGCGATTATCCCCACCAGGCCACTTATCGCACCGATCCAGCCGCCACGCGAATAACTCGCCAGCAATGCCGCCAGCAGCAAGCCCGACATGACCACAATTGATAGCAAAAGGAACGGTAACGGTGAAATAAGTAACGACCACATCTGAAGATCAATGCGTCTGCTGCCACGTGCCTGCAACCAGTGCCAGCAGGCCCAGAGGATGCCAATTGTTATTGCAAATGCTAGCGGCCATGCCATATTCATATAGCCAGCAAACGAGTTGGGCTGACCAATCGTGCCATAGGCCCGCACAAAGCGCCCACCTGCAATTGCAAATGAAGGTGGGCCATCGGCATACCAGAACTGACGCAGACCAATCACCGCATTCACTGCTGGCGCAAGCAACAGACACAGTATCAGACCAACCGCACGCCACGACTGTCTCAGGTCTGCTGCCATGCCAATGGCGGAACGTTGCAGCGGAATGACTACATTCAGCGCCACGAGATAGATCAGCAGCACCGATATCCAACGAACCGTCTCTTTCAAAGATTCGGTAGCGCTATAATCCGTGAACGTGGAAGAAAGGAGCAAAACCCAGACAAACACCAGCAACGCCGGCAAAACCCGACCAGCACGCACTCGATGCTCTTTAAAAGCGAGCACATGCAAGCTCCAGGTCACGGCTACCAGCCCCAGCATCGCCTGCGTGATGCTGATCTCACCCGGCAGCAATATCAGGTCCTGAATGGGCACCGAAAGCACAGCTGCATACAATGCCCATATAGGATCAATCAGCGCTAACAGCAACAGAATCGTGCCACCCACCAGAATGATTGCAAAGGGCAGAGGGAGAACAATCAGGGCTAGGCCAATCAGCACAACCACAAAAAAGATGATTGCACGAATGCCGATGGCATGCCAGGGGATCGTAAAATCCATCAGATGCGGAACAACCGTATGCTTGTCAACGCCATATTACAGCTCGCCCAGGCGTTGCAATTCCTGCCGAAACCAGGGTATCGTTTTCTCAAGACCCTCTTCCAGGGTGATTTTTGCTTCCCAATTGAGCACCTGTTTTGCTTTACGAATATCTGGTTGCCGCACCTGCGGGTCATCCTGTGTTCGTGCATCTTTGTAGATAATACCACCCGGATTAGCCGTCATGCGATTAACCATCTCTGCAAATGAAAGAATGGTAAACTCTCGTGGGTTACCAATATTAACGGGACTCACCTCATCCGAGAGCAGGAGCCGATAAATTCCCTCAATCAAGTCATCAACGTACTGAAAAGAGCGGGTCTGTGAACCATCACCATACACCGTCAGCGGCTCGCCCTTCACCGACTGACCGATAAAATTCGGCACAACACGACCATCATGCAAGCGCATACGTGGACCATATGTATTGAAAATACGAACAATCCGCGTATCAACCCCATGATAACGATGATACGCCATGACCAAGGCCTCTGCAAAGCGTTTTGCTTCATCATACACCCCACGTGGCCCTATCGGGTTCACATGACCATAATACGTTTCTGGCTGCGGGTGTACCTGCGGGTCACCATACACCTCAGATGTGGAGGCAAGTAAAAACCGTGCGCCCTTGTCTTTCGCTAATCCAAGCGCCTTATGTGTCCCCAAAGCACCAACTTTAAGCGTCTGAATAGGCAGTTGTAGATAGTCAATCGGTGATGCCGGCGATGCAAAATGCAGAATTGCATCGAGCGGCCCTTCAATAAAGATATAGTTCGTTACATCGTGTTGGATAAACAGAAACTGCTCATGACCGGCGAGATGAGCAATATTATCTGTATTCCCAGTGATCAGATTGTCCATCGCAATCACCGTGTGGCCCTCCGCCAGAAAGCGATCACAGAGATGAGACCCCAGAAAACCCGCACCGCCTGTAATTAAAACGCGCATCTTTGCTTGCTCCTAACCCTCGCTGAACACAATTAAACCGCATGAAGTATTTCTAATACGCACCTTTACTGAGTAAAACCGCGGGCACCGTCTGAAAAATAATACGAAGATCCATACCAACCGACCAGTTTTCGGCATAATAAATATCAAGCCGTACCATCTCGTCAAAGGTCGTATTGCTACGCCCAAGCACCTGCCACAGGCCCGTCAGGCCCGGCATCACCTCAAGCCGGCGATGGTGCCACTCTTCATAGCACGCCACTTCGGTGGGCAATCCTGGGCGAGGACCAACCAGACTCATATCGCCCAATAGTACATTCAACAGCTGTGGTAATTCATCGAGGCTACTACGTCGCAACAAACCGCCCACACGGGTTACACGTGGGTCACGTTTCATCTTAAAAAGAGGACCATCGGCCTCATTCAATGCAGTCAGCTCAGCTTGTCGTTTCTCCGCATCAACAACCATAGTACGAAATTTGTAGCATGTAAAGTGTTCGCCATGCTTGCCCACCCGCGTCTGCCGAAACAGCGCCGGCCCATGCGAATCAAGCCGTATCAGAGCCGCAATACAGAGCGATAACGGTAATGTAACAGGCGCACTCAGCAGTACCAAGCCCACATCAATCGCACGTTTCAGTGCCAGGTTCCAGCCCTTAATCGATACCGCTTTGAGGCCGATCAGCGGTACACCACTCACTTGCAACACATCTACACGGTCAAAACTGAGCTGGTACAGGTCCGGCGCAATCCGAAAATCGATATCCAGCAAACGGCACGTCTGGGCCAGTTCGGGCAAACGATCTTGCAACCAGTACGGCAAGGCCAGAATAACCAGATTCACCCGATGATTGGTAACAACCATCTTTAAATCATGAATGCCGCCAAGATGTGGGCAATGACGATATTGAATCGTAGGTGATGGCTTATCTTCAAGATAGCCAACCAGGCGATAGCCCTGATGTGGTTGAGCAAAGAGACCGTTCATCACCTGTTGGCCCAGACCATTGCCTCCCACAACAAGCACCTGTTCTTGACCAATACCCTGGCTCCAGCACCAGTGGCGGATAGCCACCAGCACGCCGCGCCAGAGGCAGAGCAGCACAATGATATTGATGCCAGCAAAGGCAAAGATCAGCCGTGAATAAAAGAACGGTCGATAGAGAAAAACAAACACAATGAGCAATGCAATGCCAGTGAGCGTGCTGCTCAAAATAATGCTGGCGTAATCAATCCAGCCTGAGCCACGGGCAACACGGTACAGCCCCTTAATTTCAAAAAGGACCGTAAGAAGCAGGACCATTAACAAGGTAATGGGAAGAAACGCATTAAATGGGACAAAGTTGGGAGTTTCTACCTCGGAGATCACCGGTTTGAGGACTGCCGGCCACTCCGCCAGATAACGCATCCAGTAGGCCAGCGCAAAGCTCGCCACAATGAGCAACTGGTCGATGACAAGCGAAAGCAGATGGGTTGTCCAACCGCCTTCGCGGCGCAACATGTGTTCTGACATCACGGTCAGTGGTGGCCTGACAACCGGGTTCAGGCTCTGGTCCATAGCAACTCCTGTTTCTTCACGGTAACTACTATCGGTTCAACACACGAAGAACTTGGCAATACAATGCGTTACCATTTTACCACATTCTCACTGCGTGTGCAGCATCAATTCGTATACGCTTTGATCATCACCGCAAGATACCAGGCTAGATGTCGTTCGGTTCATCCTAAATTCGGATCCGTTGCCCGATCTCTGGTGCATACAGCTTGCACGTTATTTGACGATTTTGCATCTCTTCAGTACAATAGGAGAAGTTAAAAGACACTGTAATCCTGCGGTAGCAGGCGTTCCACGAGATAAATCCTCCCATAGTGTGCCAAAGATAGAAGATCACGACCCTCGTTGATCGTGGTACTGTCTGGCTCAACCAGCACAACGGGGGGATTTTGTGCGACTCTTTTCGGTACCGACATGGCAGTCAGTTAAAGAGGGCAAGGATGTCGAACACAATACCTACACAAGGACGAAGTCGCGTCATCATTGAGGGGGTCTCTCCGGAAATTGATGGCGGTTATTTTCCGATAAAACGTGTTGTTGGTGAAACGGTCGAAGTTGAGGCCGATATATTTACCGATGGTCATGATGCTATTACATGTCTCTTACTCTATCGTAAAGAAGGGACAACAACCTGGAACGAAGCCCCGATGGAGTTTCTGGTGAATGATCGCTGGCGTGGTCATTTTGTTGTAGCAGAACAAGGCACCTATGTGTATACCATTGAGGCCTGGGTTGACCGTTACCAATCGTGGGAACGCGATATGGAAAAGCGTGTGAAAGCGAATCAGAATGTTTCAGTTGATCTCTTGATTGGGGCTGAACTGCTTGAAGCTGGCAGTGTCCGTGCCAAAACTGATCATGCTCGTAAACTGCGCGATGCGGCCACCATTTTGCGTCGTGGTGAGTCGCTGAGTGATCGTATTGCCGTTGCTTTGGACCGCAATATTCGCGATTTGATGCTGCGCTATAGCGACCGCCGCTTTGCTACACGCTACGCCCGTGAACTGAAGGCGCTGGTTGAACGCAAGCGGGCTGGTTTCAGCAGTTGGTATGAGCTTTTCCCTCGTTCGTATGGGCCGGGGCGCAAAAGCCATGGCACATTCAAGGATTGTGAAGCGCACCTGCCCTATGTGGCTTCAATGGGTTTCGATGTCATCTATTTCCCTCCGATCCACCCTATTGGGCAAACGATGCGCAAAGGTCGCAACAACTCGCTGTTTGCTGAGCCAACCGACACGGGTAGCCCCTGGGCTATTGGCAGTGCCGAGGGCGGCCATAAATCGATCCATCCGAAACTGGGAACGCTTCAGGACTTTCGCAGTTTTGTGGCGAAGGCCAAAGAATATGGTATTGACATTGCGCTGGATATTGCGTTCCAGTGTTCACCCGATCATCCGTATGTCACAGAACATCCTGAGTGGTTCCGCAAACGCCCAGACGGAACTATCCAGTACGCCGAAAACCCACCCAAAAAATACCAGGATATCTACCCCTTTGATTTTGAGACCGAGAAATGGCAAGAACTCTGGGAAGAACTGAAAAGCGTCTTTCTCTTCTGGATTAAGCAGGGGGTTGAGATCTTTCGTGTGGATAACCCGCATACCAAGTCATTTGCCTTTTGGGAATGGGCCATTCAAGAGATCCGGCAGCAACATCCCAATGTCATCTTTCTCTCGGAAGCCTTTACGCGCCCCAAGGTGATGTATCGCCTGGCCAAGTTAGGGTTCACCCAATCGTATACCTATTTTGCCTGGCGCAATGACAAAGCCGGTCTGATCGAGTATCTTACGGAATTGACGCAGGGACCAGCCAAAGAATTTTTCCGTCCCAATTTCTGGCCCAATACTCCCGATATTCTCAATGAATATTTGCAGCACGGTGGCCGACCGGCCTTTATGATCCGGCTGGTACTGGCTGCTACGATGACTGCCAATTATGGTATCTATGGCCCGGCATATGAGCTCTGTGTCAATGTGCCACGTGAACCGGGCAGTGAAGAATACCTGGACTCGGAAAAATACGAGATTAAGAACTGGAACCTCGATAGCCTGCATAGCATTAAAAGTTTTATTACCCAGGTCAATAAGATTCGGCGCGAGAACCCTGCGCTACAATCAAACCGCAATCTCCAGTTTCATCGTATCGACAACGATAAAATCATCTGTTATAGTAAACATACTGATGATTACAGCAATATTATTCTTGTGGTGGCAACACTCGATTACACGTATACCCAATCTGGTTGGGTTGAAATACCAGTAGAAGATTTCGGGATTGATGCGAACCAGCCGTATCAGGTCTATGATCTACTCAACGAAACAGGGTACTTCTGGAATGGTGCCTGGAATTATATTGAGCTGCGGCCACATGAGATACCGGTTCACATTTTTCGTCTTCAGGCCATTCGGTAAGATCTGGGCAGAATAATGTTAGAGAGCGTCTTCATCGTGGGAGGACATGCATCCATGTTCTCCCATACTCTGTTTCTGGTTCATCCAGGGGTTTACGGTACAACAGCCCTATGAAAGAGAAATAGAAGAAAGGAAAGGATAGAGCGCGTGAGTGATAAAACTACAGCAAAAACGGATATCATAACCAATAATAATGACGAGGAGCATGGGACCACAACACCAATCACCGATCCTGCCTCTTCTGAGGATACTGCTGAATCTTCAGTGGTAACAGAATCTGAGCCAGCCACAGTGACCAACACACCCACTGCTGAACCAGTGACTGCACAAGGCTCGACTACGCCTGAATCTACGAAAGAGCCGGTGAGCACTACCACAGCAACGACTTCGGAAGCAGATACCGCTGATGGAGACGTGGAACCGGTTGCTCCTTCCGAACCTGAGCCAATCGAAGAAGAGGAAGATGATGAGGACGAAGAACCACAACCAATAGGTAATGTCGTCTTGCTCACTCTAGAGACCAGCCCAATTAGCGATGATGACCTTTATCTCTTTAATGAAGGCAGCCTGTTTCGGGCATATGAGCGCTTTGGTTCACACCTGGGTAAATTAGATGGTGTCAAAGGTGCGTTTTTTGCGGTATGGGCACCCAATGCCGAAGCCGTTTCTGTCATCGGCGACTTTAATGGCTGGAACAACCAGAGTCATCCACTGGGCATGCGTGGTTCTTCGGGTGTCTGGGAAGGATTTATTCCTGGAATACGCAAGGGTACAACGTACAAATATTATATTGCTTCCAAGTTTAATGGCTACCGCATTGATAAAGCTGACCCCTATGCTATCTGTGCTGAAGTACCACCCAACAGCGCCTCGATTGTCTGGGATAATAAATACACCTGGCATGACCAGGAATGGATGGCCAATCGCCATACGTTCAACAATCTCAATGGTCCTATTTCGGTTTATGAGATGCATATCGGTTCGTGGATGCGTGTTCCCGAAGAAGGCAATCGCTATTTGACCTATCGTGAACTGGCTGAAAAGCTGCCTGCGTATATTAAAGAAATGGGCTTTACGCATGTCGAGTTTATGCCCATTATGAGCTATCCCTTTTATGGTTCGTGGGGCTATCAATGCACTGGCTACTTTGCGCCGACCACGCGCTTTGGCTCGCCGCAAGACCTGCGCTACCTGATCGACCAGTTGCATCAGCATGGAATTGGCGTTCTCCTCGATTGGGTGCCTTCGCACTTTGCGGTTGATGGCTTTGGGTTAAGTTATTTCGATGGCAGCCATTTGTACGAGCACTCCTACCCAGAGAAGGGCTGGCACCCCGATTGGCAGAGCTATATCTTCAATTATGGTCGTCATGAAGTCGTCAGTTTCCTGGTGAGCAGTGCAATCTACTGGATGGATCAGTTCCATGCCGACGGTCTACGGGTTGACGCTGTGGCATCGATGCTATACCTCGACTATTCTCGCGGTGAAGGTCAGTGGATGCGCAACCAGTATGGCGGCAATGAGAACATCGAAGCTATCTGGTTTATGCGCCGTTTCAATGAAGAAATCTATCGCCAGTTTCCCGATACCTTTACCGTCGCCGAAGAATCGACCTCATGGGGCATGGTCTCACGACCCACCTATGTTGGTGGTCTTGGCTTTGGTATGAAATGGGATATGGGCTGGATGCATGATACCCTTTCTTATATGAGCCGTGACCCGATTCATCGCAAATATCATCACCACGAACTGACCTTCCGCATGCTCTATGCATTCCACGAAAACTTTATTTTGCCGCTTTCTCACGATGAAGTCGTTCATGGCAAAGGGTCGCTCATTGGGAAGATGCCTGGTGATCTGTGGCAGAAGTTCGCCAACCTGCGCACGCTCTATGGCTATATGTATGCTCAGGCAGCCAAGAAGATGATCTTTATGGGCGGTGAGTTTGGTCAGTGGCGTGAGTGGATTAACGAGGAGAGCCTCGACTGGCACTTGCTTCAGTATGATTTTCATAGTGGTTTGCAACGCTGGGTTGCTGATCTCAACCAGTTTTACCGCAGCGAGCCTGCACTCTATGAATTAGATTTTGACCCTGCTGGGTTTGAGTGGCTCGATTGTAATGACTGGGAAAACAGCACGATCAGCCTGTTGCGCAAGGGCAAAACGACCAACGATGTGATTATCATTGTCTGTAACCTGACTCCGGTGGTGCGTTACGACTATCATGTTGGGGTACCCTGCGGTGGCTTTTGGCGCGAGGTGCTCAACAGCGATGCGACCGAATATCGCGGCAGCGGTCAGGGCAACTTTGGTGGCGTCGAAGCCTTGCCTGAACCCCTGCATGGCCGACCATTTTCGATCAATGTGGTGGCTCCGCCGCTGGGAATTGTCTTCTTTAAAAACACGTATCAACCCGATCCCGAACCAGAGGAGGAAGAGGACACCACACAAGCAGCCCCAGCCCCTGCGGCCCACGGCTGATCCGATAGATAGACAGACAGAACGCCCGTATCCAGAGAGGATGCGGGCGTTCTATGCTTATTGCGGCTGAATATTGTGAAACACTCTTGAAATTAGGTGGCAGCCTGCTGTTCCAACCACTTTAACCTTGCCTGGTTTGTTTCTTCCGGTTTTTCTTGCTGGATCCAATGACCGCAGTCCAGACTGACCACTTCAACATTGGGCACGAACGCTGTCAGATTTGCAGACTTCCGAATCACATCCCGGTCGCCATAGATCATGAGTGTGGGCTGTTTGATGATAGGATTCACATCCGCTAATAAGTGCCAGTTGCGGTCAATGTTCCTGTCCCAATTGATACTACCGGTAAACCCTGTTGATTCGAAGGCGCAGACAAAAACGGCCAGTTCGCTGTTGCTCATTATGGGATCACCGAGTGGTTCTTCTGCTTTGGTGAGATTGATCATCACCATACCAGGCTCAGGCTCTTTGGGTGGGACGTTCTTCCGGAACATATTGCGAAGGAACCGCGATGTGTTTTCTTTCAATATGGCGTCTGCGACACCTGCCTGTCGATTGAAGTGGACAAAATAGTAGTCGCCGCCAAAAAATTCTTCCATGAACTCGATCCAGGGTCTTTCTCCGCGCTCCTGGTACGGTAGGGCCAGGGCTATCACTCCATTTACACGGTTCGGATGCAATAAGCTCAGTCCCCATACGACATAGTCACCCCAATCATGACCGACAAAGGTGGCGTCTTCGTATCCGTAGTGATCGAGAAGTGCGATGAGATCACCCGACAAGTGTTCAATGTCATAGTCTGTTATACCAATTTGCGTTCTACCAGCCTGTTTTGGTACTCCCTGGGAACGAGTGCTCGGCGCAGCACGCTGCGCCCCGACGGGTGTTGATGATAGTATGGCAAAACGTAAGTTGGTATTACTTCGGTCGGATGGGATGAGTTGCCATAACCCCGCTGGTTTGGGACGATGACATGAGTAGCCAGCTGCGGCAAGGACAGGCAC
>JAAURD010000116.1 GCA_012034075.1 Chloroflexaceae bacterium | reverse complement strand
GCTCCCTTCTCCCCTTGTGGGAGAAGGGCCGGGGATGAGGGGTATACCAACACGCTAATTATCGACCAGCCCGGAAACAGAGAGGACAGACGTGTAGCGGCTGGCCTTTCTGTTTCCCGCTGAAACGAGCTCAGGATGACCAATCATGAAAAACATACCATCTTCCGAAATCACACCAGAACATATCTACCTGTCACGCCGCAAGTTTATGGTTGGTCTGGGTGCTCTGCTGGCAACCCCGTTGGCACTCAGTGCCTGCGGTGGTGGCGCCCCAAGTGTGAACGCCGATGTGCCAACGCCATTGCCCACCAGTGCCGAGTCGGATGAACTGGGCGACCCGCTGACAGAGTATCAAGCGATCATCAGTTACAACAACTTTTATGAGTTTAGTACGGGCAAAGAAGATGTCGCACGCCTCTCCCAGAACCTGCAAACATCACCGTGGGAAGTAAGCATTGGTGGGTTGGTACGCAACCCCATGACCCTGGATGTTGACGATTTGCGCGAACAGTTTCCGGAAGAAGAACGGATTTACCGGTTGCGCTGTGTCGAAGCCTGGTCGATGGTGATCCCCTGGCTTGGTTTTCCCCTTTCGGCCCTGCTGAACCTGGTTGAACCGACGTCTGATGCGCGTTATGTCCGTTTCGAGACCCTGTATGATCCAGAACAGATGCCTGGGCAAAACAATAATGTGTATAACTGGCCTTATGTTGAAGGGTTGCGCATTGACGAGGCGATGAATGACCTGGCAATATTGGCAACGGGTATCTATGGGCAACCGTTACGCCCTCAGAACGGCGCGCCAGTTCGGCTCGTAGTGCCGTGGAAGTATGGGTTTAAGAGCATTAAATCGATTGTGAAGATCGATCTGGTTGAAGCGATGCCGGTTTCATTGTGGATGGCTGCCGCGCCCCATGAATATGGGTTCTATGCCAATGTGAATCCCAATGTGAATCACCCCCGCTGGTCACAGGCGAGCGAGCGCCGTGTTGGTGAACTTGGGCGTCGTGATACCCTGATGTTGAATGGGTACGCCGAAGACGTTGCTTACCTCTATGATGGGATGGATTTAGCAGAGTTCTTCTAATGCGACGTTTGCAACCCTGGCTCGAACGAGTTACCCATGTGGCCGCGCTGGTGCCTCTGGCGATGCTCATATGGTTGGCTAGCCAGAATCAGCTTGGCCCCGACCCGGTGGATACATTGACTTTGCGCACGGGAAAAGCGGCGCTCAATCTACTCGTACTCTCGCTTGCCTGTACTCCCATCAGTATCATCACTGGTTTTAAGGGCGTGTTGCCGCTCCGTCGTACTCTGGGCCTGTATGCGTTTTTGTATGCGAGTCTGCACCTGCTGACCTTTCTGGTATTGGATTATGGCTTGAACTTCGGGCAAATTATCCAGGGCATCACGGAGCAGCCGTATGTGATAGCGGGTCTGGCTTCCTTTTCTATTCTGTTCCTCCTGGCTATCACCTCAACCCGTGGCTGGATGCGACGTCTGGGGAAATACTGGAAGCGCTTACATCAATACGTTTATCTGGCAGCATTGCTGGCTGTGCTGCATTATTTCTGGCTGATTAAGGCGGAGCCGTATGAACCGCTGATCTATGGCGGCGTGGTCGTCGTGTTGCTGGTCGTGCGCTGGTCGCCGATCCGTCGCCGCATGAGTGAACTGCATATCCAACGCCGCACACGTTCACGACGCACCGACTCGCCATCGGCAAGAGATGCTGCCGATACACCAGAAGATAGACCATAGATAGAACATATTTTCTATATAGAAAGAACTCCTATGATACTGTTTCAGCGAATACCATCAGTCCGTGCGCTCTTCGTCCTGTGTGTGGGTCTGCTGCTGTTCAGTGCATGTTCGCTCAATCAGGCGGCCAGTGGTTCGCAAGAGCGTGTGGTGCTGACGCCGCTGGCAACCATCACGCCGGTGCCTACGGCGGTGCTCGATCAGCCAACCCTGACGCTGGCAGGTGAGGACCCGATGACTGAACCAACGGCAACGGTTGAAGAGCCAACGGGTGTGCCAACAGCGGTACCGCCAACAGCTGAACCAACTGCAACCGAAGAGCCAGCTGCGGATGAACCAGTTGCCACCGAAGAAGCGGGATCAAGCGAACCAGCCGGTGATGACGGATTAACCCAGGTTGATTTTGGTCAACTCGTTGACTACACGCATCCGAGTGAACTCTTTTCGTTGCTGTTGCCCGGTGCCTGGGATATTGTGAGTGAGTCGACGGAGCTTCCCATCCTCTTGCGGGTGCGGCCACCAGGGATGATTACGGCCATTGCACGGGTTGATGTCCTGGTTGATCAAGACCCAGAACGCGCACTCTTATCGCGTGAAGATTTTTATCGCCCATATGCAAGCGGATCTGGAGGGCATGTTTGGAAATTTGCCACGGTTTAGCCTGAGTGAACCGGAGATACGTCCGGATGGGAGCATTGTGATTGGTTTCACCTTTGTTGATTTGGATCAATCACCGGTAACGGTGCCGATGCAGGGGTTATATGAGGGGCGGGTTGATAGCGACTATGTGAGCTTGCTGACGATTGCGGTGCCGGAGGAACAGTACGCCCAACATCAGCCAACGATAGAGCAGATAGTGCAGAGCTATCAACTCAATGCATCGGTTGTGCCACCTGCGGCCGAAACTGGCGATGATTCCACAACCGAACCAGAAGCACCGTTGCCGGAACAGACAAATGTTCTGACCTTTGGGCAAGAGATCGCAACATTGAGTGGTCATGCCGGCGGTCTCTGGGGCGTAACGTTTCATCCTGATGGCAGCTTACTGGCGTCTGCCTCTAACGATATGACGGTGAAGCTCTGGGATGTTGCGAGCCTGACCGAACTGAAGACCCTGAGTGGGCATACCGGCGGTGTTCGCGCGGTGGCGTTTAGCCCCGATGGCAGCATGCTGGCAACCGGTTCGATTGATACCAGTATCAAGCTCTGGAGCGTGCCTGACGGCGAAGAGATTGCCACGTTGACCGGGCATAGCGATGAGGTTGCGGGGCTTGCCTGGAGTCCGGATGGGAAGCAATTGGTCAGTGGCTCGAAGGATACAACAGCGTTGATCTGGGATGTAGCGAGCCGGAGTGTGCTCCGGACGTTGCCTGATCATCAACACTGGGTCGAAAGCGTGGACTGGAGTCCCGATGGCAGCCTGATTGTGAGTGGTTCGCTGGATAATACCGTTAAACTGTGGAATGCCGTGACTGGTGTGGTGTCGCAGACACTCTATGGACATACCCACTGGGTGTTGCCGACGACCTTTTCGCCAGATGGGAGCATGGTCGCCAGTGGTTCGGCCGATACTGGCGTGCGGGTCTGGTCGGTCGAAACGGGGCAGGAACTGCTGACGCTGTGGGGATATACCAACGAGGTTCGTTCGGTTGCTTTTAGCCCCGATGGGAGCTTACTCGCCAGTGGCAGCGAGGATGAGACAGCGCAAATCTGGCGCATGCCTGCTGGGGAGCCGGTGATAACGCTTGAGCCGGGATCATCGGCAGCCTGGGTGGTGTTTAGCCCGGATGGTCAGACGCTGGCAATGGCTCTGGGGAACGGTCAGATCAAGCTCTGGCACGTCGGTAGGTAAATCAACCTGCTGCAAGCACAGAAACAGCGTGCTTGCAGCAGGTCTTTTCTTTGCTGCTTGCATGATGATTGCCGCGTAAAACCATTGAATGAACATCGGGAGGACTTTGTATGCATATTCCCGTTGCCCGATCACGCATGCTGATACGGTTGTTCATGCTGTTGTTGCTCTTTTCACTGCCGTACTTTATGCATCTAAGGGAACAGGCGACACAGGCTCAGGACGATCAACGGTGTTTTGCGGAGACTGGTTTTTGTATTTATGGTCGTATTCGAGCATTTTGGGAACAGAATAATGGATTGCGTGTGTTTGGTCTGCCGATTACCAATCAAACAAAGCAGGTGATCGAGGGGCGGGGGCTCCAGGTGCAATGGTTTGAGCGGAACCGTCTGGAATTGCATCCTGACCAGGAAGCGCCCTATGATGTGTTGCTTGGACGGTTGGGCGCAGACTATATCGATGCTGAGGAGTTGGCGTTTGAACCAGGTGAGCCGCGTGAGGGTTGCCAGTTTTTTGCGCAGAGTGGTTTTTCGGTCTGCGGTGAAATCCTCACTGCCTGGCGCCGTTATGGTCTCAATCTGGATAAGCGCACGGAGGTAACGGAACGTGAAAGCCTGGCCCTCTTTGGCTTGCCGCTGAGCAATGAATATCGCGCAACGCTGAGCAACGGTCAAGCATATGAGATACAGTGGTTTGAGCGTGCCCGGTTTGAATATCATCCCGATCAGGAGTCGCCATTCAATGTGCAGTTTGGCCTGCTGGGGAATGAATTGCTCACGATGGTTTCGGCGCTGCCGCTGGCTGGTGAGGGGAGTATTGTGTTTAGCAGTCAGCGGAGCCGCGACAGCAACTTTGAGATTTATGTGATGCAAGCCAACGGGACAAATCTGGTCAATATCACCAATAACCCCTGGGATGATTGGCACCCGGTCTGGTCGCCGGATGGGCGACGGATTGCGTTTATCTCCAACCGTGATGGTCAGAATGAACATAATGATATCTACATTATGAACTCGGATGGCAGCGAGATGCGCATGCTGACCAACAATGAGCCAGGTACGTTCTTTAATTCGCCAGATTGGTCACCCGATGGGACACGGCTGGCGTTTGGTTTGGGTCAGGCACAGGCGGGCGTCGAGACATTTGATATCTATGTGATGACGCTTGATGGTGCCGAGTTGATCAACCTGACTCGTGATCCGACCTCGTTTAATGGTCATCCTACCTGGTCACCAGATGGCAAACGCATCGCTTTTGTATCGGATCGTGCGGGCAATGATGATATCTTTGTGATGCATGCTGATGGCAGTGGAGTACGCAACCTGAGCAACCACCCGGCCCATGATTTTGACCCATCGTGGTCACCGGATGGGCGGTATCTGGTCTTTGACTCAGACCGCGATAGTGCGGCGGGGGCGTTCAGTGCAGAAATTTATCGGATGGAACGAGATGGTTCGGACCAGACACGGCTGACCTTTGACTCGGCGCTGAGTGGATCACCATCGTGGTCGCCAGAAGGTGATCGGATTGTGTTTGTGTCGGGTCCTATCGCTGAGTCGCAAATTTATGTGATGCACATTGATGGCACAGGTCGGGTGGGTCTCACCAATATACCGGCGGCCTATCATGATGATCCGGATTGGAAACCGTGATACCTCACGTTCCTGGATCGGCATATGGTGGTATAATAGGTGATATTCTGCGCTTTCAGGCAACAGCGTAGATACTGTCTCAAAACAACCCATGGCAAAAACACGCACATCCTATGTCTGCCAACAATGTGGCGCTCAACAGACCCGTTGGGTTGGGCGTTGTCCCGAATGTATGGCATGGAATAGTCTGGTAGAACAGGTTGCTTCTCTGACTACAGGGCAACATGGGGCAAGAGTACGCACGAATGATAGCAACCAGCCCATCCTTTTGCAACAAATTGATCATCAGCGCAACAACCGGCTGCCGGTTCTGGGCAGTGAATTGAGCCGTGTACTAGGGGGAGGGCTGGTCACTGGATCGGTGGTGTTGATTGGTGGTGATCCTGGGATTGGCAAAAGTACCTTGCTGACCCAGGTTGCGGCAGCCTTTGCGGATCAGGTTGGGCCAGTGCTCTACGTAAGTGCTGAGGAGTCAACCCAACAGATTCGCATACGCTCAGAACGTCTGGGACTCCACCCAGAACAACTCTATGTCTATGCCGAAACCAATCTCATGGTTGTGCTGGAGCAGATAGCAGCACTTGAACCAGGGTTGGTGATTGTTGACTCGATCCAGACAGTGTATCTGGACGATATGAGCTCTGCGGCAGGCAGTGTTAGCCAGGTACGCGAGTGTGCGTCGCGTCTGATGCATATGGCAAAACAGAAGGGTATTCCGGTGTTTCTGGTGGGGCATGTCACCAAAGAGGGAGCTATTGCTGGCCCACGTGTGCTTGAGCATATTGTTGATACGGTTTTGTATCTTGAAGGTGATCGATTCTATCAGTATCGCCTGTTGCGTAGTGTCAAAAATCGCTTTGGGAGCACCAACGAGGTTGGTGTGTTTGAGATGACGGAACATGGGATGCGTGAGGTGCTGAACCCATCGGAGATCTTTATTGCCGAACGGCATATTGGATCACCGGGATCGGCAATTGCGGTAACGATGGAAGGGACACGGCCAATCTTGGTAGAAGTTCAGGCCCTGACCGCACACACAGGCAATGCGCAACCTCGGCGTACTACCAATGGGTTTGATCTTAATCGGCTGATTATGCTGATTGCGGTGTTGACCAAACGTGTTGGTTTACCCCTTTTTAACCAGGATGTGTATGTGAATATTGTTGGTGGGTTGCGGATTGCTGAACCTGCGGCGGATCTGGCGGTTGCCCTGGCGATAGTCTCGTCATATCGCAATCAACAGATTGACCCGGATAGTGTGCTTATTGGCGAAGTGGGTCTCTCTGGTGAGATGCGTAGTGTGAGCCAGCTGAACCAGCGGTTGAGCGAAGCCGCGAAACTGGGATTTGTCCGTGGGTTTGTCTCAGAATATCAACCGAACCATCATCGGGGTGGTTCGCCTTTTCCAGATGGTATAGACGTTCAATCAGCACGTTCACTTGGTGAAATCATACAAAGAGCGCTCCGTTCTTATGAAAATTAGTCTCGATTTTTTAGCCCGTCTGGCGGGCATGATTGCCCTGGCATTTCTTGGTGCCAACATTGGGATTGCCCTTTCTACACCTCGCCCAGATGAAACCCAGTTGCTGGCGACACAGCTCCTGGTGCTGGCCGGTGCAGGGCTAGGGTTACTGATCACCCCGCGTTTCACTATCGAACCAGTACGTTCGCTTCTTCACCATATGCGTACTGTACCACTCAATGAGATGCTCTTTATCTCTACAGGAGGATTGTTTGGGTTGTTCTTTGCGGTATTGCTGACTATTCCGCTTGCGTTTTTACCGCCGCCACTACGCGAGTATATGCCCATTGTGATGACTCTGGTCTGTGTGTATATTGGTGCGATGGCATTTTCTGCGCATCGACGTCAGGCCCAGCGTATCGCTGAAATCCTCCAACTCATGCTTCGCCCACGGTCGAACCTTACGGTTGCGCCACAGAATGATCAGATGGTTCCTGCGGTTGAACAACGTCGTTATCTCGTCGATACGAGTTCGATTATCGATGGTCGGATCGCTTCGGTTGGTGAGACCGGCTTTCTCGAAGGTACGCTGCTGGTGCCGCTGTTTGTTCTTTCGGAACTGCAAGGTCTGGCCGACTCAAGTGATGATTTGCGCCGCAGCAAAGGCCGTCGAGGGCTTGAGTTGCTCAACCAGATGCAAAAAAATACCGAGTTACCAGTTGAAGTGATTGATGTTGATGTGAAAAACACTCCCAGGGTAGATGATAAGCTGGTTGTGCTTGCACGTCAATATCAATGCCCGATCATTACCAATGATTTCAACCTCAACCGTATCGCCGAATTGCAGGGCGTCAAGGTGCTGAGTCTGAACTCGCTCAGCGAAGCCACACGTCCACCAGTCATGCAAGATCAACATTTGCAGGTCGTCATTCGGAATGAAGGCAATACCCGTCAGCAAGGCGTTGGTTATCTTGAAGATGGCACACCGGTGATTGTGGAAGATGCTCGTCATCTTATTGGTCAGAATGTTGATGTTATCGTTACCCGTTTGCATCAGACAGCGACCGGACGACTGGTGTTTGCGCAGATTGGCAATGGTACACCCGAATCAGATCGGAACTGACCTATGCGTGTAGTGATACAGCGGGTTACATCAGCATCGGTCACCGTTGATGAGCACGTGGTCGGACAGATTGATACGGGGCTTTTGCTGCTGGTGGGCATTGCCCCAGAAGATACCACAGCCACGACCCAGCTGCTTGCCGATAAGACTGCGAATATGCGACTTTTTGCCGATGAAAACGGTCGGATGAACCGATCGGTCATCGATGCCGGCGGCGCATGCCTGGTGGTATCGCAGTTTACGCTCTATGCCAATGTTCGCCGAGGCCGTCGCCCTGGTTTTACGACCGCAGCACGGCCCGATATCGCATCACCGCTGGTTGATGCGTATAGCGCAGCACTCCGGGCCTATGGTCTGGTGGTTGCGATTGGCGTGTTTGGCGCCAATATGCAGGTTGCGCTGGTGAATGATGGCCCTGTGACCATTCTGCTTGATAGCAAAGACCTGCAACCAAACGCATAACCGAACCATACAGGCAAAGGGTATGATGAAACCGGTGATTTGTTCCATTCAACGCGATGTTGATGTGTATGTCGCTATCGGTCGCGGACGCGAATTGTCAGATGCGTTGCAATTCGATATGATCGACCGAACGCGCATCGAAATCGTCATCTTAGAACTGACGCGTAATCTTCTCGTCCATGCCGGTGGCGGTGAGTTGGTGATCAATCGTATTACACGAAACGAACAGACTGGTATAATGATTGAAGCACGTGATCAGGGACCGGGCATTGCCGACATTAACCTGGCGATGCAAGATGGGTATAGTACGACCAGTACGCTTGGGGCGGGGTTACCTGGGGTCCGACGCCTGATGGATGAGTTTGAAATTGAGTCTACGGTTGGTGTTGGGACACGTGTTCAGGCGATTAAATGGGTGAAAGCAAAATCACTGAGACAGTATTGCTAACAGATGAGGTAGACATATGGATGTTGTGTGGGGTGCGGTTTGTCGACCAAAACAGGGCCAGACGATTAGTGGTGATACGTATGTGGTTCAGGATAGTCAAGATGGACAGTTGCTGGCTTCGGTGATCGATGGCCTGGGTGGTGGTGTTGAAGCCGCTGAAGCATCGCAACAGGCAGCTGTTATTCTCAAACGCTACCCCTATCACCCACTTGATGAGCTGATACGTGAAACGCATATGGCGCTTCGTAGTACTCGTGGGGCCGTGATTGGGGTGATGCAAGTAAAAGTATACGAAAGAAGGATGAGCTTTATTGGGGTAGGCAATATTGGTATCTACGTGTACAGTGATCATCCGATCAAACCAATCTCAAAAATGGTATTCTGGGCTATCGACTTCCGACTCTGCTTCAACTCGATTATAGCTACAATTCTGGTGATACTTTCGTTCTTTACAGTGATGGCGTTTCGAGCCGATTTGGGATGGATTCGAAACTGGATAGTACGCTTCCACCGCAAGCATTGGCAGAGAAGATTTTACAGGATTATGGGAAGACCAATGACGATGCCACCGTGCTGGTGCTGCGGGGCTGAGTCGTATCGAGAGCGACATGAGTCTTGAACTGGCCCAATGGTTGACTGAACATCAACAGACCCTGTTATCTCGCTGGGTGGCTCAAGCGGCACCCAACGCCTTGACTTCCCTCTCCCACAAGGGGAGAGGGGCCGGGGGTGAGGGGTTGCGTCACGAACCGATTCCCTTTACCACGGCAAATGGCGAAGATATTGATCGTATCACGAACGATATGTACCAGCACCTTGTGCTTGCGGCACAGGGCGATCGGACTGCCTTGCACACGCTTGGCGCACATCTCAATGCCGATACCTTTGCCTATGTGCCCCAATTACTTGAGCTCGGCTTTCAACTGCGACGTGCTGCCTGGGATATGCTGCAGGCCGATATGACCGAACCGACCAGACAGCAGGCACTGATGGATGAGTTGATTGAACTGGTCGAGTACTTTGCTGGTGTGGTCACCCAGGCTGCCGTTCAGCAAGCTCGGCATGAGATCCAAGAGCGGAGCGAGCAGGCTGAATTTATTGCGCAGAGTATGACGGTAGCCATCGAAGAATCGGATCGCACGGCGCTTCAACTGTCGGCGCTCAATGACGTCTCACAAATGCTTGCTGCGAGCCTGGATAGCACTGAGCAGGATCAGGTCATTGATCTGATCGGCAACCAGCTCAACCAATTGCTCGATGTTGCCCATATTGCGCTCTGGCTAGATGATGAATCGGATGTTCCCGATGACACTATCGTGCCATCGCTGACGGTAGCGCACGACAGTACCACTCGAACGCTCTCGCTGCAACAGACCTGGGGGAGCGAAACACATCCACTCCAGGGGGTTTGCTTGCTGATCAACCCCGAAAACGAAGACCATTACCACGACCTCACCATCGCTGCCTATCTTACTGGCGAGATACTCTTTGAGATGCAACCTGAACCGGAGCAACAGGGTATCTGGTATCAACCGGGCTATGGTGTGCTGGCCCTACCACTGCTGGTCAAAGAACGGGCGATCGGTGTGCTGGTGCTTCAGGATCCGAACCCCGATGACAAGCTCACGCGTCAGCAACGGGAAGTTGCCCGGACGATTGTCAGTCAAGCTGCCATCGTTCTGGATAACATTCGTCTGTATGCCGAGATTCGTCGTTTCAACAGCGAATTAGAACAGGTGATTACGCAGCGTACCAGCGAACTGCAAACGGAGAAAGATCGCTTGCACACGCTGCACGAAATCTCCACCGAAGTCAGCAGCACACTCGATCTGGACACCTTGCTGGAAACATCGCTCACGGCGTTGGTACGTATTACATCAGCATCATATGGCATGGTGATGGTCATCGATCAGGAATCATTTCAACTTGAAACGCGTGCTCGTTTAGGGTTACCCGAAGAGAATTTGCACCATCGGTTGCCGATGGGGACAGGTATCGCTGGCTGGGTGGTCGAGCATAAAAAGCCGGTTATCATCGTCGATGTTCACCTCGATGAACGTGTTCTGATATCTGATCTGACCCTTGATGATGACGCGGCTGATGAGCAAACCCTTTCGGGATCGCTCATCGCTGTTCCGTTGATCGCCCACAACGAGGTGTCAGGGGTGATTATTATTGGACACCCGCAGAAAACCTATTTTAATGACGATCATTTGCGCATGCTGACGGCGAGTGCTGGTGCCATTGCGCTAGGTATCCACAATGCTAACCTATATCTGGCAATTGTCTCGGAGATGGAATATCGGAGCGAACTGCTGCAACGTCAGCGCCGCGAGACGACCCAGATCCAATCGATTCTCCAAAGCCTTTCAGACGGGGTGGTGGTCTGCGATGCTGATGGCGATATTCTGCTCGCTAACCCTGCGGCGAGCCGTATCCTCAATTATGAGATCGAACAACTCCTGCTCTCAAATCTGCAAACGGTTCAGGAACGCATGATGCCCGCTTCGATTGCGGATATGTCGCTCATTGAGCTGATGCAACGTCCTATGAATACGAATAATGAACCCCGTATTCTGGAACATACCACCCGGATTGACCGACATGATGTCAATCTTAAACTTGGGCCAGTCATCAAAGAAAATATTCAGGAAGATATTGAAATTTTGGGCGCCCTGCTGGTGATCCGCGATATCACCCGTGAACGGCAGTATGACCGGCTCAAAACCGAATTTATCGGTACGATGTCACACGAACTGCGGACACCGATGACGGCTATCAAAGGATTTACGCAGATGCTGGCTATGGGCGGTCTGGGCCAGATTAATGATACGCAACGCGAGATATTGACGACTATTCAGACCAATGCTGAACGTATGATATCGATTATCAATGATGTGCTTAGTATTACCAAAATTGAAACGGGCGCTATCGATCTTGAGATACGTCCACTGCACCTGGTTGAGGTCTTAAGTGGGGTGGTATCGGAATTGCAGAGCTTCATCAGCAAACGTCAACACGAATTGCATCTCAGTATTCCGCCAGGGTTACCACTTATAAGAGCTGATCGTACTTGCTTGCATCAAATCCTCTTCAACATTCTTGGTAATGCAGTCAAATATACCCCTTCGGAGGGTGAAATATGGGTTGAGGCCTACGAAGCCAATCTTGATGCTATCCCCGGTACGGTGCGCGATAAGATTATCGCTGGTCGCCGCTATACCCGCATTGATATTCGTGACACGGGTGTGGGTATTGCCGCCGAAGAACAGGAACGCATCTTTGAACGGTTTTATCGGACGGAGAATCCGCTGAAGGTGGAAGCAGGAGGCACAGGTCTCGGTCTATCACTTACGAAACCATTGATCGAACTGCTTGGCGGACGTATCTGGTTGAAGAGTGAGATCAACGAGGGCTCGACATTTAGCTTTATTTTACCTGCCGTCTAACACGGTATGGTTTTCTCCAAGGCGTATCGAATATGCTATGAACGCTATTGCCTAGGTGAGCAAGGGCATAGCTCTTCGTTAAAACCGTTTCTTTTCAACCGCATCGTGCTTTGACAGACCGCGAGGATTATGCGATACTCAACAGCGTCGGAACCAATGATGTTTGTTCGGCCGGGTGTCGTACTATCCGATATTGGCAGACACGATGGAAATTGACTTCAGGTAGGAAACAGGAACCTATGGATCAACCCACGGAACAATCAGACTCACGCAGTATCACCGGAGCATCAACGGCATCGGTGCATGCGGGTGAGCAGCGTCAGCGAGCTTACGACTCGGTGACAACACCAATTGTGCAGACAGCGACCTATACCTTTACCGATACAGCCGCATTGATAGACTACTTTGAAGGGCGTGTTGAGCGTGAAGAATATGGACGGTATGGTAATCCCACGGTGCGGGCAGCCGAATCGAAACTGGCTGCACTGGAAACGGATGGTACAATCGAGACGGCTGCACTGCTCTGTGCATCAGGAATGAATACGATTACAACCATTCTGCTGGCGATGCTGCCGGCTGGCAGTCATGTGATTATTACTGATGACAGTTACCGTCGCACACGTCAGTTTGTCTGTACCATGCTGGCCCGTCTGGGGGTGAACCATACGATTGTACCGGTCTGTGATTACGATGCGCTGGAATCCGCTATCCTGCCCGAAACACGGCTCATCGTCAGCGAATCGCCCACCAACCCCTACCTACGCATCCTCGATCTGCCGCGTATCGTGGATATTGCGAAACGTCATCGGGTGAAAACGGTCATTGATGCGACCTTTGCTACGCCGTATAATGTGCGACCGCTGACCTTTGGCGTTGATCTGGTGATGCATAGTGCTACCAAATACATGGGTGGGCATAATGATCTTCTGGCCGGGGTGGTGATTGGTCGTCCGGATATGATTGCTGCATTACGTCAGGCACATGGCATACTTGGTGGTGTTTGTGATCCTCACACTGCCTACCTCCTTGTGCGTGGTCTCAAAACACTGGCTTTGCGCATGGAGCGTCACAACCAGAATGGGCTGCACGTTGCTCGCTTTTTGCATGAACATCCATGCATTCGGCAGGTCTACTATCCTGGTTTGCCCAACCACCCGGAACACGCTATTGCGGCTGCGCAAATGCGGGGTTGGGGCGGTGTTATCTCATTTGAATATGATGGCGATCTGGAGGCGACTGGTCAGTTTATTGATAGATTACGCTTGCCCTATATTGCCCCTAGTTTAGGTGGTGTTGAGAGCCTGGTTGAGCAGCCGGCTTTGATGAGTTTTTATGAACTAACGACCGAAGAACGTCTGGCCGTTGGCATTCGCAACAATCTGGTGCGTTTCGCCTGTGGGATTGAAGATACCGCAGACCTGATACGCGACCTGGCCCAGGCACTTGAAACAACAGAGCTATAACTAGATAGGCAACCCCTATCCAAAAGTGAGGAGAAGTACTCGTTCTGCTCACGAGAAGAGAACAACAGGATGCGGAATGACTTTTTTCCCAGAGGCGACAGG
>JAAURD010000115.1 GCA_012034075.1 Chloroflexaceae bacterium | reverse complement strand
CATCATGACTGGTGTTATGCTCCTAATGTAAGTTCTTTTACCGTAAGGCTGTTGAGAAACTGCTCGATGAATGGTGATTGTACGTGGTGATTGACCAGGAATGCATCGTGTCCTGCGTTGGAGGGCAACTCGGCGTACTCAACTGGTCGGTTGACACGGCACAGCGCATCAACGATCCGTTGTGATTCGGATGGTGGATAAAGCCAGTCGCTGGAGAACGAGAGCACCAGGAAACGGGCCTGACTGCGCGAGAAGGCTGCATCAAGCGAACCATAGCGGGCGGGCAGGTCCCAATAATCCATAGCGCGAGTAAGATAGAGATAGGAATTGGGATCGAAACGTTTGTTAAAGGATGTGCCTTTATACTCAAGGTAGCGTTCTACCTCAAACTCCGGCTCGAGCGTAAACTGCGGCCCTTCGTGCTGATGAAAGAGACGACCAAACTTGGCATCGATGGACAGCGAGCTGACATAGGTCAGATGACCAACCATACGAGCAATGGCCTGTCCATCAGCAGGTGGCTCATGGTCGTAATAATCACCCTGACGCCAGCGCGGATCGCTCATAATGGCGCGGCGACCAATGGCATTCCAGGCAACGGTTTGGGGTGATGACTGGGCCGTGGTAGCAAGCAAAATGGCACCGCGAACCCGTTCGGGGTAGGCAGTTGCCCATTCAAGTGCTTGAAACCCACCCATGGAGCCACCAGCTACGGCCATCAGTTGGTTAATGCCGAGCTTATCGATTAAGCGAACCTGGGCGCGGACCATATCGGCAATGGTGATGACGGGAAACTGTGCACCATAGGGTTTCCCCGTAGCCGGGTTGGTACTGCTCGGGCCCGTGCTCCCACAGCAACTCCCAATGACATTGGAACAGATGAGAAAGTAACGGTTGGTATCGAATGGTCGGCCTGGCCCAACCATTTCATCCCACCAGCCCGGTTTGCGGTCACTGGGGTGATGGTAGCCAGCGGCATGGGCATCACCAGAGAAGGCATGCAAGAGCAGAATAGCATTATCGCGCTGCTCATTGAGACGACCATAGGTTTCATAGGCCAGTGTTACGGGTGCAAGTTGTTGCCCACTATCGAGCGGTAAGGGCGTATCCCAGATCATCGTCTGCCGCGTGACCAGATCGCTGGTTGCGATCTGCTCCTGCTGCCGTTGTCGAACTTGATAGTCGTGGCTGATGCCTTCGTTGGGACGTATTGGTTCATGCGGTTGTTGTCGGGTTGAATGACCGGTGTTGGTATGGTGCTGGTGGTGCTGTCTTAACCACTGCAACGAACTGATCACGGGTATGTTGTGGTACCAGCGTGATCCCATGGGTTGGTACGAGGATGTCACAATTACTCCTTTTTTGCTACGACAGACAGTACGGAGAGACGAGTTGCCAATGGAGCAAAATTGACTGCTGTCGTCGAGTGATGGTCAGAAGGCCATCATCCGATTTTTGCCAGAGCCTGATCGAGATCGGCGATAATATCGTCAATCGTCTCCAGGCCAATCGAGAGTCGGATATAATCATCAGTTACCCCGGTCAAGCCCTGCTCTTCGGGAGTTAACTGGCTATGGGTTGTTGTTGCCGGGTGAATCGCCAGACTGCGGGCATCACCAATATTGGCAACATGCGAGAAGAGGTGCAGGTTTTCGATAAACCGTGTACCAGCTTCACGCCCGCCACGAATGCCAAAGCCAACCAACCCACTCTGTCCACGGGGCAAATAACGCCGGGCCAATTCGTAAGTGGGATGATCGGGGAGACCCGGATAATTAACCCAGGTGACCTTGCTGTGCTGTTTGAGATGTTGTGCCACGGCGAGTGCGTTGCTGCTATGCCGTTCCATGCGCAGTGCCAGGGTTTCCAGGCCTTGTAAAAACAGAAAAGCATTAAAGGGGCTTGGCGCTGGTCCCATGTCGCGGAGCAACTGGACGCGTGCTTTAATGATATAGGCAAGTGACCCAAATGCCTCGGTATAGACCAGACCGTGATAAGATGGGTCGGGTTGGGTAAACTCCGGAAAGCGCCCATTGGTCCAGTCAAACTTGCCGCTATCGACCAGCAGACCGCCGATGCTGGTACCATGACCGCCAATGTATTTGGTGGCTGAATGCATCACGATATCGGCGCCCCATTCAAAGGGACGGCAGAGATAGGGCGTAGCAGTCGTACTATCTACCATTACGGGGACGCCCTTTTCATGGGCAATCGCGGCAATCTGTGCCAGGTCCAGCACATCCAGTTTGGGGTTGCCAATCAACTCAAGAAAGACCAGTTTGGTGGTATCATCAATGGCTTGACGAAAGCCATCCATATCACGCCCATCAACAAAACGCGTGGTGATACCACAACGTTGCATGGTGTAGCGAAACAGGGTATAACTGCCACCATAGAGATCGGTTGAGGCGACAATCGTATCACCACTGTTCGCCAAGGTCAGCACACCAATGGTAGCGGCGGATTGACCTGATGCCAGAGCCAGTGCGCCAACGCCCCCCTCAAGTGTCGCGATGCGCTGTTCGAGGACATCGCTGGTGGGGTTCATAATGCGGGTGTAGATATTGCCAAACTCTTGCAGGGCAAACAGCCGTGCAGCATGGCCCGTATCTTGAAATTGATAGGATGTGGTAGCATAGATGGGCACAGCGCGTGATCCCGTCGTTGGGTCGGGTTGCTGGCCGGCATGCAATGCCAGGGTTTCAAATCCTTGAAATGATGGCTTATCGGTCATCACTGTTGTTTCCTTACTTCGGTATCAGAATCAAAAAACTCTCATCTTGCGATGAGAGTAGTTGGTGCAATGTTCAGGAAAATACATGATAGACCTGTATCTTGAATCCTGTGTGCAACTTACGGTGGTTACACAAACACTGCCAACGCCTCTCATCTTCCAGGATTACATCTGCCGGAGTTGGCACCTTCCTGCTTGCTACTACCCGCTTCAACATTGAATAACGGATAGTCCGGGGTTGCCGAGACATCATCGGGCCGGTCCCTACGTCTCATCTGGATAAGAGTTGCGTTTTCTATTAAAGGCATCATACAAGGGTTTGTCGTATCTGTCAAGATATGTTCCCACAGGCGATTCATGGTTGTTACTGTTTTGTATGTTGTTCAGATAAGACAGATTCAATGCAAGTATTTGTTGATAGGTATGATTTTTTCTGCTAGAGCGTTCTCAAACAAAAAAAATCATGACATAAAAAGACCTATACACGCAGTGGTCGTCTTTGTCAAAGGAAGGCAGATCGCATGCTTTTGGCGAACGATCTTTATGCTATACTACACGTATGATCGATCACGTGATCTTTTCTCCAAACCTGGAACAGGCCATTACTCAGATTCATGCGGCTCCACATCGAATAGTGTTCGAATGTGCAGGTGCAGGGACGCTGGCACTCTGGTGGTTGCACCGTGTTGCTGGTTCGTCACGCACGGTGCTTGAGGCAAGCGACCGCTATGCCGCAGCCGCGATGATCGATCTCCTGGGGTATGAACCAGCGAGTTTTGTCGCTATCGATACGGCGGTGGCGATGGCACAACAGGCGTATCAGCGAGCCTTTTATCTGGTGCATCAAGGGAATCGCGTTCATCAAACCGATGTGCCATTGCTGGGCATAGCCTGTACCGCAACGCTTGCGACCGACCGTACCAAGCGTGGTCAGCATCGCGGGGTTATTGCCGTGCAGAGTGCTGATTCGAGCAGTACCTATGCGCTGACTCTGCTGCGAGGTGAGCGCGATCGTTTGCATGAAGAACTGGTGATCAGCCAGTTGCTGCTTCGTGCGCTTGTTGTCGCCTGTGGTCTAACGGTTGATTTACCGCTCGATTTGCTGCCCGGTGAATCAGTTGAAACGGACATCCACCCGATCACCAATTTGATCAACGATTTAATCGACCGTAACATCGAGACATTGACGATCCTGCCCGATGGGCAGCAGGTTGCCAACCAACCCTTTCAAGGAGCAATCTTACCCGGTTCATTTAATCCCTTTCATATTGGGCATCGCCGCCTGGCCGAAACAGCTGCTGCGTTTTTGCAGCAGCCGGTTGCCTTCGAGTTATCGGTGAGCCATCCGGATAAGGGTCAGCTCACTGCTGCCGAAATCACGCGGCGGATGAATCATTTTCGAGGACGCCATACGCTGATCTTATCGCATGCGGCGATGTATCAAGACAAGGCGGCTCAACATCCAGGCTGTATGATCATTGTTGGTTATGATACGGTAACACGAATTATTGCACCGCACTATTATGGCAGTGAAGCAGCAATGTATGCCTCTTTAGATCGCATTCGAGCCAATCGGTGCCGCTTTCTGGTGGCTGGTCGTACCCGTGATGGTCATTTTTACACGCTGGATGATGCCGCTATTCCGCCCGCATTCCACGATCTCTTTATTGGCCTCTCCCAAAACGATTTCCGTATTGATCTTTCATCAACGGATCTGCGTCAACTCGATACGAACTGACGAACCCAGCACGTTCAGTTAACCTGCCCTTTATGCGCTAACGAACCTCGCGCATGAACAATTGCACTGTTTTTTGCGGGAAACCGTGCAGGACGTCACGACGTGTGCTTTTCACGATGAGCTTCTATACGAACATCATAAGCATAAAATACATCCTCATATATTAGCTTAATCCATTTATTCTATCATTTTTACCAGTTTTTAACCTCCACCTCACCGATGAATACGAAGAGAATATGATAGTACTATCATCAATCGATAGTATTTCCAAAAAATCAATAAAAACTACAGCAAAAAACCGTAAAAAAATATGCGAAGAAATATGACACTGCCGTTTTTTAGGTGGTTTTACGGGTTTCTCTTTGATTCAAGTGGAGGTATCGTATGTTTCGTTACCATGTCCTTATTCTTTTGATTATTATCAGTATTCTGAGTGGTCTGGTTGCTCAATCGTCGGCTACTGCCCAGCATACACCACCACTGGAGCCAACACCCGAACCGGGAATTGCGCCAGTGCATCATACCATCGTATTGGATCATCTAACAGATATGGATGCGTTTGCACCTATTCTGGTTGCTCCGCAAGATACGGTAACAGTCTCCCATGCTCACTATACCATTACTCGCCAGGCCCACCCGGTCTTTCTGCCACTGGTGCAGCAGGGCCTATCGCTGCCAGCGTCAAACGGATTAACTGACGAGTACATTGCACTACCGCAGGAGAGTCCACGCTACACTACCGTGCTTTCGCCAAACCAGCAGGTTGCCGTCGCGGTGAGCTGGCCTGGTCTGCTCCAGGTGAGTGCGCGACATGAACCAGGTCATACCAATGCCCTGCGGGTTGTGTTGGAGCAGTCTGGCCTGGCGCCGGCGTCAGGCTCCACCCAGGCAATTGATCCGGGAGATGAGCAGCAAGCTGCTCTTGCTGGTACGAATGATAGCTTGCGGATCAATTTTCAAGATTGGTACTCAGCCGTGCCACCGGGTTATCGTCGTGATGTCGGTTATCCCTTTGGTCCACGAACAAACGATGGTAGTGTAAGCTATGGCTGGGTTGATCCTGCCACTGGTGAACCACTTGACCTCTCACAAGAAGGTACTACTCCCGGCAATGGCCGTGATCGTGGTTTTACTGAACAGGGCCTCGATCAGCGTTTTGATAGCCTTGTGTTTATGCAGAGTCGTGCTATCGAAAACTTTAACGGCACCCCACGTGATGCCATCTGGGAGGTTGCTGTACCCAATGGACTCTACCATGTCATCGTTGCTGCTGGTGACCCGGTGGTTGACTGGCCGCAGTACAATCCCCATCATATCGTCAATGTAGAGGGTACTCCAGCGATTGATTTCACCGCTACAGGTCGCACACTCAGTGCCAATCGGGCCAGTCTGGCTGGCGTAGTTGTACGAGTCAATGATGGTCGGCTCACGCTTGATGCCAATGGTGGCTACCTGACCCGCATCAATTGGGTAGATATTGTCCCCCTGGTTGAGCAGGATCAGCCGTTGGTCTACCGCGTGAACTTTCAGTCAGACGAGGCTGAGGTGCCAGCTGGCTATTTGCGTGATTCAGGCCAGCCCTTTGATTGGCGCTCGGATGAGGATCAAGGCGCCGGTACATTGCAGTATGGCTGGGTTGATCCAATACGCGGCGAGCCACTGGACCTGTCGGGCGGCAATGGGCAGCCGGGCAATGGGCGTGACCGCGATTACTCACCGCAAGGTCTCGATCAACGGCTCGATACCGTCATGCATATGCAGGCCGACGATTATGCTGACCAGGGGTTTGCCGGTACCACCGCTGAGGGCACATGGGAAATGATGCTCCCCAACGGGCGCTATAGCGTGATGGTTGTCGCTGGTGACCCGGTGGTTGACTGGCCGGATAATGTACCGCATCATGTGATCAATGTGGAACGTATCCGCGTAATTGATCATATCCCCCAGGTCGAAGAAGAAATGGCCTTGACCCGGTTTGCGCAAGGCCATACGCCAGTCACTATTAGGGATGGACGACTGACCATTGATGCCACCGGTGGCTTTGGCACGCGCATTGCATTGGTCGAGGTAGTACGCCTTGATGCGCCACCTGAACCAACACCCACAGCAACGGCAACGCTGACCCCATCACCAACGCATACACCCATACCACCGACAGCCACAGCCACACGCACGCCGGTGCCACCGACAGCCACAGCCACACGCACGCCAGTGCCACCGACAGCCACGGCGACGCCACTGCCGCCCACAGCCACGGCGACGCCACTGCCGCAACCGACCAGCACGGCTAGACCGACGACGCCACCGCCAACTGGCGACGGAAGCCATCCGCGGTTGCTGGCAGGCTGGTCCGGGGTTAGCGAGGTGCGCCAGCGAGCAAGCGACAGCCATGCGGCGTTGCTGGCCGATCTCCAGGCCTATGCCGAATCGTGGCCTTATATACCATCGCGTGACCCGAATGTTGCCAGCCACGAGTATCGGCCCTATGGAGATACCGTGGGGGCGCTGGCCTTTGTCTGTATGGCAACCGACCGTGATGATCACTGTACCACGGCGAAATCGCATCTGCTGACATTTGTTTCGTGGCCGTCGTGGGACCAGGGCGATTGGCGTGATTTTGGTCTGGGCCATGGCCTGGTCGGAGCAGCTCTGGCATATGACTGGATCTACCCGCGCCTTTCGGAGAGCGAGCGAGCTACCGTGCGTCGGGTGCTGGGCGAACGAGCGCAGCTGATGCATGAGGCCGCCATTCAAGATGGTTGGGTCTGGAACAACTGGTGGCGGCGTGGCTTTATGCAGAACCACAACCATACCAACTATGCCGGCCTTGGCCTGGCGGGGCTGGCCTTGCTGGGCGAAGATGATCGTGCCCAGCAATGGATTGATACCGCGACCGACAATATGCGTCGCCTTGGTACCATTCTTGATGGTGGTGACGGTTCATGGCAAGAGGGCCTGATGTATGGTGATTATGGGATCTCGATGGCGTTAGCCTTCAGTGTGAACCTGCGTGCGGTGCAGGGTATCGATGTTGTGCCCTATACGTTTTTGCAGCGCTATACCCTCTGGCGTATCTACAACTATATACCAGGGAGCCGCGACTTTCTCATGGCCTATGGTGACCTGGGTTGGGATTGGAGCCACGAGGGCCGAGCATTATCGATTGTGCGTCAGGCTGCGCGGGACCTGCGCAATGGGCAGGCCGAATGGGTTGCCCAGCGCATTGAGGCCGAGATGGAGCAGACCGGGCGGTATCGCGGTGGTCCAACGCTGATTCATACGGCGTTTGAGTTTTTTGCCTATGACCCCTCGGTCACCGCCGAATCACCGGCTATGCTCCCGCTGGCTCGTGTCTTTCCCGATCTGGAGGGCGTGATCTGGCGCACCGGTTGGGAACGCGATGATCTTGTCTTTGGCCTGAAAGTCAGCCCCACCGGTGGTCGCTTTGCCTTTGATGCCTTCACGCAGGGACGCTACCCATTTGAGACGGGCTGTGAGTATATCGGCTGTGGCATTCATTATGGGCACTATCACAATGATGCGGGAACGTTCTACTTGCAGCGTGGCCCGGATGTGCTGGCTCGCGAATACGAAGCCTATCAGGCGGTCGAAACCTTCTATCACAACACGCTACTGATTGATGAGCAAGGCCAGTATCGTGTGTGGAATGCGCACCAGCGTGATCTGTTTCGTGGAAGCGATGGCTTTCTCGAAGCCACGGCCAGTACCAATCGTATGGACTATGTCGCTGCCGATCTCACGCGCACGTATCAACGGATCGACGGTCTGCAAGATGTGACGCGACATGTGGTGTTTGTGCGTCCGGGCTATTTCCTCATGGTCGATGCGTTTCGATCCTCACGTACCCATCAAGTCAGCTGGATAAGCCATGTTGAAGGCAGCGTCTCCACGTCAGGCAACTGGATCCGCACCAACGCACCGGGTGATGCAGCACTGGGTATTCAAGTGCTATCGACCGACATCGGCATTCAGAACGGCTATGATGGCCGGCCTTATGTCAAAGTGGCAGCAGCTGGTCAGGATATGCGTCTGGTGCATCTGCTGGTGCCTACAACCGACAGTGCCTGGGGCCAGCGTCCGACTGCTACCGTCGTAGCCGATAGCGGTGGCGCACTGTTGGTACGCGTAACGTATGCGGATGGAAGCAGCGATGATATTCTTATCGCGTATGCTGGCGTTGGCAACCAGCAGATCGTGGGTGACTACACCTTTAACGGCAAAGTCGCCGTTGTCCAGCGCACTGCCAGTGGGCAGGCCACCCAGTTGAGTATCAGCGGCGCTACGTTCTTGCGCTACCAGGGCAGCACGCTAGCAGACAATCTCAACCGGATGACCCTTGATCTGAATCTGTAAGCGTTGATGAGCAGCTATAAAGCGGGACGCAGCATGCTGCGTCCCGCTTCTCGATCAAACAGTATTTCAATTTACCTGATAACAACATGGACTGATCATTACTCGTTACCAGGCAAACTATAGGGATCCATGTCGGGATCGATAGTAGGCAAACTATAGGGGTCAGCCGGCGGTCGAACAGTAGCATCGGGATATGGTTCGTCGGGTAGTGGTGTTTCGGCGGGTGTCGTTACCGTTGTGGGCGTTGCCGGTGGTGGTGGTGGGGCACCACATCCACCAAGTAAGAGCACTGCTGCAATCAGGGCAGCAACAAGGCCAGTACGTACATTATTCATCGATCTCTTTCTCCTCAATAGAAGGCATACCCTCGCATAGTGTAGCCGATGACGGCATGGGCGTCAAGTTTCGCACGTCTCTCATATACAACGTTCCAGACCACGAAAACCAGACAGCATCAGACATCGATCAGCCAGACGCTCTCATATGGTTGAAGCGCAATATTGCCACCCGTAATCAGTGGACGCTGGCCGGTGGTATCCAGCACATTGCGCACCGGGTCACGCAGATTGGCCTGCCGCGTGAGTGCTGCCGGCACCTGCTGAACCTGATGATGAAAGTTTGCCAGCAGCAGAAAACGACCGCATGGATGTTGGCGGGTCAGGGCCAAAACATGGGGGTTACTGGTGACTAACACAGCACCAGGATTGGCGCCATGCAACACAAACGCTTGCTTTCGTGCCAGAATAAGCTGCTGCAGGCGATGGTAGATCTGCGCTGTGGCGGTTTGTGGGACATGACGCAAATCGGCCCGCGACCAGTCCATCACTGGTCGATGCATCCAGCGGTTGTCGTTGGCATGCTGTGGGTGATGGATAAAGTCGGGATCGTTGAGCAAACCCAGTTCATCGCCCATCATCATCAACGGAATACCGCCAACGACCATGACCACACTATACAACAGCACAATACGGCGAATAGCCAGATCGAGCCCACGAGCATCACCATGCTCCAACGCTTGCTCCATCCCCGTGAGCGAGGCGGTTGTACCGATGATCCGCTCATGCTCAGTGCCCATTGTTTCTGCCTGCACCCGCACACCCCGCGCAAAGGAACCAGGGAAGTAGCCCCGGTAAAAGTTGGTCAGAAACTGCCGATGTAACGTCCCATTCTCTCCTACGGCAGATGCATCGTCATCGGCAATCTGCCAGACAATATCATCATGGTCGCGAATGTAGGTTAGCCAGGTGCTCCCCGGTGGTGTCGGTGGGATCTCTTGCAGGACATGATGGAGCAGATTGACACGTGTGGTTGCCAGGGTACTCCAGAGCAGTACCATCAGCTGGTGATGGCAGGCCAATTCACATTCCTTGCCGGTTGCCGGTCCACTTCCGAGATAGTGGACTAGTTCGGTTGTGGGGACACTCGCATCGATCTGGAAAATGATTGATGGTGCAACAATGCGCATGACCGCGCGAAATGCCTGGAGCAACAGATGGGCCTCTGGTTGGTTTTCACAGCTACTGCCCATGGTCTTCCAGATAAAGGGAACTGCATTCAGGCATAGAACATCGATACCCAGGTTGCCCAGAAAGAGCATGGTGGCTGCCATATCACGAAAGACCGCCGGGTTGCGGTAGTTGAGGTCCCATTCAAACCCATGAAACGTCGTCCAGACCCATTTGCCACTCTCCGTCAAGTCTGGCACCCAGGTAAAATTGCCCGGCGCACAGGCTGGCAGCATCTCGCGCAATGTACGTTCATAGGCATCGGGCAGATTACGATCATCAAACGTGAGATAGTAGGATAAGTACGTTGGATCGCCCTGCATCGCCTGTTGCGCCCAGGCATGTTCTTGCGCCGTATGGTTCAAGACCAGTTCAATCCCTAGACTGATACCACGGGCATGCAGCACGGTTGCTAGTTCAGCCAGGTCTTCGATAGTGCCGATTCGCTGATCTACCTTGCGATAGTCCTGTATTGCCCAGCCATCGTGATCGGCACCTTCACGTGGTTGCAACAGGCTTCGCAGCTGAAGATAGGTGATACCCAGTTCTTCCAGGTAGTCGAGCCGTTGCATGGCCCCTTTGAGGTTGCCAGCAAATTGGTCAACGTAACACGCATAGCCTACCATCGTCTCATGCTGAAACCAGTCGGGGGTGGTATAGCAAGCATCATCGCGCTGCCGCAGGGCCGCCGAACGCTCTATATACGCCGACAACATCGTGTCGATCAGTCCATTGAGATGCGTGGTAAAATCAGAACGTTGACCATACAGGATCAGCAAGGGATGATACAGATCTTGAAAATGATGCCCCAGGCTGAAAAGAAAGCGGTCAATCACAGCCGAATCACGCTGGCCTTGCAGTCGTACTGTCAGATGTTGCTGAACTTGCAAAAAGACCTGCCGTGTGTGCTGTGCGCTATAGAGCTGTGTTTTTGTCATGTTTCTGCCATCTCCACATGGGTTTTTCTGCCGCATGTGGTATGATAAAGAGAGGATTCTGGGCAAGGTTCAGAGAGGAGACACGGTTCATATGCATCTCTCTCTGAGCGACCGTCATACGAAATGCAACTATCATCGATGGTGGCGGTTATCTGCCCCAATTTTTAATCAGACCAGTTGCCACGCCAAGCAGGCTGGCTATCATTAAATAGACGAGATACATGGTATGATCGGCAGAGAGAGACAACCAGCCAACCATGACAACGAGCAACAAACAGATGATAATACCAATAACTTTGATCACCAGAGCATTCCTTTACACGATACAGTATATGAGACAACGTCTGTCGTTTCATTATAATTTATTCTATGATGCATGCTATATGGTATTTCCGTCATGTGTCAAGCCCGATATCGGATGTACTGGTAATCGGGATACGCTGATGCGAATCTATTGAGAACCGTAGGAGTTTCATGCGTGTTGAGGCAACCGCAAAGACGCTGGCTCATTCCGGCCAGTGTCGCACTGTTTCTTATTCTGATCGATCAGATCAGTAAAGCCTGGATTGTTGCAGCACTTGGCCCACGCCCCCTCACCGGCCAGATACCGTTGCTGGGTGAGTCAATCCGGTTCGTGTACATTCACAATACGGGTGTTGCATTTAGCCTGTTTCAAGGGATGCCCACCCTGTTAACGGTCATTGCCATACTTATTAGTATCGGTGCGGTATACGTCTACGCTATGCATCTGCCCAACGAGCAGGTGCTGGTCCAGATCAGTATTGGCCTGATTATCGGTGGTGCCCTGGGCAATCTGATCGACCGGGTGCGTCTGGGGTATGTGGTAGATTTTATTCAGGTTGGCTGGTGGCCGGTCTTTAATCTGGCCGATTCGGGTATTACGATTGGCACGCTGCTGCTTGCAGGTTATCTGCTCTTCGCTGGCGATGCAACACGCGATGATTCCCCGCCAACAGCGGCCGATAGCAGGAACGATGCGCTGCTCTCCGATCTCCTGCGGGCTGAACTGCCGGATGAACGCCGCACGCCGTAGGTGCCGCGTTGAATCGTCGAAGCGTCGAAGCGTTGAAGCGAACTTCGTAGGTGCGGTTTGCAGCCACACGCACCAGCCGCAAGCAGGCGCTACGCGTTATAGTACCATGGTTACAGCACAAACACGGCAAGCACACCATGTCTGAACAAAGCCGCACATCCGATCATCTGATTGTCTCTGCGGCCGAGGCCGGCGACCGCCTTGACCGCTATCTGACACGGTGGAATGATTCACTCTCACGTTCCTACATTCAACAGCTCATTGCCGATGGCAACATCCAGGTCAATCAGCGGCCGGCTCGACCGGCCCAACCCGTGCGTGCAGGTGATCAGATTACGCTGAGCTATCCGCCGAGGCAAACGACCGATCTCCAACCAGAGGTCATCCCGCTTGACATCATCTATGAAGATCCGGATATCGTCATCGTCAACAAAGCCGCGGGCATGGTCGTCCATCCCGCCCCTGGGCACGACAGCGGCACCCTGGTCCATGCGTTGCTGGCACGCTATCCCGATATGGAGGTAAACGGCACCCTGCGTCCGGGTATCGTCCATCGGCTCGATCAGGGCACCTCGGGCTTGCTGGTTGTTGCACGGCGGAGCACGGCAATGCACTACCTAACCGAACAGCAGAAAGCGCAAAAGATGCACAAAGCCTATCTCGCCGTCGTAGAGGGTCGCCTGAAACGCGAGAGCGGGACGATCAGCGCGCCGATTGGTCGCCATCCGGTGGATCGCAAACGCCAGGCGATAGTGGCCCATGGACGTTCAGCCACTACCCATTATCGTGTGCTTGAGGCATTGGGCAACTACACCCTGGTTGAAGCTGTGTTGGAAACCGGGCGAACCCATCAAATCCGGGTGCATTTTGCTGCGCAGCACCACCCGGTGCTGGCCGACGCGCTTTATGGCCCACGCAAACCACGTGCCAGCTTTGGCCTGCAACGTCAGTTTTTGCATGCCTATCGCCTGGGGCTGTATCATCCCGCCGATCAGACCTGGCGCGAATTTACGGCACCACTGCCAGAGGATCTCGAAGATGCGTTGGATCGGTTGCGTAAAACCGTACCGTGATAGGAGAGAAGTATGCTACAATAGGCATCAAATTTAGAGCAAAGGAGGATCGAACATGCGTAAGAAAGTTTCCATCATTGGTGCTGGATTTGTTGGCTCAACCACGGCCCACTGGCTGGCCGCAAAAGAACTGGGTGATATTGTCCTGTTTGATATTGTCGAGGATATGCCCAAAGGGTCGTCGATGAGCCTTGGGCTTGATTGGGGTCAGTCGGAAAACCTGACGCACCGCGCTGTCCTAGTACGGAGCGGCTCAGCCTGTTAGTCTGGATGCATGCCATACTTTCCAAACAAGACGTTCACTGGTCATTCGATCGTGTTCTGCTTCTCAGTGTTGGCCGTTGGCGGGGTCTTGCTCACGAGTGCATGTGGGGCGCCGGTTGGTCCAG
>JAAURD010000114.1 GCA_012034075.1 Chloroflexaceae bacterium | reverse complement strand
AGGCCTCATTGTTGACGAAAACTGGGATAAATATACCGCACATAATCTCGTCGTGCGCTGTGATCGGTATGACCCGCTTGAGTACCAGTTGCGTTACATGGAGTACTTTTTGATGTGGTATTCGTGGCGCAATATTATCAACCGCGTGCTCTATAATCGTAATAAACTCATCAATCTGGTAACCAGTGTCTACTTTCGACGCAATATTCAAGACCAGATACGCAGTATTAAGACCGGTAAGCGGCGGCCGGTGGATCAATCACGGATCGAACCAACGGTCGGGACGGCTTCGGTCGTGGCGCTCCGTGATGATTAAGAATGCAGGGGGTTTTTGATGAGCGTTATGGCGTCTACACAAACCAACGTGAATGGCATGCCTACCAATCATGGGGTACCTCGCAAACGGTGGCTGATTATTCAGCCCAAGAGTAATACACCATTGATGGTGGACTCGGGCAAGGTCAGCATGCCACTGAACCTGTTGATGGTGGCCACCATCGCACAACGTTCCTTTGATGTTGATTTTATTGATGAGCGCATTGGTGACGTAGTACCGCAGGACTTATCGGCTTATGATGTGGTAGCGATTACTGCCCGCACGTTAAATGTCAACAAAGCATATGTGCTGGCGGATCGGGCACTGGCACAGGGCCGGCGGGTTATTCTCGGTGGCGTCCATCCCACTATGATGATTGATGAAGCGCTGCAGCACTGTACTTCGGTGGTGGTCGGCGAGATTGAATCGATCTGGCATGAGCTTGAACGCGATATACAGCGTGATCAGCTCAAACGGGTCTATCGTGCGGAGCGCTTTGAGCCGATGAACCATATGGTGCATCCAGATTTCGATATTATCACCCGCTCCAAGCATGCCAGCCGCTATAGCAATCGCTTACCGATTCTGGCAACCAAGGGCTGCCCAGTCGGGTGTAGTTTCTGTTGTGCGCCCAAGGTCTATGGCAAGGTGTATCGCACGCGCGAGGTTGATTATATCATCGACGAGATGAAGTATCATCAGCAGCGGAATGGTCGGGCAGATGTTCATTTCTCTTTTATGGATGATAATATCGCCTTTCGGCCGGCGTTTATGGAAGAGTTGCTCAATGAGATGATTCATCTGGGGGTGCGTTGGAACTCCAATATCTCGATGAACTTTCTGGAGAAACCGCATATCCCCGAACTAGCACGGGCTTCGGGCTGTGAGCTACTGAGCGTGGGTTTCGAGTCGGTCTCACCGGAAACCATTAAGTATGTAGGCAAAGGCTCAAATCGCATCCATCGCTATGGCATGGTCGTGGAAAACACCCATAAGCAGGGCATTGCGTTGCAAGGCTACTTTATCTTTGGGTTCGATACCGACACCGAGCAGAGCTTTCAAGATACCTACGACTTTATTATGCAGAACCGCATTGAATTTCCGGTGTTTACCATTGCAACGCCTTTCCCGGGTACTGACTGGTTTGAAGAGATGAAGCATCGGGTCGTCCATTTTAACTGGGATAAATACGATACCTTCCACTATATGTATCAGCCGGCACGGCTCGAACAGGAGCGCTTTCTGAAGAACTTTCTGAAGATTCAGCGTGAAGTGTATTCATTAAAGGGTATTTATCAGCGCATGCGTGGGCGATCTTTGGATTGGGTCTGGGGGGTCAACCTTGCTATGCACCATTTTATCTATCAGCTCAAACCTGAGATGCTGATCTAAACCGATGAAAGCAGGAGATAATGGCCCGCAAGCCGGAAATTATTCGTGAGCACAATCTGCACCATTCGTTCTGTGGTCTGGTGAGCGTTGGCTGGCTGTATCAAAAGATTAAAGATAGCTTTTTTCTGATACTCGGCACACATACCTGTGCGCATCTGCTCCAGAACACCCTGGGAGTGATGATCTTTGCCCGTCCGCGTTTTGCTGTGGCTCTGATGGAAGAGGCAGACCTCTCGTCTGCACAGCCAGCATTGGAAGCGCAAATTGAGGCGATTCGGCGCGAACACCATCCATCGGTCATCTTTCTCTTGTCATCGTGTACCCCCGAAGTGATCAAAGTCGAGTTTGAAGGACTGGCTCAGTCGTTGAGTCGGCCTGATTTGCCGGTGCTGTTTGTGCCGGCATCCGGCTTAGATTATACGTTTTCGCAGGCGGAAGACTCGGTATTGCAGGCATTACTGCCATTGTGCCCAGTATCTGAACGCGATACACCCGAAATCGTGTTTTTGGGTTCGGTCAACGATACCATTGCTGATGATTTTGCCCATGAGGCCGCCTGTCTGGGTCTACCGGTTGCTGGGTTTTTACCGTCCAATCACATGCGTGATTTACCGGCGATTGGCCCGAATACGATCATTGCGCCACTGCATCCCTATCTGGCCCGTGTTGCCAATCTGCTCCAGCAAGAACGTGGCGCAACCGTGCTCTCATCGCTCTTTCCCCTGGGGCCGGATGGCACACGTATGTTCTGGGAAGACTTGGCCCGTGCATTTGGGCAAACGATAGATCTGGCCGACCGTGAAGCAGCAGCCTGGGAACGTCTCAAGACGCATACTAGTTTGCTCAAAGGCAAGCGTATCTTTCTGGCTTCGGATACGCTGATGGAAATCCCACTGGCACGCTTTTTGCAGGCATGTGGCTGTGAGATAGTGGAATGTAGTACACCATATGTCAATCGCCGATTTCATGCCCATGAGCTGAGTCGGTTGGAGGAAGTGCGCCTGGTGGAACAACCCGACCTGCATCATCAGCTAGAACGTATCGATGAGATCAAGCCGGATCTGGTGATCGCCAACATTATGTCGACCAATCCGTTGATAGGTCATGGGGTTCTGGCCAAGTGGAGTATGGAAGTTGCATTTATGCCGATCCATGGCTGGGCAGGCAGCCATACCCTGATCAGCATGTTTACCCTGCCAATGCAGCGTCATGCACAGCTGAATGCACGTGGAACCACCGTTATGGATCCGCTCTGGACCACCGGGCTGATGCCCTCGCAGCAGGAACACAGTGCATAGTGTGTCGCGACCGACGCGCTTTATAGAGGTTTTTCATGATACGGCATGCCGATATTGCAGTTTACGATCCGGACGGCAAACTTCAGTTAGTTGTCTCGGTCAAGACGAAGACCGGTGCATCACAAAAATGGGTTATCCAACGACGTCAAAAGCTTCTCTCGCATGCTGTCATGCCAGATGCACCCTACTTTTTGCTCGCTCTCCCAGATTATTTCTACCTGTGGATGCATGCATCCTCAGCCGGTGAGCAAGCACCACCAGATTATGTGATTCAAGTGACGGAGACGCTCGCATCGTATATTGATGATCTATCGCTATCGCTGAATGATGTAACGGAGTATGATCTGGAGATGTTGATTGCGTCCTGGCTCGAACATCTGGTGAATGGCGAAATAGAGATTGATCCGCATGATGAAGCCCTGACCTGGCTGTTTGATTCGGGCCTGTTTGCCGCTATCCAGAACGGCTCAGTGGCAATAGAGGCAACAGTCTAGGTGGTACGGAGCGGATTACCGTACCAGACAAGAACACCAATAGCGAAACAAGAAAGACCTGTCTATGCGCCTCGCCTACTGGATGTATCAAGGCACTGCGCACTATGGCATTGGGCGAATTGCCAATAGCCTGCGCAATATTCACGCTGTTTTTCATGCGCCCCAGGGAGATGCCTATATCAATGCAGTGTTTGCTATGCTTGAGCGGACCCCCGCATTTCCACCACTGACAACAAGCGTGGTGAGCGGGCGTGATCTGGCGCAGGGCAATCTCCGCTTGCCAGAGACATTGCAGGCGATTGACCAGCAGTTGCACCCTGAGTTGATTGTGGTAGCGGCTTCGTGCTCAACCACACTGCTGCAAGAAAACCTGGAAGTTGCTGCCGAAAGTGCTGATATTTCCGCTGAAGTGCTAATCTATGACGTTAATCCCTATCGCGTGCAAGAGGTAGCTGCGGCCGACGGTCTCTTTACCGAACTGGTGCGACGGTATGCAACAGCGACACCGCTGACGACTCAGCCAAGCGTCAATATTCTTGGGCCCGCATCCATGGGGCTGCATGCACGCCATGATTTGACCGCGTTGCGGCGGATGCTGCAAACCCTGGGAGTCCAGGTCAATGTGGTAGCACCGTGGGGCGCTACCCTGGATGATCTGCGTCGCCTCCCAGCGGCATGGCTCAACATCGCACCCTATCGTGAACTGGGGCAGCAGGCTGCACAGGTACTACACGAGCAATTTGGGACACCATCGCTTTGTGATGCACCAATTGGGGTGCAACCGACCCTGGCGTGGCTTCACCAGCTGGTGGAGCAGCTCAATAGTGTTGGTTCCAAACAGAACAATCCTTCTGAGGTCATGTTGCCGCCGCTGACGGCCTTTTCACTGGATGGCCTGTCGACACCATCCAGTGTTCCCTGGTTTGTGCGTACTGCCGATATGGAGAGCTTTTCGCGGCGGCGCATGTTTGTCTTCGGCGATGCCACCCATGTGGCGGGGATGACGCGCTTTCTCCACGATGAATTGGGCACGCAAATCTGTGGCGCAGGGACGTATCTGCCAGATCAGGCGGATTGGCTGCGTGAGCAACTGGCGGAATACGTTGATGACCTGCTCGTCACGGAGGAGTTTCAGGTGACGGCCCAGCGGATTGAGGAACTGCAACCAGACCTGGTTTGTGGGACGCAGATGGAACGACACACGGCGCGTAAGTTAGGGCTGCAATGTATGGTTATCGCTCCGCCGATGCATATTGAAAACCACCCCCTTTCGTATCGTCCTTTTCTGGGCTTTGATGGTGCCGATGTTATCGCCGATCAAATCTATATGACCTCTACCCTGGGGATGGAACAGCACTTGATTGATATGTTTGGTGATGCCGGACTTGAGGTACCACCCATGCCTGAGACCGAACCCGTGCTGCCACTGGTAGACCCCGTGCTGCCAGCGGTGCCGCTTACCGAAGAGTCACCCACACCAGCAGCGCCAGTTAAGGGAGCACCGCTGGCCGATGATGAACCAGTGGAATGGCAGCCAGACGCCGAAGCGATGATGAAAAAGATACCCTTTTTTGTACGCAACAAGGCCCGCCGCAATATTGAACAGTATGCACGTGCGCAGGGATACCGAGTGATTACTACTCAGATTGTGCTGGAAGCACGTGAGCATGTGGGAGGATAAACCATGATCGATGAAGGCGGTCCATCCAAGGGTCTCTATGAGACAACCCTGCTCAGCCAGGATGTGCGTCTCAAAGGGCGGCCCAAGCTGTGCAGTGATTGCGGACTGTGTGACAGTCTGTTACGCCCCCATATGCCCAAGACCTGTGTGTTTGTTCAGAATCAAACCGCTGAGATTGAATTGCGACTGCATCAACGCCAACGCGAAGATAGTGAAGAGATGCTCTTTGGTATCTATCGTGCGATGCATATTGCACGCATGCAGCGGCCGCGGCCGCATGCCCAGTGGTCAGGCATTGTCACCAGTCTGGCGGGACGGTTGCTAGAACTGGGTCTGGTCGATGGCGTGATTACCACGGGCCAGGTACCCGGCACACGGTTTGCACCACAACCCTTTCTCGCCCGCACTCCCGAACAGGTCTATGCAAGCGCCGGGAATAAGCCCTGTTTGTCACCGAACCTGCATATTCTGGATGATGTGCGCAAAAGTGCAGTACGACGACTGGCCTTTATTGGCACTGGTTGTCAGGTACATATGCTCCGTGCTGCCGAACATGAGCTTGATTTAGAGCGATTGTATATCATCGGCATTCCCTGTAGCGATAACGTGACCTATCCTGATCTCCAACTCTTTTTGCAGCTTATCTCGTGCTCGCCCGAGACGGTGGTGCATTATGAGTTTATGCAGGACTTTAGCATCTGGTTGCATCATGAGCAGGGCAAGCGCGAACGGGTCAACTTTATTGATATTCCGATGGATCAGCTGGGTCAGATTTTCCATCTGCATGTCTCTCATGTTTCGATTATCCCAATACACTCGCCGATTTGACAGTTGGCTATCTGGGGGCACCGCTTGGCTGGCAGTGGCTGCTGGTGCGGACTGATCGTGGGGCTGAACTCTTCAGCTTGATAGCGCCTGATCTCGCGTTTGCGCCAGTGATGGAACAGGGCGAACGCACTGCTGGGATGTCTCGCTATATCACCATGCTGGCAGAAAAACCACGTCGGCCACCAGCACTGATTCGTCAACTGATTGCAACATTGCAGCGTCAACGTGGACCGAGAGGTCTTGAATTTGCACGCTCCGTGATCGAGATGAAATTGCTGCGTAATCTTGCCTATGTGCGTGATAAGTTTGCGCGGAAAGAAGCAAGCATTGTGCCGTACCATGTGTATATGGCGTTGGCACGCTATAGCGATGATTATGAACGGGTGTTTGGTCGTCCCTTACCGCAAAATGGTAAACACACCCCATAGAACTATCTATGCAACCATGCTATCCAATCTATCACTCTGGTCGGGTAACGGGGGTGTTTGCCGTGGCGCTCCGCGCTATCAGCCCGGTCTTGCTGCTGGTGCTGGTTGCCTGTGCTAGCGCACCGGTTGCCGAAGACAACGCTGTCCCAAATGGCGGCCGGACAACCGCCACGGAAGCTCTGGAGACATGTCATTTGCCCAATGTAGTGGGACTTGAGGTAACCGCAGCACGGCAGATCATTGAGGCATTGGGACTGGAACTGGTGGTACAATCGCAAGACGAAGACGAACCCACACAGACGGGGATGGTGCTTGAGCAGGAGCCAGACTACAATACACGGTTGGCGCCGTGTGCCGGCAGGGTAACGGTTGTGATTGGCGCACCTACTGAACCCGCAGCAGCCGAACGTCCTACCATGCGTACCGCACAGCTTACGCGTACCACTGCGTTATCGCAGACGACGGCCCAATCGCCAGGCACAATACCGACGATTGAATGGGGTGCGTTTGGTGACTATTTTGCAGTGTCTCATGTTCACAGAGAACAACAGGAAGTGTTGAATGAAATTACCGGCGAGATGATGGTCATCGATGTGCTGGCATTCGAGGTAGAAGCAACATCAGCGCTACCGGTAGCTGTCTTTTTGGCGCATTTTTATGATGCGCAGGAAAACGAGATCGATATTCCTGCGTTGATTGTCTTTGAAACAGAACCCGTTACCTGGGATGTTGGTCACCGTGATCAGGCCAGTATCATTCTCCCGGCTCATCCATCCAGTGTGGCAACGATCAAAATCGTTCAAACCTGACCCCATCTACGTAGAGACCAGAGAGCCGTATAACAGCTAGAAGAGGAGTTCGCGATGATCGTCGCTGTCTATGGTAAAGGTGGTATCGGTAAATCCACCACATCGGCTAATCTATCGGCCGCAATGGCTTTGAAGGGTGCAAAAGTTTTACAAATTGGTTGTGATCCCAAGCACGATTCAACATTCCCGTTGACGGGTGAACTTCAATCAACGGTCATTGATGCACTTAGTGAGGTGAACTTCCATGTTGAGGATATTCTCCCGGAAGATGTCATCAAAACCGGGTTTGCCGGTGTGGATACATTAGAAGCAGGCGGCCCTCCAGCTGGGAGTGGTTGTGGTGGGTATGTAGTGGGTGAAACCGTCAAGCTCTTGAAAGAGTTTGGCCTGTTTAATAAGTACGATGTTATTCTCTTTGATGTGCTTGGTGATGTGGTATGTGGTGGCTTCTCGGCCCCGCTGAATCATGCTGACTATGCCGTCATCATTGCCTGCAACGATTTTGATAGCATCTTTGCTGCGAACCGCCTGTGTATGGCCGTTGCCCAGAAGAGCACGCGCCATAAAGTGCAATTGGCCGGTATCATTGCCAACCGAGTTGATCCAGAGTTTGGCGGGACATCGCTGTTGCAGCAGTTTGCCCAGACGGTCGATACCCGTATATTAGGCGAGGTGCCTTATCACGATCTGATTCGGCGCTCACGCCTGGCCGGCAAAACCCTGTTTGAGATGGACGGCCCGGATCGCGACCTGTGTACCGCACCATTTGAGCAAATGGCCGAGATTTTGTTGAACACTCCCGCGACAACCGTGCCGACCCCGATGGGCGATAAAGCGATTTTTGAAACCATGGGCGATTGGCGCTAATGCATGCAGGCGAGACGCCTGCGCTCCAGATGTAGGCGCGGCTTGCAGCCGCGTTCACCTTCCACCGCACGGAGCGCCAGCAAACCAGGGCATGGTTGCTCTCTTCGCGGAAATGCCAGGGGAGATCGGGCAGTGGCATCGTCTACTCTCTCCCCTTGGGGACACAGGGTCGGGGATGAGGGGTTGCGGTCGGGATGACCGCACATCTGGAGCGCAGGTATCTCGCCTGCATTAGAGCGAAAGTGCCCTGGTACGGTGGCACTCCGGGTGGTAGACAGGTTGCGCGGCTCAAAGCCGCGCCTACGTTCCTACCCCTACGCAGTGCGATCCGTGCGTGCGGTGGAGCAAAAGTACTTTGGGTTGCGCTCATGTGGCAGAAAGGTTGCGCGGCTACAAGCTGCGCCTACGGTATCATACCCAGATGGTTCAACCATACCGCGTTTTTTCGACAGATTGCCCCAGTTAATGTGAAGCCAGAAACGCCGTTAGTTCTTCGTAAGAAGGTGGATTGGCCCCCGGTCGCATACAGGTAAGGGCAGCATTGGCAGTCGCATAACGTAATACCTGTTCTAGCTGATCTGTTGAAAGTTGCTGAAGAGCTGCCTGTGTCATGATCTGTCTCCGTGTGAGCCATGCCAGCAAGCCAGAACAAAAAGCATCACCTGCACCAACCGTATCCTTCACATCTATCTGGAAAGATGGCAAACGGATCGATTCAACCGCACCTCCTGTGGTACGATAGATCGCCAGCACCGGTTGACGCCCCTGCGTGACCATAATTAAACTTGGTCCCTGGTTGATGAGGTGTGACGCGAAGGTCTCGACCGATTGACCGGGCGCCAACCAGGCAACATCAACCGCACTCATCTTCACGATATCAGCACATTGAAAGAGACGCTGCAACCGATCGCGATAGGCCGTTTCTTCATGCACCAGAGAAGGACGAATATTCGGATCAAATGATAAGAGCGCATGCCCCTGTAACCGCTGAACTACCTCCAGAACGGTATCGGGAGTGCTACCCCGCAACAGGCTAATACTGCCAAAGTGTAACAGCTTCGTCTCTTGAAAAAACGCATCCGGGATATCGTCGATTGTCAGAAGCGTATCAGCTGCGCCGCTGTCATAAAAGGTGTACACCGGTTCACCGCCGCGTGTGGTAACAAAAGCGAGCGTACTGGGTGCTTCGGCCGAAGCAATAAAGCGTGCATCGATACCATAGTATTCGATGGAAGAACGCAGATAGTGGCCAAAAAAATCGTTGGAGATTTTCCCGACAAATGCTACGGGCTGTTGTTGACGAGCAAGGCCAACTGCAACATTAAAGGGTGAGCCGCCGGGGTGCATCTCAAAGCCAGATGTTCTACTTTGTTCTTCATTAGGCAGAAAATCAACCAGGATTTCGCCAAGACAGGCAATCATCGTATCCATATCGTTCTCGTATTTGCTATGATTGAAACCGGTGTTGCCATATGGTATAGAGCGGCCATAAGTAGACTTGATCATACGCTGATCGATAGCGTACAATACGACCACCGAACCCTTTCTTAAAACGATAAACGCCGATAAGGGGGTCTTCCTGCGCTTCTCCTTCCAGTTTTGTTCGTGTCTGGGGATCTTCTGCCGCAGCTGCCCGACCCAGTGCATCGGGAATACCCCAGAGATCGTACCATCGTGCTCCTCGTGCGCGTGCCCACTGAAGCGCATGCCATTGCAAAAGATGATTGGCGCCGCTTTTTAACCCCGCTTCGGTCGCACCACTGTAGAGATAATAGCCGGTATAACTATCGACAAACACCATGTGGGCAGCCACTGTCTGCCCTTCCTGTTCCGCCAGTAACAACCGTACCTGTCCATTCGAGAGCGTCACAGCTGATCCCGATAGATCGGGATCAGTCTCTGGTATGGGTTGCTGATCGATAAGAAAGCTTTGCATTGCCCGTCGATAATAATCGGCGGTATGAATGCCAAATGCAGCACGTTTGCTCGTCGATTGCATAATGGCATAAAATGCCTCAGTTGCGCTAGTATCGCCAATCCGCAGCGTTACCCCCTGACGTTCAGCACGCCGAATATCGGCACGATGACCCTTGCTAAAACCAGCAAACATCCGATTAACGTCCGGGCTAAGGTCTACGAGAATGGTACTGCGTGGTTGGATCGTTCTGGCGGGTTGAAACCCGTGCTCTAGCAACCAGGTATGGTAGCTATCGCTCCCTGGTGCATCTTCCCGCACGGGTGGCTCAAGCCGTAAAAAGATCGCTCGTTGACGACGAGCAACCCGTTTCATGGCTGCCAACAACAGCGCATCCACGGTAGCATCGCTCGAGAAGAGCGGCCCACGCGGAACATAGGCCAAGCTGACGCCATACTGTGAGCGAAAGAGCATCTGTACCCCGGCACAGATATGCATGCCTGTTTTGCCCACGGCCGTAATCGCAATACGACGCGTGTGCCAACCAGCAATCGCTTTCAGCTCACCCCAACCGGAGAGTTGGAGCAGATTGCCCTGTGGATGCTGTAAGACAAAGGCATCCCAATCTGTTGTTGCCGGTTCAGTAAGTACTTCCATGATGTAATCATAACTCTGCTGGTTTATAGTACGACTCATGCGCCAAGTGTTCGATCAAGTGGATGATATCAGGCAGCAAACGAAAGATGACTCCTTCTGAGGATAAAAAAGGTTTAAATTCCCTCCCCGGTGACATCCGGGGAGGGATACCATCACTCCCAATAGTCAGGTGCAAAACTACCACAGGGTAAAGCGTGCCTGTTGTTTTGTTGATCCGATTACAGGGTATCTTTCACAATCTGGGCAATATCGGTTGGCAGTTTAGCTACTCGCGCACCAACTGCTTCCAGAGCTGCAATTTTCTCCTGGGCGGTACCTTCACCACCGCTAATAATCGCACCAGCATGACCCATACGTTTGCCCGGAGGGGCTGTCTGACCTGCGATAAAGCTGACCACCGGTTTGGTGACATTCTCTTTAATAAAGGCAGCGGCCTCTTGTTCAGCAGTACCACCAATCTCACCAATTAACACAATCGCTTCGGTTTGGGGATCAGCCTGGAACAGAGTAAGAACATCGATAAAATCGGTACCACTAATCGGGTCACCACCAATACCAACGCAGGTGGTTTGACCAAGGTTAATCCGTGTCAAAGCATCGATGACTTCATAGGTTAAGGTACCACTTTTAGAAACAACACCAACCGGGCCGGGGTGGCAATATTGCCGGGAATAATCCCAACCTTGGCTGCTCCAGGGGTCAGCAGGCCCGGACAGTTCGGGCCAAGCAAGCGCACCCCTTGCTGCTTCACAAAATCATAGGTCGCTACCATATCCAGGGCGGGAATGCCTTCCGTAATGCATACCACCAGAGCAATGCCGGCTGCGGCGGATTCGCGAATCGCATCGGCAGCAAATGGAGGTGGAACGTAGATGACCGACGTATTCGCTCCCGTCTCTTTGACTGCTTCAGCCACGGTGTTAAAGACCGGAACCTGATCGTCAATGGCCTTTTGACCACCACGACCGGGCGTCACACCAGCCACAACATTCGTACCATACTCGATCATCTTGCGCGTATGAAACCCACCCTCATTTCCTGTGATGCCTTGCACCAGTAACCGTGTGTTTTTATCAACCAGAATACTCAAGATACTGCTCCTTTGCTTTCGTGTGGTGAACCAGGATACACCAGAAACACCAGAATCCTAAAGGCTATGTGTCAGGGACTCCTGCACAATCGATATACCCGAACTGCTGCCAATTCGAGTTGCACCGGCTTGTATCATCTGCTTTGCTTGTTCAAATGTGCGAACCCCGCCGGATGCCTTCACGCCGACATTCGGACCAACCGTGCGCCGCATCAGGGCAACATCGTGTACCGTAGCGCCACGATTGGTATAACCTGTGCTGGTCTTGACAAACTGGGCCTGGGCCCGAGCAGCCAGCAAACAGGCGGCCACTTTTTCATCGTCATGTAAGTATGACGTTTCAATGATAACTTTGCAGAGCGTGTTTTGCTCACGACAGGCCAGCACCACCGACGCAATATCATCGTATACCGCATGATATTGTCCAGCCTTCAGCCGTCCAATCGCTAACACCATATCTATTTCGGTTGCCCCTCGTTTAATTGCCTCACGTGCTTCAAACACCTTTACACTGTTGAGCGTTGCGCCGAGTGGAAACCCCACCACGGTACACACCGCAATCCCACTATCAATGAGGTGCTTGGCACACATTTCGACATAGCCAGGATGAACACACACACTCGCAAAGCGGTAGCGTACTGCCTCGTGGCAACGTTGCACGATATCTTCTGGTGTTGCCTCGGCTTTGAGCAGCGTATGATCAATGTAACGAGCAATCGGCAAATCAACCGGGTACGGCCCATCATCCTGAAAGGCCGGGAAAACCACCAACCCGAACACGTCCTGCATATATCGGGCAACCCGCTTGATCAATTCATCGTGTCTGTGCATGATCTGATCATCTTCGGATGGTTGCCTACAATAGCTCTTATTGTAGCATAGAGTAGCAATGAGTTTGTCAGGGGGTGTTGCCAGCATAGCAGCACAGCCCCAGAAAGACCGCTGCTTGGTTGGCACGAAAGAGCGTATGGCAAAAGAATGGCTTAAAAATGCTGCCCCGGATGGTTTCGTTCTGTGGCGAGGTCGTGTATAATTGATGCAATGGTAAAACACATACGCGATATTTCGTTCGACCCCTCGGTAATCGTAACTGAGTGGTCATATGGAAAACACATGCATGGCGGTGAACAGACTCGACCTCTATGTGAGTAAGGAGATTTGACGATGCTACATCATCAAGCACACCTTGCGCCGAAACGATTGGGAGCATTGCTGCTGCTGGTTGCGCTGCTTTTTGGCTTCGCCACGCCTGCACCCGCACAGAGCGATGCGGTCTATTTTCAAGAGACCGGTCACTATTTGCAGGGCACGTTTCGGGTATTCTGGGAGACCAATGGGTCCGTAGATATTTTTGGTCTGCCGATTACCGAAGAATATGTTGCCACTGATACTGGTCGCGTCACCCAATATTTCGAGCGAGCGCGATTTGAATTAACCGAACTGGATGGCCGATCCCTCGTTGCATTGGGGCGACTGGGCATCGAGTATACCGAAGGTCGCACGTTTCCAAAGGTACCCCCCATTACCAATACATCCAGTCGCCGCTATTTTCCCGAAACCCAGCATGTCATTCAGTATGGGTTCAAAGAAATCTGGGAGACACGCGGCGGACTGAGCATCTTTGGCTTTCCTATCAGCGAAGAGATATATGAAGTGCTGAGCAATGGGCGCTGGCATACCGTACAATATTTTGAGCGGGTACGATTTGAATACTGGCCCGAATTTCCACCAGGGAAACGTGTACTGATCAGCAGCCTGGGACGAGAACTTGCCCCCGCAACGCTTACCGCACCATTGCCGCCCGGTGCGGCGCCTGGAGCCCCAGTAACGCAACCTGCCCCCGCACCTACACCGGTATCGGCCGGAGCGCCCATACCAACCGCCACACCAGTCCTGGTACCGGTCGCACCACCCAATCCCAATCCCGTTGCGCCGCCCAACTCAAGCATACCCCCCGATACCAGTGGTGGCAGCGCACCTGTTCTGGTGCCATTGTTGCCAGCCAGTGTCAATGCGCTGGTGATCCCAGATTCTGGACCACCCGGAACCACGTTCCGTTT
>JAAURD010000113.1 GCA_012034075.1 Chloroflexaceae bacterium | reverse complement strand
GCGTTGGAGCGCAAGGTATCAATTGTCCATTGTCCATTGTCAACGTAGGTGCGGCTTGCAGCCGCACGGTGGTCGGGACGACCGCAGCGGGTCGGACGTGGTCCGCGCACGTGCCGTAGGGGCGTCAGGAGACTCCCCTCTCCCTCCTTGGGAGAGGGGCCGGGGGTGAGGGCCTACGTCGGTGTTGCGGCGGTATGGAGACATCTTTTGCGGTGGAAAGGTAACGCGGCGGTAGGGGCGTCAGCGTGCTGCGCCCACTGGCTCGCGCCGGAGCCTGCTGCGTCCCTCCAAACCAGACCGAATGTGGTATGATGTATGAACGTCATCGATACAATCAAAGAACGGCTGGATATCGTCGAACTGATCGGTGCAAGCGTCGCCCTGCGCAAAACTGGCCGCTCCTATCTGGGGTTCTGTCCTTTCCATCCGAATAGCCGTACTCCGGCCTTTACGGTCTATCCTGATACGCAGAGCTTCTATTGTTTTGGCTGCCATGCATCCGGCAGCGTCTTTGACTTTGTGATGCTGCAACAGGGCATCGACTTTCGTGAGGCATTGCAGCAACTGGCGCAGCAGGCGGGTGTCGAACTCCAGCCACCTTCGGCGCACGAACAGCAGCAGGATGAGCAACGTCAGCGCTTGCTCACCATTACCGCCGCCGCTGCCCGCTACTTCCACTATATGCTGGTGCAGCATGCGCAAGGGCAACCCGGCCGCGACTATGTGCAACAACGCGGTCTGGATGAGCGAACGATTGAAGTCTTTCAGCTGGGCTATAGTCTGCCCGAATGGGACCACCTGCTTTCACGGCTGGTGCAGCAAAAGGGCTTTGCGCTTGACGATATTGTTGCTACTGGGCTGGCAGTTGAGCGTGATGGCCGGGTGTACGACCGATTTCGCGGCCGGCTGATCTTTCCTATTCGCAACCATCAGGGTGATGTCGTGGGTTTCGGCGGGCGAGCACTCGATACCAGCCAGCCCAAATATCTCAATACGCCCCAGACGTTGCTGTTTGATAAGAGCCATGTGCTGTATGGATTGGATCAGGCCCATGAAGCTATCCGCAGCCAGGGCGCGGCGGTGCTGGTCGAAGGCTATGTTGATGTTCTGACTGCGCATCAATTTGGCTTTCGCAACGTGGTAGCGCCGCTGGGCACCGCACTGACGGCCGGGCATATTGGCTTGCTCAAAAAGCGCTCGCCGCATATCTATCTGGCGCTGGATGCGGATGCCGCCGGCCAACGCGCGACCCTACGCGGTATCCAGGCCATGCAGCAGGTTAGCCCAGATGATGAAAGCCAGCCGATGGTGACGGCTCAGGGGTTGGTACGCTGGAGCAACGATATCCAGTTGCGGGTGATCCGTATGCCCGATGGTCGTGACCCCGATGATGTTATTCGCGCCGACCCGGAGCAGTGGCAAGCGCTGGTCGCGGCGGCCCGTCCGGTGACCGACTTCTACCTTGAAAGCTACACCGCCGATCTTGATCTCGGCCAACCACAAGATCAGCGTACCGCCCTGGAACGGCTGATCCCGCTGATTCTGGAACTGGATAGCACCCAGCAACGGGTCTATGCTATGCGTTTAGAACAGGTACTCGGTATTCGCGCCGACTTGATTCTGGGGTTGCTTAAGCGTAACGTGTCTCCAACACGTCGGCAGAGCCACAATACCCGCACGAGCAGATATACCCTACCTGTACAAGCTGAACCGGCCGAATCGCACACAAGCCATAGGGTCCAACCACCGCCATCGCGTGAAACCTATCTGCTAGCCCTGTTGCTTCAGCATCCTCGCTTCTGCCCCCTGGTTGAAGAAGTGCTCTGGCAGCACCTGGAGACGTTTCCTCTGGTGCAGCCGCTCCTGGGTAGCAGCATTGAGCACCTGTTTGCTCAGACGCCACACCGTCAGATCTGGCTGACGTGGCAACGCTCCAAAGATGAGCCACCGGCAAATCTCCCCACCGAACACGTTGATGTTGGCAGAGCCTGGATCACACAACTGCCGGAGCCATTGCAAGATCGGGCACTTGCGCTTTTGACGCTTGACGTGTATGATAGTCGGGAGGACATGAAACGGCAGATGGTGATCGATTGTGCTCGCCAGTTACGTCTGGAGCAAGCTCAACGCTGGCATCGGCAGTTATGCCAGCAAGTACAGGACCTGGCCGATGAAACAGAGAGCGAATCAGTGAACCAGCTGTTCGTTCAGATCAATGGCTATCTCGGCGCCATCCGCATACCGCGCCCGATGAGCCTGTATGATAAGGACTTGCGCATCTTATTGAAGCGTTAGATTCATGGGACACACATTGAGCTAAAGAACATTTGTTCATTACAGAAACGATGACGTTACGGTAGTATGCGTGGTAGGAAGTTCGCTTGTTCGTTCAGGGGGAAGGAGCCGACCGATGCTACATTATTCGTTCACGCGCTGTTTTTATCGGAACATGCTCTGTGTAGGTTTGCTATTGATTGGACTGACCAGCTGTGGCTCTGTCGATACCAGGCCATATGCCACGCAACTCGCATCTCAACAGATGCTGCTCGTCCAATCACATGCCCGCTTACAAGCCAAGACGATCCAACGGCTGATGCTTGAAACGTATCAGAGCAGTGTGCTCCTTGCAAGTGCTGTCCGTGATCATGCACGTGATAAGACCGTTGTCATGACGGTTGAACGTGGAAAGACGGTGGCTGTGCGCTTGCCGGTTGCTACCTCTCGCATTATCCTCCAGAAATGGGCATTCAATCGATTGCATCACGCTTCAGCGACGATGAACACAGCGCTAGCATATGCTATTCGGCAAGCAAGGGCACGCGCTATTGCCTATGATCCATCACAGATTGCGGGGTATGTGGCGTATGTGGTACAACCAGGTGACACGCTTGAGCAGATAGCCGCGCGCGGTGGCAGCCATCCCGACGTTATCCGCGTATACAACCAGTTGCAAGGGCTTCCAACCGAAGGGCGACCGCTGATCATACCACGACTGGTTGGCGCTACCAGCGAATTGCCGCTCACGCCGATGTTGATCCGTTACGGTGATACGAATCAGCTCTGGATCAATCTCTCATTTGATAGCGAAGCGAAAGGTGACTGGCTCTGGACGATGCTTGACACCCTGCGTGAACAGCAGGTCCACGTCACCTTTTTTGTCACCGGCGGCTGGGCCAGCATCAACCCGGATGTGATGCGTCAGATTGCTGCTGATGGTCATGAGTTTGGCAATCACTCCTACAGCCACCCCAACTTTGTGACACTCAGTAGTGGGCAGATTGCGGCTGAACTGGCCGAAACCGAACGCATTGTCCATGAACTCACCGGCAAGACCACCCGTCCATTCTTTCGTCCACCCTATGGCAAATTTGATAGCCGTGTCTTGTATGAGGTGATTGCGCAGGGCTACCTCCCCATTCATTGGAGCCTGGATAGTCAGGATGCGCTGGGCGAAGCGAAAAGCGCGGACTATTTGCTGGAGCGAGTGACCGGCTTTATCCCACCTGAACAACTACCAGGCACGCTGGTGCTGGCACACTGCTGTAGCCCGCGTGATGGGTTTGCGGGTGCGTTACCGCGCATTATTCAGCGTTTAAACGAGATGGGCTTTGAAATACGCCCGCTCCGTGATATGCTGGGGGTGCAATAGCGCCATGGCGAGAGCGTGTGGGAGTCGAACCCACCGGCGCCGTTGCGCACGACGCCCACTGGTTTTGAAGACCAGGACAGCCACCAGGCCACATCCGCTCTCTTGTGTACCCCGCCTCATCCCCGACCCTTCGGAATCCCTCATCCCCGACCCTTCTTCCACAAGGGGAGAAGGGAGTCACTGCGCACATTCAATCCTCTCCCAAGGAGGGAGAGGGGCCGGGGGTGAGGGCCTGCGCTCCAATGCATCAAGAGAGACGACGCGGTGTGATTTGCGGGCCATGCGCACCCAACGGGTTGGCGGTGGTGCTCCGCAGGCCGGCAATATGTTCGCCGCTCAAACTGACGCTCGGCATCTGCGAGTCGCGGTCGGGTGAACGGCCAACCTCGGCCGCACGCAGTCGTTCAGCCTGCTGCAGCAGCTCGGGCGCTGCCTCATAATAGAACTCCAGGGCTTTGCCAAAAGCATCGACACCGGTAGCCGAAACAACAATGCGGCTGCCCTGTGGAATGCCGCCAGAACCAAGCATATCAGCCAGTGGTGCATCCAGGTCTTTGAGCAGTCGCTGTCGCAATGGTCGCGCTCCAAAACGGGGGTCAAAGCCCTTCTCCAGAAAATACTCCTTGGCTTCTGGCGAAAGTTCAACACTCACACCCTGGCGCAGATACTGCTTGTTGCTCTCTTGCAGCATATGCTCCAGGACCTGGCGCAAGGTATTGCTCGACAACGGTCGAAAGGCAATAATCTCATCCAGACGGTTAATCCACTCGGGCGAGAAGACCCGTTGCAACGCATCAAAACCAATCTGATAGATCTGCTGACCGGTTGACTCAACATCGTTGTGCGGCGTGCGAAAGCCAATCGTGCGTCGGTCAAGGAAATCGACCATCTCTTTCGCCCCAACGTTGGTGGTCATAATCAAAATAGTGTTGCGAAAAGAGACGCGACGACCACCATTCAGCAGCAGAATTTCGCCCTCTTCCATAACCTGCAACAGCAAGTTCCACAGCTCGGGTTGGCCCTTCTCAATTTCATCGAACAGTACCACGCTATGCTCCTGCTCAACAATGTCGGGGTTGATCAGCGGTCGCTGATCACGCCCAACATACGAAGGCGGGGCCCCTACCAGCGCCGATACCTCATGGCCTTGACTAAAAATCGAGCAGTCGATCTTGAGAAAGGCCTCCTCTTCTGGGTGGAGCAATTGGGCCAAACGACGCGCTGTTTCGGTTTTGCCCACACCCGTTGGCCCTAAAAACAAGAGCGTTGCATGCGGGCGGCGCGGATTGCCACCGGAGAAGCCAAACCGAGCCCGATTGAGTGCCCGTACCAGACTTTCAATGGCTCGTGATTGACCAAAAATACGTTCTTGTAATTGTTGTTCAATCTGATCGAGAGGATTTTGATCGCCTCGTTCTGCTTTCTTCATACCTGAGGGAATGTGACTTGTCATGATCGATTACCACCACTCTCTGCTATCTGAAGACCAAATAGCTCTGTTAACGCATACGGCGCATTGCTGTCATTACGACCAGAACCGCAAAAAAGACCAGGGTGAGCATGCTATATAAACCACCACGCAGGTACAGATCCACCGTCCATGGCAAGAACCCCAAAAAACCACAGCTCCCAACGGTTAATTGAACGCTCTTTCCCCGTTTGGCACGTGTGAGCCGGTCAAGGACACGTACCATCAATTCACCAGCCAGTGGCCCTAAAATAAATGCCAGGAAGAAACCTAGAAAACCAAAAGAAACAATCCTGAATAAAAAACCGAGTCCCAGGGTCAACAACAGCGTCAAAAGCCAGCCAGAACCAGCGTCTTGGTCGAAACTTGATAATTGACCGGTCGTCGCTCTCGAGTGCACTCAGGGCAGAGCTGACCAACGAGGGCGGTATTGACACACTCATGACAGATAGGACGGCCACATTGGGTACACTGTAAACCTGTCTCACGATCAGGATGACGATAGCAGTACAGCGTGGTCACCTCTGATGCAGGTGCTTCTGCGCCATCGGTTGAATCTGTCACTGGCGCTACCTCTGTCAGGGTCTCCGATACCTGCTCAGGGACCGTGCGATTTTGTGTATTTGTGCGTGGTGCCAGTAATTCCCCAGATGCCAATTTGGCTTCTACAAGCGATAGGCTGGCTTGAGCCTCCTCATTGTTCGGGTCAAGCTCAAGTGCCCGCTGCAGATGTTGCTGTTTTTCACGAAACGAACGCACTGCATCGGCCAGGCCAACCCAGGCATCGGCATTCTCCGGCTCTAACTCCGTCGCACGGCGAAAGAGCTTACTCGCTTCATAGGTATGTCCATGCAGTAATGCCTCTTGTGCTGCTTGAATAAGCCCCGAGGCTTCACTGACTGATTGGGTCTTGCTCATGTATTCCTCCTTCCTACCATTATATAAAACATGGCCTGAAGTTTCAATGGTATAAATTACACTATCAAGGACGATTTCTTCATTGACAATTGCCCTGTGATATGTTATTTAGTATTTGAGTCTATTTTATCACTTTTCTTTCAATCATCCATGTGTCCATGACGTATGTCTACGAAATATGAAGGAACGTTGGTTGTAAGACAAATTGTAAAATTGAGGAGACCTGTTCTTATGGCACGAATATATGATACCATTACTGAGCTTATTGGCAATACGCCCCTGGTCCGTTTGGGACGGATCAATCAGACGCAGGCGACCGTTGTGGCGAAACTGGAGTTTTTTAACCCGGCTGGCAGTGTGAAGGATCGCATTGGCCTCTCAATGATAGATGCGGCTGAGCAAGCCGGTATGATCGCCCCCGATAAAACTGTCATTGTTGAACCAACCAGCGGCAACACCGGCATTGGTCTGGCGCTGGTCGCAGCAGCACGGGGCTATCGCCTGATATTGACTATGCCGGAGACGATGAGTGTTGAACGGCGGAAATTGCTGCGTGGGTTTGGCGCCGAACTTGCGCTGACCCCTGGTACCGAAGGGATGAGCGGTGCTATTCGCAAAGCCGAAGAGATCGCGGCCGATCTGCCCAACGCATTTATTCCCCAGCAATTCCAAAACCCGGCCAATCCAGAAGTTCACCGACGTACTACGGCTGAAGAAATCTGGAACGATACCGACGGTCAAATTGATATCCTGGTGGCTGGTGTTGGCACAGGCGGCACCATCACCGGGGTAGCAGAAATACTCAAACAACGCAAACCCGGTTTTCAGGCCATCGCGGTTGAGCCAGAAGCCTCGCCCGTGCTTTCTGGGGGCAACCCTGGCTCACACAAAATCCAGGGCATCGGTGCCGGGTTTGTTCCCGATGTCCTGAATCGTTCTATCATTGATGAAGTCGTTACCGTTGCAAATGACGATGCGTTTAGCATGGCCCAGCAACTTGCTCGCCAGGAGGGCCTTATGGTGGGGATTAGCAGTGGTGCTGCCGCCAGTGCGGCGTTACGGGTCGCTGCCCGTATCGAAAACGCGGGCAAACTGATCGTCTTTATTGCTCCCAGCAATGGCGAACGGTACCTCAGTACATCGCTCTATGCCGATTGATCGCGTACCGAATCAGCGCACCCAGTTGTGTCCTCGACACGATGGGGCCAGATTCTAATGGCCCTCAATTTGCAAAATCGCCTGAGCCGGTGACACATTGGCAAACATCACCGCCATAATCCCCGGCAGATATGTATCCATCACCACAACATTGGCATACACCAGTTGCTTAATCAACACCGTGCTCAGGCGATCTCCTTCCACATCAATGCTGGTTTTATAGCGGATTTCACCATCCGTAACGTCCATCTCGAAATTGCCAATAGCCAGCCCATAATTCGCCCGCGTGAAAAAATCAGCCAGTATCAGCCGGTGGTCCTCAGGGACACGTTCCGGGCAAATCGAGTAGAACAAAAATTGTTGTTGTTCTTCGCGTACCTGGGCAAAGCATGTCCAGGCACCGTTCTTTCCCTGGTAGGCAGTACGGAGCATCGTCGTCTGCTCAATCGGAGTGAAAGGCCAGTCGTCCTGGGTAAAAAACGTGACAACAGATTGATATAAATCTGACATACAGAGCACCTCAATCGCTTGACTGCGGTTTATTCGGTATCAGCAGGATTGCTCAGCTTATTCGCGACATCATCTCGAACGGTTGCCGATGTTGCCGAATCGGGCACGGTTTCATCGCCCTGTTCATCAACATACCGCTTCAAGTTGACCACCGTTTTGCTCAGCTGGCGCACAACACTTTGCATCTGCTCAAAAATGGCCTCATATTCTTCCTCCGATATCGGATCATCATCTTCAACCAACCGATTGAGCTGGCTACTCAATAGACTCACATGGTGATAAATATCGTAAACTACCGTGGAAAGCACCTTTTTGGGTGACAGATGTTCCCAGGGGTGGGGATGATGTTTGTTTGGATAGTCACTCATAATGCAGAATCTCCAGAGTTGAGCGGCATACCGTCATCGCAAAACGATCATATTCTTGGCAGGTGTACCCATACGATCATGCTTCGTAGAAGCCCATTCCTACTACTCTTGGTTGTATATTGTACCATAAACCAGACGACGCCTTGACGGAGCATCTGCTTATCATCCGTTCGTATGGGATGGCATGCCAGCATCTACTCGATCCATTGCCATCAGCAATAACCCTTGTACCGTACCACCAACGCTCCCCCATCAGAGCGCATGTTCCTGCCTCTACTGCTATCGAATTGGCTCATACGGTCATACGTTTGATGATGCCAGACTCTTGCCCGGATAGTGCTATCACAGGATGTGTTATCATAGTCATCTATTACCTATGCTCTAAGCAGGTATATGATGATGTGTATATCATTCGCCGCCAAAACTATACGCAGGAAGCAACAAAGACCGATTCTTTTGCATATCTCAATGGGTTCAGGCTTGACATGTATCGCAGATAGTCGTATACTTTGAGCATTCAATACGTTTTGCAACCCGCGCATGATACGAAAGATAGGCACATACAATGAACAAACATGGGTGGATTTGGAAACGAAAGATGGTGCGATTACACGATCATCAGAGGAGTACGTATCAATGAATGAAGTCTCGACGGGTGTCTTAAAAGAAGCACAAACGAATAACTTGCCTCTTTCAGTTCTGTTATTCAGCTGCGCTATGAGTCAAAAAATGCCCCTGAGTGACTTTGCAAAGACCGTAGGTATTGGCCCATTGTCACTACGTCAGTTTATTTCTGGACAGACTCAACGGCCCAGAGGCAAAACCCTGGAGTTACTGGCTGAAACGCTCAACTTACCCGTAGACGAAGTACGCCGTCGCAGTGCCATGCGACCGACATCGGCACCACCTTTTTCAGAATGGCTCAAACACCACATGGATGGGACTTTTTCGCGTGCTCGCCTGACCCGTGAAACACGCATCAGCGATGGCGCTTTGCGCAACTATCTGTCTGGTCAAACCTTGCCCGACTCCGATCAAGCCCAGCGACTGGCTGAAACCCTGAGCGCCGATCCCCTGGAAATTGCCAAAATCCTGGTTGCCGATCAAACCGTCCGATCTGGTGGCGAAACGGTTCTCCCTAGTTCAAATGCAACCAATGCCGCAGGCATGCCTGGTGGCTATATGAACGATATGGGCTTGAACGAAGATGATAGTAGTGATATCTTGCGACGCCATGGTGGCTTAATCGGGCGTACTGCTGCCCTGGGCATGGTGGGCGATGAAGAGCGCTTGTTGGAACTCTGGCGCCAGCTTCATCCGCAGGGGCGACGGGCGACCCTGATCTATATCGCTGGTTTGCTTGCCGAAGGCTAAAACGTTTCGTTCCTTGCATCTGTTCGCGAGCCATGCTACAATCTCAATCAGGATGATCAGCTTGAACTATCGTTGTATGTCCATGCAAGATCAACTTGCCGACCATATCATTCACCAGCCAATCCAGACCTTGTTTGGCTTTGATGTTGAGGTTGTTCCCCTGCTTGGCATTGGCCTGGGCCTGACCAGCCTTGCTCTGGGTATACGTCCTCGTCTGGCTTCAGTACCGTTTGCCCTCACCGCTCTCACTGCGTTTTTGTATCGTGACCCGGACCGCCAGCTCCCACTAGATCAGAGCATGCTCTTTGCCGCCGCCGATGGTGTGGTCTTCCATATCGATGAAATCTATGAACATCGGTTCTTGCATACTGATGCGGTACGCATTTCGACAATCATGACGCCATTTGATGTGGCGATTAACCGCAGCCCGCTGGCTGGCACTGTCCGCTATGTAGAATATGTTGCCGGCCAGCATGCACTTCCCTGGACAAATGTTGCGACTGAACAGAATACCCGTACCTATATTGGTCTGGAAACCGCCTGGGGCCCGGTCTTGATCGTTCAGATTGCTGGTCCCCTGGCACGTCGCTTGGTCAACCGTGTGCAGCCGGGTGATGTGCTTGCGGCCGGTACACGCATCGGTACGGTCCGTTTCGGCGGTCGGGTAGATGTACTGGTTCAGCGTGATATCATTGATCCTCTCATTTATGCTGGCCAGCACCTCACTGCTGGCCGCACCGCACTTGCCCGTCTCATAGCCCTTTAAAAGCCTGTTTGGGCATGATAGTTTCGCTTAGGCGCAGAAGAAAATTTACCACAAAGCATATACATAGCTGCACTTATAATCCATGATCGCGCCCGCAGGCCCTTACCTCCAGCTCTTCTCCCAAGTGGGACACGGGGTGAATGTGGGAGCGGTCTCCCTTCTCCCCTTGTGGGAGAAGGGCCGGGGATGAGTGGTGCGGTCGGGACGACTACCAACACAGTGTAATATCATCGCAAGCTCGTTCATCGCTTCCTGGTACTGCTGCGGCATGCTCAAAAAGTTTGACGTAGCGGCTCATAGTGTATTGGTAGACCGCGTTTCAGGCGGCCGCAGGCCCTCACACCACGTGCCGCGCCCGTCCCACCGACCGACCATAAATGGTCAATCTAAATCGCTTGCAACACCACACACCGCCCACACGGTGCCCTATCCATTCACGCGGTGTTCCAATTGAGCATGGGGCGTCAAGCCCCAGTCGCCGCCGTGCCAGCAACGCCGGGCATGCGTGGCAGCAGCAGATTCACCACAAAACGTACAAAGGACACAAAGGCAACACAAAGGCCCAACCCATTGTCCATTATCAATTATCCACTTGAACGTTCTACACAACATTCGTATAATGAAGATCGAAACAAGCGAAATGGTGTAGAACACAACACTTGTACGTGTTACACAACATTCGTATAATAGAGTCAGAACACAAGCGATGGTGTGAGATATCACTTGAACGTGTTACACAACATTTGTATAATAGGATCAGGAACAAAAACATGCAGCGTTCAACGTCAGGAGGTGACTATGCAACAACCCGCATCATAATGGCTTGACAACCGAAACGTGATGGAGAAAACACCATTGCGCAAAGCGATCAGCAACGATGGCCGCAGGTGGCAACGTTATTGGCAGATAACCGTCCCACACTCGTGCGCAAACCCCTGATTGACAGATCAGCGGCACGCCCACACCATCATCCACCCTGGTCGCTCACGCAGTGTTCCCCAACTCCAAACCCAAACATGTTGCCGCGTGAAGACGTGGCATGCCCGACGTTGCTCTTCAGCAAAGAGCGCCTCGGGCACCTGGGGTGCCGCAGAGCACCAGCAGCAAGGCCCATACCGCCACGCTGCACGCAGACCAATGAACGATACATGCTTTGTGGGAGGAGTGCATGCTCAACTGGATTGCCCGTCAACTGGGCTATACCAAACAGAAGAGACCGGCTGCGACCGCGCCCGGCTGGCTGCGTGCCACCGCCGAGAGCTGGCGCTATGGTCTCCCCGATACGGCCAGCGCCGAAACGCAGGCCCACATCTATCAGAAACTCTCGTGGGTGCAGATAGCCACCGGCGCCCTCGCGCGAACCGCCGCCGGGGTGCGCCTGGGCGTGCGCCAGCGCATCGGTCACGAACAGCAGACCGAGCTGGCCGATCATCCCTTCGAGTTGCTGTTGCAACGACCCAACCCGATGCAGTCGCGCTTTGAGTTGCTCGAGGCGACCTTCTTATACCGCGCCCTGTGCGGCAACGCCTACTGGTGGCTTAACCGCAGCAGCGCCGACCAGCCGCCGGCCGAAATCTGGGTCTTGCCGGCCCACCAGATCACCCCCATTCCCGATGGTCGTTCGTGGATCAAAGGCTACCTTCTGCGCACCGGCTGGGGCCCCGAATTGACCCTGGAACCATGGGAAGTTGTCCATTTCAAGACCTTTCACCCGCTCAACCCCTTTATCGGCCTCTCGCCGCTGGAGTCGCTGGCGATGTCGGCCCGTTCGGATATGGCGATGCAACAGTGGAATGAGCGGTTTTTTGCCGAAGACTACGCCAAGCTGCCTGGCATTCTGGCCTTCTCCGGCGCCATCAACGACTCCGATTGGGCTGAAATGCAGGATATGGTGCGCCGCGACCATGGCGGCACCCGCCGCCGGCTGTTGCTCTTGCGCAATGCCGGGCAGACCGATATGCAGTGGATCCCCATGGCGCTGAGCCAGACCGATATGCAGTTTCTGGCGGGGCGCCAATTTACCAAAGAGGAGATGTTTGCGGTGTTTGCACCGGGCCTGGCCTCCGTGCTGGATGTGAATGCCACCGAGGCCAACGCTCGCAGCGGCCGCGAAAGTTTCTTCGATTTTGCGGTATGGCCGGCCCTCGTGGCCGTGGCCGAAAAGATCACCAACGATGTGCTGCCAGTCTATGGCGATGGACTGGTGGCCCAGTTTGATGATATTCGCATTACCAACCGCGAGTTTGCGCTGCGCCAGCAGATCGAACGCGAACGGTTGGCGCAGGAGTGGGAACGGATCGCCAACGATTGGGAGCGGCTGTGTGTCGAACAGAGCCGGCGTTAAAACGGGAAGCGCAGAGCGGTGCAGGGTACTGCACCCAACGCGCAACCCAGAGTAAGGACGCAGGGTACTGCGTCCAATGACAGCATGACATGAAGACAACCAGGAGATACATACGATGGAGAACACAATGGGCTTTTACGAGAGCAAAAAATGCTATGGCTGTGGCAGCAACAAGCCACTGACGGACTTTCGCTATGACGATTATGGCTGGCTGAACCGCTATGCCTGGTGCAAAACCTGCGAAACCGCCTTTCAAGAAGAGCATGCGCAGCTGGAACAGGAGCGCATGCAGCACGTGCAAGCGCAAGAGCGCGAAGAATGGCTCAGCCGCCGGCGCGCCGCCACATCGAGCAGATGCACGTCATTGATGACTGGCGCCTGCTGTTTGTGTCGCTAACGGTCATGGGTGTGGTGAGTCTTACGTTGTTGTTGTTTATTGCGTAACCATGAACTATCACACAACAACCTACACCGTCAAAGCTATCGGCGAATGGCTGCTGGATGTGCTGGCCTGTCCCTTTGGCGGGCCGCTCAACGGGCGCGATGCGCATGGCGAGTTTTTCTCCACCAGCACGCGCTTTCACGAAGAGCAGCTGCCGCTGCCGCCGGTGGTCTACTATCACGGCTTCGACCCGGCGGGGCAACCGCAGGGCGAACCACAATTTATTGGCCGCACCATCAAACGCGAGCTGCGTGAGGATGGCGTGTGGTACCGCGTGATGCTTCATAGCAACAACACCCTGGCCCGCCGGGTGTGGCAGGCCGCCCAGCGTGGCCTGGCCCGTGCCAGTAGCGGTACGCTGGCCCATCTCAAGCGGGTGGACCGCAACGGGCATATTCGGCACTGGCTGGTCGCCGAAGTAAGCCTCTTTGATAGCAGCGGGTCGCGCCAACCAGCCAACGCTTATGCCGTGGCGCTGCCCATTATGAAGGCCTTGTACGATCAGGCAGGGATGGCCCTGCCCACTATTCATTCAGGAGAAACACATATGAACTATCCATACAATGACGATATGAACGCGGAAACCGCTGATAGCAATCAGCAAGTGACGATTGGCTTGGAGGACCTGCGCCGCCTGTTTGCCGATACGGTGAAGATGGCGCGGGAGTCGGCGGCGCCCGCCGGCGTGAATATTGATGACCTGCGCCAGGTGGTGGCCGAGAGCCTGGAGCGTGAACGCCAGGCGCGGCTGGCCGCCGAGAGGTTCCTGAACTTCTATCCCGCGGACCCCGAAGCCGCAGAGGCGCAGTACCTGATCGCCAACACGTGGTACGACCAGATCGTCGACGCTCGCGGGCCGGCTGTAGAAGCTCGGGCACGCGGGCAACACCAGCGCCCGTCGCGAGCGAGCCGGGCCAGGTTCTCGAGGTGCTGGGCCGACATGGGCGTCTCGC
>JAAURD010000002.1 GCA_012034075.1 Chloroflexaceae bacterium | reverse complement strand
CGGCTGGGCTACCGTTTTGTGTTAATGCCGCACTGCTGGGTCTACCACCCGGCCCCGGCCACGCTCAAGGCCCTGCTGCGCAAGCACTTTTTGTATGGTATTGGCTATGCGCAGGAGGTGCGTCTGGACCCAACGCGGGCGCGTGGTCGCGCGTTGCATACGCCGGTCCATGCGGCGGCCTATTTGTTGCTGCGTAGCCTGTGGTTGTTGCCCAGCATGGTGCTGCCCTATTCGTATGCGGCGCCCTCGTGGCGACCGGGCTGGAAGCCGATCAAGGCGCTGAGCGGCTATGCCAGTGCGCTAGGCTATGTGTATGGGTGGTACCGGTGCGCATAGGTATCGATATTCGCTACATCTCCGATCATTTTCCGGGCATCGGGCGCTATACCATGAACCTGGTCGTAGCGCTGCAACAGTTGGCACAAACCCACGAGCTGGTGCTGGTGGGCAATACACGTCTGCCCAACAGCCGCCATGATCTGAGCCGGCTGATGCAGTCGCCGGCCTGTACCTTCATTGATACACCAATTCGGCCCTTCTCGCTGGCCGAACAGACGCGCCTGCCGATCCTGATCCGGTCGCTCAAGCTGAATGTGTGGCATACGCCCTACTATGTCCGGGCTTATCGCCAGCTGTCCTGTCCTTCGGTGGTGACGATCCATGATCTGATCGGTCGGCGCTTTCCACGCGCACTGCCGCCGCGTGGTCGGATGATCTACCAGGTCATGATGCGCCTGGCAATCCGCTCATCGCAGCATATTATTACGGTGTCGCAGCATGCATGCAGCGATCTGATCGCCTATTATCGGCTGCCAGCCGAAAAGATCACGGTGACGCTGGAGGCGGCGGATCCGCATTTTACGCCCCAGCCGGCTGCGGCCATTGCCGCACTGCGTGAGCAGTATGGCCTGCCCGAATCGTATGTGCTCTACCTTGGGGCCAACAAGCCGCACAAAAACCTGGGCCGCCTGATCCGCGCGTGGGAGCAGCTGCGGGCGCCGCATCTGGTGCTGGCCGGCCATGAGGACCCACGCTACCCGGAGGCACGCCAGTTGGTCGCGTCGTATGGTCTGGAGGCCAGTGTCACGTTTTGCCCAATGTGAGCGAGGCCGATTTGCCAGGGCTGTACAGCGGCGCCCGGCTCTTTGTCTTCCCGTCGTATTACGAGGGGTTTGGCTTGCCGGTGTTAGAGGCGATGGCCTGTGGCACACCGGTGATCTGTAGTTATGCCAGCAGTTTGCCGGAGGTAGCGGGCGATGCTGCCCTGCTGGTGTCGCCGCATCACACCAGCGAACTGGCCGATAGCATGCGGCGGGTGCTTAACAGCCCGGCCTTGCAGGTCGATTTGCGTCAGCGTGGTTTGCAGCGGGTAGCGCGGTTTTCGTGGCAGCAGACGGCGCTGGCTACCTGGTGCGCCTATGAACGTGCCCGCACGGCAAACATACACAGGTAGCTCAGGCATTGGTGTGATATGTGATTTGTTCGGTGTGCAAGCAGTGGTATAATCAGACCAGGGAAAAACGCATGCCGAGAAGGGAAATGCCATGCGCGTGCCATTAAGCTGGCTCAAAGAATGTGTAAACATCACGATAGCGCCGGAGGAACTGGGCCATCGACTGACGATGGCCGGTCTGGAGGTTGCTGCAATCCATAAGATCGGTCTGGAGGGGGCGGAACTGGCCTGGGACCGCCAGAAGATTGTGATTGGCAATGTGCTTGAGGTGAAACCACATCCCAATGCCGATTTGCTGGTGCTGGCGGATGTTGACTATGGTGCCGCGACACCGCACACGGTGGTCACTGGTGCGCCCAATCTCTTTGTCTACAAGGGACAGGGGCCGCTGGCGCATCCATTCAAGTCGGTCATCGCGTTTGAGGGCGCTCAGCTCTACGATGGTCACCGCGAAGAACGCTTGATAGTGACGCTGAAGGGCCGACCGGTGCGTGGGGTGCTGAGCAATGCCATGCTCTGTAGCGAAAAAGAGCTGGGCCTGAGCGATGAGCACGAGGGCATTATTCGCCTGGAAGACGATGCACCGGTGGGCATGCCGGCCTGTGAGCTGCTCGGCGAGGTCGTGTTCGAAATTGATCTGACGCCCAATCTGGCTCGCTGTCTGTCAATCATTGGGATTGCGCGTGAAGTTGCGGCACTCACCGGCGAAACTTTTACTCTGCCAGAGCCACAGGCGCTTATGACCGGAACGCCGATTGAGGGGCGGGTACAGGTGACGATAGAGGCCGATGACCTCTGCCCACGCTTTACGGCGGGCTTGATTGAGGGGATTACGATCCAGCCATCGCCGCACTGGATGCAGCGGCGGCTACGCTATGCGGGCATGCGGCCAGTAAACAATATGGTCGATATCTCGAACTATGTGATGCTGGAGTGGGGCCAGCCGACCCATGCCTTTGATGCCGATTGTGTGAGCGACCAGCATCTGATCGTGCGGCTGGCACGCGCGGGGGAGCGCCTGACCACGCTGGATGATAAAGAGCGCGATTTGCAGAACGTGTCAACCACGCCGCTGCTCGTCTGTGATCTGCAGGGGCCGCTGGCGCTGGCGGGCATTATGGGTGGCGCTAGCAGCGAGGTGCGTGAGACCACCACGCGGGTTTTGCTTGAGGCGGCGATCTGGAAGCCATCGCAGGTACGCCGTTCGGCGCAGGAGTTTAAGCTACCGAGTGAGGCTTCACGCCGGTTTGAGCGCGGGGTTGATTATGCGCTGCCATGGCCAGCGCAACACCGAGCGCTGGAGTTGATGCGAACGCTAGGTGGGGGCACGATTGTCCAGGGTCTGGTCGATGTGTATCCGCATAGGTGGGAGCCGCTGGTGCTCCAGCTGCCGCCGGCCGAAGTGGAACGCATTGTGGGGGTTCGCCTGAGTGCGCATGAGATTGCGCAGCTGCTGCAATCGCTCGGTTTTGTGTGTAAGGTGCAAGGAAGCGGAGGCATGGGCGATCTCTCGACGGTGATGGGCGGACAGCTGGATGTATCAACGGTGATGGTAGAAGTCCCATCGTTTCGCCAGGATGTGACTTTGCTTGCCGACTTGTGCGAAGAGATAGCGCGGGTGTATGGCTATGATCGTATTCCCGAGACACGCTTGATGGATGAATTGCCGGCCGCCGATAGACATCCAGAGCGAGAACTGGAGCAACGCAGCCGCGATGTGCTGGTGGGGTGCGGGCTGAGCGAGGTCATAACCTATGCGCTAACCGATATGGCAGCGGTGGCACGGCTGAGCCCAGCAGAGGCGCAATCGAGCCGCTATTTGCGCTTGAGCAATGCGGTCTCGCCCGAACGTGAGTATATGCGGCGCAGTCTGCTGCCATCGCTGGTAGAGGCCCTGGCAACGAACCTGAAAGAACAACAGCGGGTCGGCCTGTTTGAGATTGGTCGGGTCTTTTTGCCCAATGATGACGATACCTGGCTGCCGGATGAATTGCTGTGTCTGGGCCTGGCACTGGCGGGCACGCGCCACCCACCCACCTGGAAAGACCAGAGTGGCGGCGCAAGCACCGAGGCGATGCTTGACTTTTTTGACCTCAAGGGCATTGTCGAAACGCTGCTGAAGCGGCTCATGATCCATGAGGCCCTGGCATGGGTTGCGCTCAACGATGATGAACGGTTTCACCCTGGGCGGTCGGCGATGCTGATGCGGGGCAGCGGCGAGGAGCAACAGAAGGTTGGCGTGGTCGGCGAGTTACACCCGCTGGTATTGGAACGCTTTCATGTGGATGTACCACGAGCGGTGGTGGCCGAACTGCAACTGGACACGCTGATGGCGCTGGCGCAGCAGCCGATCTATACGGCTATTTCGCGCTATCCGGCGACGGTGCAGGACCTGGCAGTGGTCGTTGCCAATGATGTGCCGGCTGAGCGTGTGGTCGGGCTGATTCGGCAGGGCGCCGGCGCGTTGCTCGAATCAGTGAGCCTGTTTGACATTTACAGTGGCCCGCAGATTGGCGCGGGCAAGCGCAGTCTGGCCTATCGCCTGGCATTTCGTGCGTCGGATCGCACGCTGACCGATGAGGCGTTGACCAAAGTGCGCAATAAGGTAATCAAGTTGCTGGAACGGGAAATTGGGGCGAGCATCCGGTAGGCTGGAGTGCGGGCGTCTCGCCCGCATGCAGGCTGGCTGTGCTCTCAGATGGCCACAACCTGCCCTGTAGGGGCGCAGCGTGCTGCGCCCCTACAGGGGCAGGTTGTGGGTAAGTGTCCATATAAAACATTCCGTCTGCATGCAGGATTGATTGTGGGCACAGCAGGCTGCGCCCTGTTCACCATAGTGATGGCTTATTCGGCGATGCCCTGCATCGTCGGGTTGGCATAGCGCAGGCCGGCTGCGGCGTTGTGCGGGGCAATCTCATCGAGGCGCTGGAGATCGGCGGTGGTCAGGGTGATAGCGAGGGCGCCGAGATTTTGCTCCAGATAGGTGCGGCGTTTGGTGCCAGGAATAGGCACAACGTCATTGCCCTGGGCCAACACCCAGGCAAGCGCGACCTGGGCCGGGGTGCAGCCGCGTTCGGCGGCCATGGCGTCAATTTGCTGGACCAGGTCCAGGTTGCGCTGGAAGTTATCGCCCTGGAAACGCGGTGAGGTGCGACGGTAGTCGTCCTCGGCGAGGTCCTCAAAGCGCTTGATCTGGCCGGTGAGAAAGCCGCGACCGAGCGGACTGTAGGCGACAAAGCCAATGCCCAGCTCACGGCAGGTTGCCAGTACCGCGTCTTCCGGGTCACGGCTCCAGAGCGAGTATTCGGTTTGCAGGGCGGCAATGGGATGGACAGCGACGGCCCGTCTGAGGGTTTTTGGGCCAGCTTCGGAGAGACCAAGGTAACGCACTTTGCCCTGCTGAACAAGCGACGCCATGGCACCGACGGTCTCTTCGACAGGTACGGTTGGATCGACACGATGGAGGTAATAGAGATCAATCACATCGATGCCGAGGCGCTGCAAACTGGCATCACACGCCTGTTGCACGTATTCGGGGCGGCCATTGAGGCCGCGAAAACTGGCATCTGCACCGCGCACAATGCCAAACTTGGTGGCAATGATAGCCTGTTCGCGGCGGTCGGCAATGGCACGGCCAATCAGTTGTTCGTTGTGTCCAGTACCGTACATATCGGAAGTATCGAGCAGGTTGATGCCCAGTTCGAGGGCACGGTGAATGGTTGCAATCGATTCGGTTTCGTTGGTGTTGCCATAAAATTCCGACATGCCCATGCACCCCAGGCCCATGGCCGATACGTGCAGACCGGATTGACCTAATTGGCGTTGTTCGATCATGGATCGATCCTTTCTGTTGTTGATTGAAGCTCACGGTTTTGCATACCGTGTATCGTAGCACAGGCGTTAAGCTTCTGCCAACAATGGTAGCGACGGATTGCTGGTTTGTTTCTGTGATGGGCTGTTCCTGGCATGTTCGCAACCTTGCCAGGAACATCGTTTTGGGGTACAATCGCGACGGGCATAGATCGTACCAGAACATGACCTGACAATGTCGTTTCAGAGGATGGATGGATTTCAATCCTCCAACCTGTGGTATGCTGTGCAATGGTACTACCAAAAAGATGAGACCAGCCAGTACCTGTTCCCCGGCAGTGTGTGGGTGACACCGCATGGCTTCTGTTTGGAAAGAGGAGGTATTGGAACGCAGGCATCCTGCCTGCATGCGGGCGAGACGCCTGCACTCCATGTGGATCGTTTTCCAACAGAATCCGAATTGTTTGCCGAACGAACGGTCTCAGCGCAGACACATGTGTTACGCAAACAGCGTCGTGATCATATAAGGAGTAGCTGTGTTTATTGTGATGATTTCCTCTGAGTGTGCCCCGGTAGCCAAGGTCGGTGGTCTGGCCGATGTGGTTTTTGGGTTGAGTCGAGAGTTAGAAATTCGCGGCAATTCGGTTGAGATTATTCTTCCGAAATATGATTGCATGCGATATGATAATATTTGGGGACTCCACATCACCCACAACGATCTCTGGGTACCCTGGGGGAATGGGGCAATTCATTGCTCGGTCTGGTTTGGGTTTGTGCATGGGCGCAAGTGTTTTTTTATTGAGCCCCATTCAAATGAGAACTTTTTTAATCGGGGAGCCTTTTATGGGTTTCACGATGAAACCATGCGTTTTGCCTTTTTTAGTAAAGCGGCTCTGGAGTTTTTGCTGAAAACGGGTAAGCGCCCGGATGTCATCCATTGCCATGACTGGCATACGGGCCTGGTGCCCGTGATGTTGGCCGAGATTTATAAACATCAGGGGATGGAAAACCAGCGGACGTGCTACACGATCCATAACTTCAAACATCAGGGCATTGCCGGCGCCAATCTGCTGACGATCAGCGGTCTGCATCGTATCGATTACTATTATAGCTACGACCGGCTGCGTGATAATTTTAACCACACGGCAATTAACTTTATGAAGGGCGGGATTGTCTACTCCAACTTCTTTACAACGGTTTCGCCGCACCATGCATGGGAGGCTCAGCACAGCAATCAGAGCCATGGCCTTGCGCATACCATCAATACTCACGGCGCCAAATATGGTGGGGTGTTGAATGGCATTGATTATGAAGTGTGGAACCCGGAGATTGACCGGTTTATTCCGTATCATTACAGTCGTGACGATATCGATCCGAAATACGGCAACAAAGAGGCACTGCGTGATCGTTTCTGGTTGAGCAAAGGGTATAAGCCGATTATCGCGTATGTTGGTCGTCTGGATCAGCAGAAGGGGGTGCATCTTATTCGCCATGCGCTCTTCTTTGCGATCTGGAATAATGCGCAGTTTGTGCTGCTGGGCACCAGTCCGGAACGGGATACGCACAACTACTTCTGGCATCTCAAGAATCATCTTAATGAAAGCCCCGATTGTCATCTGGAGCTGAGTTTTAACGAAGAGGTGTCGCATCTGATCTATGCGGGTGCCGATATGATTGTGATGCCGAGTATCTTTGAGCCGTGTGGTCTAACGCAGATGATTGCGCTGAAGTATGGCACGGTACCGATTGTACGGGCGGTTGGTGGTTTGATGGATACGGTGTTTGATCGGGATTATGCCCACCGAGCGATTGAGGATCGGAATGGGTATGTCTTTGAGACTGCCGACTATGCTGGTCTGGAGAGCGCGATGCACCGGGCTATTGGCCTGTGGTATGCGTTTCCTGGCGAGTTTCGTGAGTTGATGCGCAATGGCATGCGCTACGATTTTTCATGGAACTATCCGGGGCAGCATTATTACAATATTTATGAGTATATCCGTCATAAATAATCATACCAGCGCGAACAACAGAGCAACACCGTTCTTTGAGCGGGGTGCGCTGTGCGCATGATGGAGCCGCCGCTCGCTGCACGAGCGTTGCGCCGGGCCAATGGTGGCCCATCGTGGACCAGTGATGGGTGATGCAGGTCATACCAAATTCGGGTGATCACTGATATGCGCTTTGATAGTACTTGGTGCGCCTGATTTGTAGGGGCGCAGCGCGCTGCGCCCCTACAAATCAGGCTGCAATCCTACCTATGTACATAGAGATGAACCGAATTTGGTATCAGGTGTTCCCGCGCTCGCTGTGAGTTGCGGGTTGAGTGTCGAGCAGACAGAGGATCTGGATTTCTTTCGGGAAATTCGGTAGATGATGGATCGAAGAACAGGCGACTGTGGAGGTTGTGTAGCTTTTACGTAATCTGCGGTGGCTGTTCTTTGATGTGGAACGCATGAAAGAAAAGGAGAAGTCTTATGCAAGATATTCCAGAATATGTAGATGGTGTGCCCAATATTTCTGGTTCAGAGGCGGTGATTGAGCAGGCTATCCGTGATGGTCAGCAAAAACCAGTCTTTTTGCCCGAGAGCGGCATCGATTTTGGCAGTATCCGCAGTGCCTGCGCAATCGCGTTGCATATGCATCAGCCGCTTATTCCGGCCGGTGGTGGTGATCTGCACAGCGCCGAGGTTATCAGCAATCTCAAGCATATGATGGATAACCAGCATATTGGCGACAATCACAATGCACCGGTCTTTCAGTGGTGCTACAAGCGTATGGGCGAATTTGTACCACAGCTGATGGAAGAAGGCAAGCAGCCACGTGTGATGCTCGAATATTCGGGCACGCTGTTCCATGGCTTGCGCCATATGGGGTTGCATGATGTGATTGACAACCTGAAGACGATTACGGTGGATCACCGCTATCGCCGTGCCGTCGAATGGCTGGGTGCGCCGTGGGGCCATGCGGTCGCGCCTTCGACCCCGATACAAGATTATCGCCTGCATGTCAAAGCCTGGCAGCATCATTTTGCTGCGATCTTTGGGCTAGAGGCGCTGAGTCGGGTGCGTGGCTTCTCGCCTTCGGAGATGGCGCTGCCGAACCATCCGGATGTTGCGTATGAGTTTGTGAAGACGTTGCGTGACTGTGGCTTCCAGTGGGTGCTGGTGCAAGAGCATACGGTAGAACTGGCCGAGAATGGCTGGGGCATTCAGATGAAGCATCTGCCGCACCGGCTGGTCTGCACCAACTCCAAAGGCGAGACCGCGAGTATTATTGCGCTGATTAAGACCCAGGGCAGCGATACCAAGTTGGTCGCCCAGATGCAGCCACTGTATGAGGCACGCGGGCTTTCGCGCTGGGAACTGGCGGGGCGCCAGGTGCCGCCGATTGTGACCCAGATTGCCGATGGCGAAAACGGCGGTGTGATGATGAATGAGTTCCCGGCCAAGTTTTTTGAGGCAGCACGCGATGCTTCTGGCTCGGATGTGCCATTGATGAATGGCACCGAGTACCTTGAGCATCTTTTTGCCAGCGGTATGACCGAAGAGGATTTGCCGGTGATTCAGCCAATCTTCCAGAAACGCATCTGGGATACCTTCAAACCGGGTGACGGTGAGGAACGGCTCAAGCAGGTGATCGAGGAGCTGAAGCAGAGCGATCATCGCTTCCATATGGATGGCGGTAGCTGGACCAATAGCATTTCGTGGGTGCAGGGCTATGAGAATGTGCTGGCGCCGATGGAGCAGGCCAGTTCGAGCTTTTACGAGAAGGTGATCAAGCCCGGTCTGGCGCCATCGGACCCACGCTATCGCAATGCGCTGTTCTATTTGCTCTCGTCGGAAACCAGTTGCTATCGTTACTGGGGCCAGGGCGTGTGGACAGACTATGGGATTGAGCTGAGCCGGCGGGTCAAAGCGATTGTTGAACATGATCTGTAGGGGCGGCAGCGTGCTGCGCCCATCGTAGGCGCGGCTTGCAGCCGCGCGGCGGTCGGGACGACTGAACAACAGACGCGATGTTGTGGGACGACTCATTCGGTCCACAACACCGCGAACCTGTTGTTCGGAGATCAAAGGGACGAACATTTGTTCATAAGGAGTATCGACGATGCATGAGATATATCATGCGCTGGTGCTCAATTTGCATCAGCCACCGGGCAACCTGGAGTATCTGCTGGAACACAGCGAATGGGAAGCGAAAGAGATTTTATGGGCGATGGATCGGATGCCCCGTTCGATCTGGCCGTATGAGGATATCGCGCGTGTTCATCTGTCGTTATCGGGCACGCTGTTAGAGGTGCTGAGTAACCATGATTTTCAAAGCCGCGTGTATGGGACTATCAAATGCGGGGATTTGCTCTGGTATTTACAGAATACCCGTGTGTTTGAGATCCTAGGTACGGGCTACTATCACCCGGTGTTGCCGCTGATCCCGGAGAACGATTGGGAGGATCAACTGGGGCGCTGGCAGGGGATCGGCCGTCATCTCTTTCACCGCAACGATTTTGCCGGCTTCTGGCCGCCTGAGATGGGCTTTTGTATGGAGATGATCCCGATGCTCAAAAAGATGGGCTATCGCTATGTGCTGGTAGATAGCAAGCATGTGGAGCCGATTGACCCAATGAACTGGCAGGAAATTCGCTACCGACCGCATATTGCCGAGTATGACGGAGAAGAGATTATTGTGGTGGTGCGTGACCGTGATCTCTCGGATGCGCAGGAGTCGGGGATGAATTATGGCTGGTTTGAGCACGAGCTGCATGAGCGCACGAAGTGGTGTGATTTTCCGCCGCTGGTGACTACCTGCACCGATGGTGATAATGGCGGGTGGTTCCGCAATGCCACGCCGAAGGGCAATTTCTGGCATGTCTTTTATGAGGAGTTTATGGAGCAGGTGCGCCGGGGTGAAACAGCGGGACGGCCAATCTTTATCAGCAACTACCTCGACCGATTTGGGGCGCATGGACGCGTGAAGGTGAATACCGGCGCCTGGAATACGGGGTGGCACCATGGCGTGGGCTTTGTACAATGGACCGGTTCACAGATGCAGAAGGACGCACTGGAACGGGTACGCATCACCAGCGATGCCCTGCATGAGCTGTATGCAGAAATGGGCGATAGCTACAATATGGAGCAGGCCCGCTGGCATGTGCTGCGTGCCGAAACGAGCTGCAACTTCTATTGGGGCGAAGCCTGGGTTGATCGCTGCCATGCCGACCTGGATCAGGCATGGGAGTTTTTGAACCGTTTAAAAGGATGCTGAGCATAGTGCAGGCTTGTAGGGGACCCACGCTGCACCCACCGGCGGACGACCGCACGCGGACCGCGAACAGCACAAAAACCGGGGTGGCTTTGCGTCTCTGCGTTGAATCTGCACGGGAATGCCAGGGTGTAGGCGCGGCTGTAAGCGCGTCAGCGTGCTGCAAGCCGCACCTACATCGCTCCGAACGCTCCGAACGCTCCGACGCTCCGACGCTCCGACGCTTATATCGCTTAGTGCGATGCTGGTTGTACCCGCCGGGCGGGTCGCCAGGAGCGGCGTTTGAGCAGAAAGAAGAGGTTAGACCAGCCATCGCGCCAGGTGTAGAGCTTGGTTGTACCGATGCGCTCACGGTAGTCAATCCGGACTTCGCCAAAACGGATGTGGGGCGATTGGAGGGCTTCAATTTTAATCTCTTCGGAGAAGGCCATGCCGGGATGGGTTGGGACAATGCTATCGAGACAGTGACGACGAAAGACCCACATACCGGACTGTGAGTCGGCAATCCAATACCAGTAGAGCAGGCGAAAGGTGACGGTCAGGACCTGGTTGCCAAACCAGTTGCGAAAGCACATGGCGCGGGGGTTGCGCAAGGGAAAGCGGTTGGCCGATACAAAGTCGAGGTTATCGCTGATCATGCGGTCGATGATGGGGGCGATGGCATACGATGGGTAGGTGCCATCACCATCGACCGTAGCGATAATGTCGCCGGTGGCGGCAGGGAGACCGGCCTGGTAGGCACGGCCATAGCCCTTGCGTGATTCAAAGACGACTACGGCGCCGCCTTCATGAGCGACGCGTGCGGTATCATCGGTGGAGTTGTTATCGACCACGATAACCTCATCGACGTAGGTGGGCATGGTAGCCAGCACATGGCTCAGGCCATGCTCCTCGTTAAAACAGGGAATGACCACTGAGATGCGCAGGTGGCGATACATAACAACCAGTTCTCCTCTTCAGCAACAGCAACCATCGATATCGGTCGGGCCGGCACTGGGCCAGCCGGTTGCTGGTATGATACCAGAGAATGAGACTTCTGTCGTATGGCGGTGGGTGCGTCTAAACTTCGAGCAGGCCCATCTCAACCGCTCGTACAGCTGCCTGGGTGCGGTCTGAGGCACCCAGTTTCTCCATAATGTGTTTGACATGTACCTTGACGGTTAAGGCGCTGATGGAAAGCTGGCTGGCGATCTGGCGGTTGGTCTGGCCCTGCACCAGCAATTGTAACACTTCGTGCTCTCGTGGTGTGAGGATGGAGTCTACCGGTTCGGTGGCAATACCCACATCGTCTCTGGCGACTTGCTGCAACATACGGCGGGTCAGTTCGGTATTGAGGAATGACTCGCCCCGTAGCACGTTGCGAATAGCTGAGAGTAACTCACGGCGGCTGGAGTCTTTGAGCAGGTAGCCGGAGGCGCCAGCTCGCATAGCGGCGAGGAGATAGTCACTATCTTCATGCATAGTGACCATGATGACGCTGGTCTGGGGCACCGTTTGCTTGATGGCACGGGTGGTTTGCAGGCCATCCATTTCGGGCATGCGCACATCGAGCAGCACCAGATCGGGCGTGAGTTGCTGGCACAGGGTCAGTGCTTCACGACCGTTGGTCGCCTCACCGATAAGCTCAAGCGTTGGTTCATCTTGCAGCATATTGCGTATGCCTGCCCGTGATAGGTCGTGATCGTCGGCAATAATGAGCCGTGAGCGCCCAGATGATGATGGATATGGTACGACTGATGCCATTTCTTGGTTCATTATCGGCATGTTTGCCCTGGGAATGGGCGCCTCGGCAACGATCAACGTGCCCTGACCGGGCTGACTGGAGATAAGAAAACTGCCATCGAGGATCGCCATCCGTTCTTGCATACTGAGCAAGCCGATATGATGACCATCGCCTTTCTGCTGCGGTTGAGCGTGCATATCAAAGCCAGCACCACGGTCCTGTACTTCCAGGCGTACTTGTTCTGGCGTGCAGATAAGAGTGAGCCGAACGGAGGTAGGACCGGCATGTTTGCGGATGTTCATCAGGGCTTCCTGGGTAACGCGAAAGAAAGCGGTTTCCAGCGCTGCAGGCAGCCGGTTGATCTGCATGGTCTCTTCATAGGTGATACTCCAGCCTTCCGAACGCAGCATTTCCACTTCCATGCGAAGGGCATGGGTCAGGCCAAAATCATCCAACACGGCGGGCCGTAAGCCAGCAATGGTGCGGCGTGCTTCTTTCACCACTTGCTGTGCTAGATTCAACGCCTGCTCCAGTTTACGGTTGACATATTGCTCGGCTGGTGAGTAGAGATGGGCAAAGGTTTCCAGGTGCTGATAGGCGCTGGCAGCGACCTGGGCAAGACCATCATGCAGTTCATGGGCAATCCGACGGCGCTCTTCTTCTTGTGAGACAATGAGCTTTTCGACCAGATCGCGCAGCCGTCGTTCGCGTTCGCCTAGTTGTTGTACCAGATGGAGATTTTCATCGTGCAGGCGCAGTCGTTCAATCATCACGGCGAGCTGGGCAGCAAAAAGCTGCAACGCATCGAGATCATCATTGCCCAGTTCAACCTGATCCTCGGTGTTACCCAATGCAAGGACGCCGAGAGAGGTACCCTCACGGGTCATGAGCGGCAGCACGATAGTAGAAGGGATAGCACGGGTATACGTCCGCCATGCTGTGCCGATGGTTTCGCCGTGGCCTTCCAGAACCAGCGGAAGTCGCTGTTTCAGCACTCGTCCGGAGATACTACGGGTCAGATCATCGACCTGGGTGCCGACGGGCACTGACCCGGGACCGATTGAGACACAGACTTCGAGCGGTCCCTCATCATTGCGTAAGAGCAAGATACTGCCACTATCATAGCCACTAAAGTCAATGGCGCGTTCAAGTGCTAGATGTAACAGTTGCTCCAGACCGCCCGCGCTCATCAGGTCGTGGCCCATCTCAACGAGCAGACGAAAGCGGGCGGCACGGTCCTCAGCAGCACGATAGGTCTGTTGCAGTTGCGATTCAATTTGCTGTTGCTCACGCATATCACGCACAATCAGCTGGGTGACGGTTTTCCCGTTCAAGACAACAGAGTTGCTACGAAGTTGAACGGGTAGGCGTGTACCATTTGCATGGATCCATTGACCGTCGGCAGAACAAGCGACATCCTCTTGATAGCTATCCAGAAAATCGAGCACCGACCGACCAACGACCTCGTTCTCACACCGACCGAGCAAATCCAGTATGGGACGGTTGACCATCCGGATGATTTGTTGGTCATCGAGCAGCACCATGCCATCGGACGATGGCACAAACAATGCATGGTAGTGATACCCATGCTGGTAGCTACTGGTCACTGTTTCTGGTTGGTGACTGAGATCACGGATGATGTACTGCAGCAATGACTGTTCAGCAAGAATCATTTCAGCGACACGGACTTCAACCGGTTTGACGCTGCCATCCAGACAACGCAGCAAGACCATAGAACAGGTGAATGGGACGACGGCTTGTTCGGTTGGCTGGAGACAGACGAGAGAGTGCTGTCGTTCGGGGAGAAGCAATGTGGCAATGTTCCGTCCAATCACGTTCGCTTTGTCCCTTGCCCCGATAATCGTGGTGATTGTGTGATTGGCAAGGACGATCTGACCAGTGCGTTCAACAAGCAGCACACCATCGGTAAAGAGATCAAACCCATGTTCCAGATAGAGCGTATCCGTAGATGGATTCATACGTTTCCCTCCAACATGATTGCACCTGTTGATCGTGTTATGGATGCTGATCGTTGCTCTGTTTCTAGTATACCTCTTTTTGCACGATATCGGGTTGTGTGAAGAGGGTAAAAAGGGATAGATTTGCAATGACGACGGCAAGCAGAAACATGCCCTGCGAACGCATTAACCGTTCGGGAAACAGCGTTCACGGAGAGCGGGCATCTGCATGAGATCATACTGGGCATCGAGTTCAGTGAAAATCGCCTCGGCCTGCTGTACCAGCTGCTGTGCGGCTTCATGCTGGTGTTGCTGCAAGGCATAGTGCGCCTGACAGCACAGCGTGCGAGCAAGTTGCTGCAGGTTGCCCAACCGTTCAAGTTCCTGACGGCTCGCTTCAAACAGGCGCCCGGCGGTTGCCATATCTGATTGGACCAGCGCAATGTTGCCAAGCACACGCATGGCCGTGGCCGACTCAAGCGGCTGCCCCAGTTCGCGCGCCATTGCAAGTGACTGATTGGCATACGCGGTTGCCTGTTCCAGGTTGTTCATTGCCAGGGCAGCTTCAGCCATCAAACGCAGGTTCTCAGGCAGGTCAATCCGTGAATTGACCCGCTCAAGTAGCGTCAGACTTTCGTTCAGCAGTTGCATCGCTTCGGCCGGATAGTCCTGAAGCAGCCGAACCTCTCCCCGATTGAGGATTGAATGGGCCATCCCACGCTCATAACCAATGCGCCGGAATTGTTCTGTGCTCTGCTGATAGAGCTGATTGGCGCCTTCGAGGTCGCCGCGATCCATGAGCACCAGACCAAGGTTATTGGATGTGCGGGCAAACATCAGCTGATCGCCAATGTGTTCGCTCAACTGGCGACTCCGCATATAGCAGTTCATCGTATCTTGCCAGCGGTTGACGGTCTGGTAGACGATGCCCAGGCTGTTGAGCGCCGTGGTGAGGCCATCGAGCTGGTTTTCTTGCTCAAACAGCTGGCATGCCTGTTGCAGTGCTTCGATACTCTGTGCAAAGTGGCCCTGTTCCATCCAGATAATACCCATACGTTGCAGTGCCTGGGCTTGCTGGCGCACGGCACCGTTCTTTTCTGCTATCTCCAAACCTTTTTGCGCATTGATCAGAGAGTGCTCAAAATGGCCTTGAACATAGGCGATACGTGAACGCAAAAGGTAGGTTTGCAGCGTTGAATCGTTGGCGTGTTGAAGCGTTGAAGCGACATGGAGCGCCTCTTCGGTGGCCTGTAACGCATCATCATACTGGCCGATAGCCTCGTAGTACGCGCCCCAGAGATAGGCAACTTCGGCCGGGTCGGCCGAGGGCGATGCCTGGCGCAAGGCCATATATTCGGCATCACGCCGACCCAGCGTATGGAGGATGTTGATCTGTTCGCGGCGCCATGCCCAGCGTTCTTCATACGCCAGGGCCTGTTGATAGTACTCCAATGCCGTTTCATTGGCATATTCACGCTGGGCGATGCGGGCGGCTTTATCGAGGTACCAAAGCAGTTTGTCGCGTGCGGTGGTTCGACTATAGTGGTATGCCAACGTTTCAACAGACTCAGGTGACAGCTGTTCAATTACCTCGGCAACAGCAAGATGCAGTTCCTGGCGTTGGACGTACAACAAGGTATCGTAAGCCACCTCACGCGTAATATCGTGGCGAAACACGTAGCTCAACCGCTGGGCCTGTTCCAGCCGGACAAAGTCACGCTGTTCCAATACATCCATGTGTTCAAGGAGTGTCGTTTGGCCTGGGCGATTCGGGTGCGCCTGTTCAAGCACCGCACATTCAAACAGACGGCCAATGACACTGGCGACTTTCAACGAGAGTTTGTGTCCCTCTGGCAGGCGATCTAGGCGGGCCAGGACGATACTCTGGATCGAGTCAGGCACGCCCAGATCGACCGATATCGAGGTGGTATCGGGCTGCACCACCCAGTATTGATACTGGGGATGGCGCATCAGGTAATGCGCGTGCTGTAAGGCTTCAAAGACGGATTGAGCGAGCCACCAGAGACCATCCTGACGCTGACAGATCGTCCCTGCTTCACGCATCGCATGCACCAGTTCCTGGGTAAAAAAGGGGTTGCCCTGTGCTTTGATCTGGATTAGCGACAGCAGCAGTGGTGCTACGGGATGACCGAGCTGATGGGTTATGAGTTGTTCGATAGATGGTAACGGGAGTTCAGACAACCGGAGGTGGTGCCCATACGGCGTTCCGTTCCATTCATCGAGGACAGTCTGAGCCATATGGGGTACTGGACGGTGCGCCAGCAACAGGAGGATCGGCGATTGGTTGACCACCCGACTGAGGGCATGGATAAGCGAAAGCGATGACTCGTCGATCCAGTGTAGGTCATCCAATACCAGCAAGATGGGCGTCTGGTGGGCATAGGTTAACAGGATATCGACGACCAGGGCTGAGAGGGATTCCTGGCGTCGGCGTGGTTCAAAACTGGCAGTGGTGGCATTATCGGCAATGGGCAAATCGAGCAAATCACCCAGCAGGGGTAGGCGTAGCAACCAGTCGGGATTCAGGCGGGTGATCGTCTGCGTGAGCTGTTCAACCAACACATAGTCGGCTTCCGTACCGCGTGCGATGAGTTGCTCATCCAGACCGAGCAATGTTCGCATCATCTGTTTCCAGGGGCTATACGCCATATCGGTATGGATCATCTGGCAGAAACCAGTAAGCACCTGGAAACCACGGTCAGCAGCCTGCGCTGATGCATGCAGAATCAGATGGCTTTTGCCCACACCCGCCGCACCTTCCAGCACAACAATCTGACCGTTGCCCTGTTGTACCGCTGCAAGTCGCTGATCGAGCACACGCAGCTCTGTATCACGACCAACCAGAACCGTGGATGACGTTTCAAACGCCTTATGGAGCCGATGCTGCTGTGTTCCAAGCAAGCGTGCCACTGGTATGGGCAGCTGTTTCCCTTTGAGCCGTACCAGGCCCATCGACTCATAGCGATAACTGCTCGATGTGGCATTGACAATGCGCTGGCTCACCAGTGTCTGAGCTGATTGAGCACGGGACATCAGGCGTGCCGCGAGATTGACTTCATCGCCCATAACGCCGTAGGTGCTACGCATTGTACCACCATACGCCCCCGATCGCATATACCCCTGGCTGATACCAATCCGAAGGTGGTGCATGCCTGGCAGCGATACAGGAATCTGTTGGAGTTCAAGCGCTGCCGCAACGGCACGGAGTGGATCATCATCGTGGGCCAGGGGTGCGCCAAATGCGCCATACAAATAGCTGCCCTTATCACCAATCGATACCTGGAGCAAGAACCCCTCGTATCGTTCCAGAATCTGCTGTACCCGGCGAATATACGTATCGAGCAGGCTGCCTGCATCGGGGTCGTGATCATAATCGATGCCACTAAACGAAAGAAACAGCGCAACGGCCAGACGCATCTCGGCGAGAAACTGCCCTTGCTGGCTGACGAGTTGGGCATACACCGGGCGAAGCAACCATGGGCGCACCTGTTCGTCAGAAAGCGCAGCCGTCATATCCCAGGGTTTGGGCGCAGCGGGGTGCAACACATCGTGGAGCACCGCAAAAGGACGATCTGAAGATGGGTCTACGCGCCACTCGCGAACCGTCACCTGGTGTTGCACATTGGTCCAGGTAGATTGATCCAGTACCGTTTCACCCTTTTGTGCTTGTTTCTCCGCTGCCGCCATATGGTCAAGCGTGGCACCGGCCAGCACATCAAGGAGCTGAATATCGGGGTTACCTACCACAAAACGACGCACGGAACCGCTGGCAAGCGCTACCTTGATCGCGATGGGCAGTGCTGGAGCCTCAAACACAGGTTGTCCGGTGAGACCGTTCATGGCCTGCTGCAGAGCCATCCCACAGGTGCTGGCACGGAGACCGGTATCAGCAGCAAACCAGCAAAGCATGGCATCACCACTAAAGCTGATGACACTGCCGCTATAGCGATGGACCTCGGCAATGAGCGTATTGTAGACCAGATTGAGTCGGTGGGTGAGTTCTTCGGCGCCACGGCGTGGGCCAAACTGGCGCAAGAGCGTTTCGGTGAGTGGCGTAAACCCCACAATATCGGTAAAGAGGACGGTACCATCGGCTTGATCGGGCAGTTCCTGACCACTCAACAGGGCCAAACGTCGGTCAATGGGAAGATAGACTCTGGCGGATTCATCATTCATACGTTGCGCAGCGGATGGGCGCAGCACGCTGGCGCCCTACAAGAAGGCCCTGAACCGTGCCGAATACCGTTGTATCGGCACAGCATGGCATAAGGGTTATCCTGACACATGCGTATTATACACCAGGGAAGGCTGTGCTCAACACCAAAGAATAGAGTATACTATATGATATGCGGGAAGACTATGGAGTGTACAAGGAACAGAGGAGTAACTGCGGCTATGCTTACATCAGGACAGGTTGTTGAATTAACTGCTCATGATCTCGATCAAATTGCCGCAATCTTGACCCAGGCATTCATTGAAGACCCTTTGATACGCCATGTTCTCAATGATCACAATGAAGACTACCAGCAGATCCTGCATGCGCTGTTTTTGACCAACTGCCAACATCGTCTGGTCCATCATAACGTCCAGATTATCGGCTACCGGGAGGGCGCTCCACTGGTAGGTGTTGCGGTGATAAGCCCTCCTGATGTTCCATTGATGCATGAGGATCGGCATATCAATGACAATGGCCTGTTGAATCGCCTGAGTGCAACGGAGACTCAGCTGTTTACCGCACATGAGCACGTTATTGAACAGTACCGTCCATCGATTCCGCACATGTATCTCGTTCTGCTCGGTGTTCATCCCGAAAAACGGGGGCGAGGGTATGGTGCGGCCTTGCTGCGCACCATGCATGACCTTTCAGCAATGCATCCAACATCGCAAGGAGTATATCTCGATACACAGAACGCAGTTAATGTGCCGATGTATCAACACTTTGGCTATCAGATTCTGGGATATGAACAGAGTGGTCCGGTCGGCACCTGGTGTCTCTTTCGGGCGAACGCCGTGGAATGTTGTGAACGAGACGATGTGATCAAATCAGATCTTGCAATGGAGGGACGAAGAGAGAATGTCCAATAATGCACGCCAAAACGAACGCCTGGTCTTCCCCGGAATGCGAGCAATGCTCTTTATTGCAAGTGGTCTGGTATTTATTGTGGGGATTCAGCTCTTTCTTTTTACCACCGACACCGACCGCCTTTTTGCCTGGACCATCAATCCACCCCTTACTGCCGCCTTTCTAGGTGCATCCTACTGGTCAAGCTGTGTGCTTGAGTTTCTGGCTGCGAGAGAGGCAACCTGGGCCAGAGCACGGATTGCGGTACCGGCCGTGCTGACGTTTACCCTGCTCACGCTCATCACAACACTGATACATCTCGACCGCTTTCATCTCGATATCGCGCAATTCGAGCTTATCACCGTGCTGCTTACCTGGGTCTGGATCCTGGTCTACGCTATCGTGCCGTTTGCCCTGGCGATCCTGCTCTTCTTTCAGCTGCGCGTTCCAGGAACCGACCCGCCTCGCCGCATGCCCCTACCGCTTTGGATGCGCACCTTTCTCGTTGTTCAGACCGTGGTCATGTTAACCATCGGCGTGCTGCTCTTTGTGATGCCCACAACTCTTATCGGTGTGTGGCCCTGGCAGCTGACGCCGCTGACTGGACGTGCGATAGGTGCCTGGTTTATCGGCCTGGGCATAGCTACTGCGCACATGATCTGGGAGAACGATGCTAGCCGCATTCAACCCGCCTTTTTGAGCATGGTTGCGTTTAGCCTGTTGCAGTTTATTGCCCTTGCTCGCTACGCTGGGGATGTGGCCTGGGATACCGTAGCTGCCTGGTTATATCTGTTCTTTCTGGTAACGATTGCTCAGGTTGGCAGTGCTGGTATCTGGCTATTCCGTTCACCAGCAGCAGAATCAACCAACGCATCGCCGAAACCGAATCATTCGACCGACACCCACCAACAGCAGAATCAGTGAAACCTTTGATGCCGTGAGGATACCGAGACCATGAACCAACAGCCCTTTCATTTTGCCTGGAGTTACACCTGCAATCAACTCCAGAAGCTATCTGGCCCTATCTTTCCAATACCAACCATCTCAATGGCAGCGTGGGTCAGCCACCCATCCATATCGACCCGCTGAAACAAACCAGACCGGGATATCAACATCTGCAATTTATGGTGCTTGGGTTTCAGATTGAATGGGATGAAGAACCCTTTGAATGGATCTACCCACAACGGTATGGCTGTTTACGCCGGTATACCCGTGGTCCGGTGAAGAGCATGCGGATTCTGGTCGAAGTTGAACCGTCACCGCAGGGGGGCAGCCGTATCTTCTATAACATCTGGATGGCACCTCATGATTTTGCCGGTGAAATGGCTATTCCACTGTATATTGGCATGATTATCAAACGCCGGCTGCAAGCCACCATTCGGCAGTATGACCGTCTGGCGCGGCAGCAGCAACAATTGATTGACATTGTGCCCGGACCGGCCAATTTTGCCGCGGGTGGGAAGGCCCGGCTCTGGCGTCTACGGAACCAGTTGCAAGAACAGGGAGAGTCGCCCGATTTGCTCGAACGGCTGGTTCAGGTCATCTGCGAGGCCGATGAAATATCAGCTGCTCGCCTGCGGCCCTATGTGCTGGCTGATGCCTGGGGCGTTTCACGGCGAGCAATGCTCGAACTCAGTCTGCGTGCTACCAGTATCGGCATGCTCGATTTCCAATGGGAATTGCTCTGCCCGCTCTGTCGCAACTCCAACGCCAACAGCGTAACGCTCAGTGAGGTAAACCCGCAGGTGCATTGCCGCAGCTGCAATATCGATTACACCGTCAACTTTGATCGCTCGGTTGAATTGACCTTCAGGCCCAACCCTGCTATTCGTGCAGTGCGCGACGAAGCATTCTGTGTCGGTGGACCGAACCGCACGCCGCATATTATCATGCAACAGTTTGTGCCTGCCCATACCCACAAGCATGTGAGTGTGCATCTAGAATCTGGTCGCTACCGTCTGCGCACATTGTTCTACAGTGGTGCATACCATCTTCGGGTCAGTGCCGATGGTATATCAACAGCAACGTTTACCCCCGACCCATCGGAGGCCGATAGCAATGAGATGAGCATCAGCCAGCATGCAACCTTGCAGTGCCACAACACCACTGCCCAGGAACAGATCTTTCTGCTGGAACGCATGGCCTGGAGCGATCAAGCCGTTACAGCCGCCGAAGTCACTGCGCTCCAACTCTTCCGCAGCCTCTTCTCTTCCGAAGCCCTCCGGCCTGGTGAACGTATTTCGGTTGGCAGCATTACCCTTGTCTTTACCGATCTCCGTGGTTCCACTCGTCTCTACCGCGAAATCGGCGATGCACCGGCCTTTGGTCGGGTAATGAACCACTTTGATGTACTCAAAGAATCGATTGCACGCGAGGGCGGCGGCATCGTCAAAACCATTGGCGATGCTGTCATGGCCGTTTTCCCGCGTCCGCTGATGGCTTTGCGAGCCATGCTCACCGCTCAGCATGCCCTCGCCAACCCGCCCGACGGCATGTTACCGCTCCGTCTGAAAGCCAGCATCCATAGCGGTGCCTGTATCGCAGTCAGTCTTAATGAGCGGTTGGACTATTTTGGCTCTACCGTCAATATTGCCGCTCGTCTGGAAGGCCTCTCTTCGGGTGAAAACGTCATCATCAGCAGTGCTGTACGGAACGACCCGGAGATTGATGCGGTGCTGAAACAGTATCCGCAGAGCCTCAATGCGGAACCCTTTACCCAGAATCTCAAAGGGTTTGATAACGAAGTCTTCGATCTGTGGCGCATCATGCTGTCCTCGACAGCACCGTCTGATTTCTTGGAAACGGCATCGCTCTGGTCTGCCGATGAGCAATCTGACAGAACCAATCATCAGGTAACTGACTCGGCAAGAGCCTAGAGGATCTGATTATATGCATATTACAATCCGTCATGCAGAGCCTGAAGACGAAGAGGCCCTCCACCGCAATTCACTGGGCGAGCGGTTTATCTGGGGCACCCTGATGCTGCCCTTCGATAGCCGCCAGAAAACGCGTGCGTTTATCAGCAGTGCTTCTGATGCAACCTACCTGCTGGTGGCCTGTATCGAAAACGAGGTGGTTGGATCATCCGGACTCCATCTCCAAACCCAGCCACGCCGCCGCCATGTCGCTTCCCTGGGCATGGGCGTGCGTGATGATTATCAAGGACGCGGCGTAGGTTCCGCTCTCATGGATGCAATGGTTGATCTGGCCGATAATTGGCTCAACCTGATCCGTCTGGAACTCTGTGTCTGGGTCGATAACGAGCGAGCGATTGGTCTCTACCAGAAATTCGGGTTTGTCATCGAGGGCACACACAGCTGCTATGCCTATCGCAATGGTCGCTACATTGATGCCTATGCAATGGGCCGCATCCGCCCATCACAGACAGCCAGGATGTAATCTTCTGGCTCTTTCAACCGTCAATGGCTGCCAAATCCCGCTGTAGACTGGCAATATCCTGGTAGCGATCCTCCATTTGTACTTCGAGCAGTCGATGTAGACCCGCTCCATTGACGCCGAAATCTCCGCATTGAGGCTGCACACCGGTTTTAGTGGATCAACTGGCACACGCTGCAATGCAGGAGTGGTCTTGACCCCGGTCAACATCAAATAAATCGTTGCCCCAAAGGCATACAGGTCCGAACGCGCATCGGTGCTAGTAGCACCATACTGCTCAATAGGCGAGAACCCTGGGTTCACCGAGAGTGCGCCGATAGTGGTCATCTCTGTAGGGCTATACGCCTTGGCAATACCAAAATTGACCAGATAGATTTGTCGGTGGAGACGAATATGATCAGGGTGAATATTGCGGTGAATAATCGGCGGTTCGTGGTTGTGCAAATAGGCCAGGACATCGATAAGCGGATCGATAATCATCCGCGCCGTATGTTCCGTCAGGCGTTTGTTCGGTTGGCTTGCTAAAAAGGCACTCAGACTCTGGCCTGGCACATGCTCCATCACCAGGTAGTGCCCTTCGCTGTCAACAAAATAGTCAATCACCACCGGTAGCGAAGGATGACGCAAGGTTGCCAGCAAACGTGCTTCAAATTCAAACTGCCGTGCAAAACTCGACGACTGGAAGATCGTCTCTTTCACCAGCACGTTTTTGCCCGTTCGCTGATCTTCCGCCGCATAAACCAGATAATCGCCGCCATGTTCCGCTATCTGTTGGATAGTATATCGCTTGTGTAACATACGACCAGTTTGTAACATGGTTCCCACCTGCCTGCTGAATAATCCAGAGGTATTCCCTTGTTCATGAGTATACGCAGCAACTTCACCGCTGTCAATCGAACATCAGGTGAACGCAGTTACGCCGTCTTCGTCCTTATTAGGGCCGGTCAAACCCAAAAAAATATCTTCGAGGCTGGCTTGGGCCGAGCCAGAGCGCAGTTCATCAACGCTGCCCATCGCAATGATCTCACCTTTGCTAATGATCGCGACCCGGTCACACATGCGTTCAGCAATCTCCAGAATATGGGTCGATACAAAAACACTGCCGCCCTGATCAGCCGTCTCGCGCAGAATATCTTTAATCATACGAGCACTGTAGGGATCAAGACCCACCGTTGGTTCATCCAGGAAAAAAGCCCTGGGCCGGTGCAAAAGCGCACCGGCCAGGGCAATCTTCTGCCGCATACCATGGGAATAGCCGCCAATCAAATCATTGGCCCGTTCATCCAGTTGAAACCGTTTGAGCAGCGCCTCACCATATTCCCGTGTCTCTTCCGGGTCGATCTGGTATAAACCGCCGACAAAGCGCAGAAATTCACGCGCTGTCAGTTTTTCGGGCAAATACGGCTGATCCGGGGTATAGCCAATATACGTTTTGGCCGCTATCGGTTCACGCTGGATATCATACCCAGCGATGCGAGCATACCCCCGACTTGGCCGCAGCAGACCGATCAGCATCTTAATCGTCGTAGTCTTGCCCGAACCATTGGGACCGAGAAAGCCAAAAATCTCTCCAGGCGCTACTGCCAGATTTACCTGTTTGACCGCAACCATCTTACCATAGCGCTTCTCCAGATTCACTGCCTCAATCATGGAAGTTGCGCCTGATTCCGTGGAATTGGGAGACATCGTGTGCTCTTATCCACCAGTACCACGGATAAAGACATCCGGCCAGGCTTTAAAGCGAGTCACAAAGGTATCACGACTGCTCTCGACGCCGTTTTCAGTCACAATCCGCACAATCGATACATCCCAACCCGAACGAGCCATATCACTCTGGTAGAGATAGCCCACCGGTTGTGTCGAATCATCAATATACACTGGCTCATCTGGTGCCGCTAGTTCATTACTAGTAAATGGCCCTTCAATGGTCACCTCACGGTCTGGTCGGCTACCATAGAACTCCACCGTCAATACCTGATCTGTTTCATTCATAGTCGTTTGCATGAGTAACCAGTGACTGGTATCATTCAAGAAGCGCAAATCTTGGACCCCGGTAAAAATAGCCGCATCAAGACCCGCACCATTGCCATAGGCTCCCAGCCCAAAAGCATCATACCAGCTAATATAAAAAGCGTGTGGGTGACGCTCGACAATAGGCAGGCCCGCCCAGAAAGCTGCACGAAAGACCGTGGTGGCATTCTGGCAGACCCCACCGCCCCATTCGAGCTTGGTGCGATTGCCCACCACCGCATAGCCTTCAACAAAACCATGCTCTGCATCGACCGGCCCCAGTTGCGTGTTAAACGAGAACTCCTCGCCGGGCGCAATCAAAATACCATTCGTGCGCTCCGCCGCCGCCTTGATATTGGTGATGCGGTACTCGGCTGAACCAGCAAAACTGCTCTGCCCAACCCCCACCAGTTCCCGAATCCCCAGATCACCAAACATCTCTGGTGTCACTTCAGGGCGTATCTCATCGACCGGCAGTACGACCGTCCGCGTCATGGGATCACCCTGGTGCAATGCAGCGGCAATCAACTCAACCGCCGCATCCTGCTGCAGCTGCCAACCCTTGCGGCCCGGCTGGATCATTTGCAGGGCACCATCCACCAATCGCAACCGCGGCTCAACACTGCCACTATCAATATGAAGTGCCAGTTGCTCAACCTCTTCGATCAAAGCATCGTTGTTAATCGTAACCGCAAAAGCACCTTTATTTACGCCAATACGCAACAGCTGTGCCAGTTTCGTCGAATCCCACACCCATTGCTGAGCACCATGCTCGAGCACCACCGCACTGCTGATATATAGCGTAGCCTGTGCTTGCGCCTCCTGGAGCGAATCATTGCTGAGCATCGGGGTCAGAGTACGGGTACGCAGAGCTACGTCTTGCGGTTCGAGGGTTTGTAACGCCAAAAGCACATCATCTACGGTTTCATCGAGCAGCAGTTGCACACCATCCGTGCCCGATGTGCCCAATGCCTGACCGCTCGCCAGCTGCAGCGTCGGGGGGGACGGCGGTTGTTCAATCTCAAGCGCAATATGCTGCAAATAACGCTGCAACTGTTCTTCATTAATCACCAGTTGCGGCGCAATTTCACGCCCATAGAACCAGGCTGTTCCCAAATCACGCAGACGAGTCAAGGGATCGCCAGTTCGCCCGGTCGCAAAAGCCTGTCTGGCTGTCTGTGACAGGTCCACCGTAACCCCCAGTTCTGCCAGGCGCGGTTGCCAGGTCTGGTTATGGTAGACCAGCATTATCGGCTGTTGCAGATACGCCTCGTAGCGTGCTGCCAGGGCCTCTTCAATAAAAGGCGGATCCAGGTCACTCACTGCCATCCCCTGTATGGTAATGCCCGGAAAGGCGCGATCGGCATAATAAAACGCCAGTCCATACGGCAACACCAGCAGTGTTACCAGGAACACTGACAACGAGATAAGCAGCATATATTTCCATGAGAAAGGATGCGGCACCCGCCGACGCACAGCACGCGTGCGCCGGCGGGCCAGGGGCCGTGGCGACTGGTCTTCCTCTTGCAGCCGCGTCGTTTCTAATTCTTCTGTAGGTCGTATGTTGGGACGGGTCGCAACCGTAGTCACGGGTTCTTCATCAACCGGTCCCTGGCCCATCCGCCGTCGATGAATCGGGCCATATTCCTGAAAATAATCTCCAACCGGCATAATCCTATCCTGATGATTACCTGTTTGTTGAAAGGTTCTCGCCTGTTCTCGGTATATTGTGGTCATATCCCGAATCACTGGACATGCGCTCATTGTACATAATATTGCCCATTTACACAAGCACCGAACAACCCATCGCTTCCCAATCACCTATCCTCTCAATCAGGCACCGCTACAGATCAAGATCATGGTGCGCCGTGAGAGATCACGCTGCACCGCTACGGAATCTGGGTAACAGCATGAACCAAGGCAATCTGTGATGATAAACGATAATAAAGATATTGATCGTGCTTGACGTTTGACCAAACACTATGTCATAATAGATACGGGCATGCCATCTGAAGGCAACATCGTCCGTTTCACTCGTTCTATAATGCAAGCAGCCAGCTGTTCATGAGGCAACGGTGCAAAAGAAACTTCTTAATGGTCGGTATGAAATAGAAGAAAAAGTTGGCGAAGGGGGCATGGCAACGGTCTATCGCGGGCGCGATTGGCGGCTTAATCGTCAGGTGGCGATTAAAGTGCTGCACTTGCAGTATGTCAACGATCCCGATTTTCTCAGTCGTTTCCAACACGAAGCCCAGGCAGCGGCTATACTCAGCCATCCCAATATTGTCAATGTATATGATGTTGGTCAAGATGGTGACCAGCATTATATTGTGATGGAGTTTGTTGATGGTACCAACCTCAAAACCCTGATCCAGCGTGAGGGGCCGGTCAACCCGGATCGCGCGGTGGTCATTGCCCAGGAAGTCGCCTTTGGCCTTGAAGCGGCCCACCGCTTCGGGTTGGTTCACCGTGATATTAAATCCCAAAACATCATCGTCTCCCCCACCGGTGATGTCAAGATCACCGACTTTGGTATTGCCAAGAGCCATCTAAGCACCGCGCTCACCCAGACCGGCGTTACCTTTGGGACTGCCGATTATATCTCGCCAGAACAGGCGCAGGGACAGACCGCCACGCCCCAGTCGGATCTCTATTCACTCGGTGTAACGCTGTATGAAATGCTCACCGGGCGTCTCCCCTTTACGGGTGAAAGCACCGTCGCCATCGCAATGCAGCATGTCAATACCGAACCGCCGCCCGTGCGACAGTACGCACCTCAGGTACCAGCGCAACTCGAAGCCCTGGTCCTACGATCCATGGCCAAAGACCCATCAAAACGACCAGGCACGGTGCGTGAGTTTGCCGAATTACTCCAACGCTACCACCATATAGCCGAACAACCCACGGTTGTTGCACCGCAACCGAGCCAACGAACCCGTAACCCGACACCACAGCGCCTGTCAACGCCTGCTACCAACGAAAACAGTACCACCGGACGGATGGTCATCCCCCCGCCACCGTCGGCCGTCCAGCGACGCGCACCGCGCCAACAAAACCATGGATGTGGTGCCTTTATGGTGGGTCTGGTGGTGCTCGTCGGTGTCTTATCACTCGTTATTCTTTTTAACACCGGTGGATTCAATGACGGTATTTCTGCTCGTCCACCAGCGACATCCACATTGCCGCCGATAGCCTCCAGCACTGCTGTGTCAACACCATCCAATACACCGGCACCAACCATTACGGCTATACCCAGCCAGACGTCCACGACCGAACCAACCGTGCTGCCCACCAGTTTGCCATTTCCGACACCCGCACCGCTCCCAACCCCAACCCCGGTGCCACTGGCAACCGTACCCGGCGTGGTTGGCCTCACTGAAGAACAGGCTATCGATGCCCTGACTTCGGCTGGCCTTGAACCGGTGCAGAGCGAACCACAGTATAATGACGCGGTTGCTGCGGGGGTGATCATCGCACAGGACCCACCCCCGGATACAACCCTGCAACAGGGCAATACCGTGGCCTATGTGGTGAGTCTGGGTCCCGAACTCGTAACCGTGCCCAATCTAATCAACACCAGCCTGGCATTTGCGCAGAATGAAGCCGAGAGTCTCGGTCTGGTGGTCGAAGTGCAGCAAGTCGCTGGTCCAGCCAACACCGAAGGATTTGTCATCGCTCAAACACCTGCGGCTAATTTACGGGTTGAACCAGGCCATATTCTGGTGCTTTCGGTGAGCATTGGTGATAAAGTGCGCTTTCCCGATATCATCGGGCTGCAACTCTGGGAAGCCGAACAAAGGCTGAATAACACCGATGGTCTCTCGTTGGTGTATGTTGACCCCCAGGGCCGTGACCGACTGGGCGCACAGTTTGATACGTTTCAACCCAATCAGGTTATCAGTGCCCTGGCCAATGAACAGCCGGTGAACAATGGCGATTTTGTGCCACGTGGCAGCGGTATTGTGCTGGGTGTGCGTGCGCCCTGAAAGCAACCAGTGGGCTGATCTCACACCAGCACTAATTCAATACCGTGGCGCTCAATCGCCCGACGGGCCGCATCAGGCAAGTTCGTATCAGTCACGACGGTATGAATTGCCTGATACGGCACCACTTTGATAAAGCCAGTCCGTCGCCATTTGCTTGAATCAGCCAGCAAGATCACCCGCCGTGCGGTGCGGACCATGGCTCGTTTGACCTGGGCAATCTCCATCGACGTGTCGGTGACCCCCGCTTCATTTTCGACTGATTGGGCCCCCAGAAACACTTTCTGCACCACCAGATCACCGAGTCCCTGTTCTACCATTGGCCCAAGCGTACTGAATGTTGCATCATTCACCGTTCCGCCCAACAGCAAGACCTGGGTATCAGGCTGCCCAGCCATTTCGGCTGCAACATTGAGCGCATTGGTTACCACCGTCAATGGTGTCGCATGCGTTCTATACCTGGTCATTTCCACCACCGTTGTGCCAGCATCCAGAATGATCATATCACCCGACTCGACGAACTGCGCTGCAACCTGCCCAATCCGTCGCTTCTCTTCCTGATATAATCTCGTCCGTTGCTCAAATGCAATCAGCCGGCTGACACCCTGATGGTTAAAGACGGCCCCACCCCGATCACGAATCAGCAACCCCTCTTTTCCAGCTGTGCCAGGTCAGTCCGTATCGTCACTTCTGATACCTGAAACTGTTCTGCCAGATCCTGTACGCGCACTGTACCCTGTTGTTGCACCATATCGGCAATCTGGGTTCGCCGGTCAAGCATCAATGGTGCTTTCGCTAGTTTTCGTTCTTCTTCAATCGTTACACCTGTATTCATCGCCTCTCACCTTGTACGTCTTTTGACAAACAACATAACCTGCTCTTATTCTACAAAAGAAACCTCGCCTCGTCAAGCTCGCGGCTCTTGCCAGGCAAAGGGCCTGGCTATCGGTACTCAGAATATCAATACAAGCAAATTACAAACAAATTCCGAAAATAAACGAAAATAGGTATTGACAAAACGAAAGTTAGTGGTATAATTTCGTAAACGAAAGCAAGAAGATGGTATCATCCATCGATAATCGAACAAGGAGGAAAACAATGATACGCATTGCAGCGATTACTGCGTGCCCCACTGGTGTCGCACATACCATGATGGCAGCTGAGGCCTTGAAGAAGACAGGGCGTTCGCTTGGTTACGAGATCACCGTTGAAACCCAGGGTTCCGCAGGCGCCAAAAACGTCCTTTCACCCCAGGCCATTGCCAACGCCGATGTGATTATTCTAGCTGCCGATATTCGCGTTGACCCTGCCCGTTTTGGTGAAAAACCCATTTACGAAACTCGCACCAGCGAAGCTATCCGAAACACGGAATCTGTCATCAAAGCGGCATTGGCGCTGGTCAACTCCGCCACGCAGACAGAAACCACCCCTGTTCATACCGCAGCGGTTGCCCCAGAACCGGTCCAAGCCCCTGTTCATCAGGCCACAGGTGCCAAAAAACTGGTCGGTGTCACCTCATGTCCTACTGGTATTGCCCATACGTTTATGGCCGCTGAAGCCTTACAAAAGGCAGCCAGAGCGCTTGGACATAGCATCAAAGTCGAAACTCGTGGCTCAGTGGGTGCCCAGAATGCGCTTACCGATGAAGAAATCGCTGAGGCTGACGCGGTGGTTATTGCTGCCGATACCAAGGTTGATACCGAGCGCTTTGCGGGCAAACCGGTCTATACCACCAGCACAAAACAAGCAATGCACCACGGTCAGGATGTCATCACTGCTGCGCTGGTCCTACCAGTTGGTCAAACGGGCAGCTCAGCCCCAACTGCGCATTATGCCGATTCGGTCAAACAGGCCAAATCAGCCCAATCGCAAGGGCGTACTGGGCCATACAAACATCTGATGACCGGTGTCTCGTATATGCTGCCCATTGTCGTGGCAGGCGGTTTAAGTATTGCGCTGGCGTTTGCAATTGGTGGCATTCAAGAGGGCGCCTATCCCGAAGGTTCGCTCGCCGCTGCACTGATGCAGATAGGTGGCGGCACCGCGTTTGGCCTCTTTGTCGCCGTGCTTTCTGGCTTTATCGCCTACTCCATTGCCGACCGCCCTGGTCTTGCCCCTGGTCTGATCGGTGGCATGCTGGCCCAGAGTCTGGGTGCGGGTTTTCTCGGTGGCATTGTTTCGGGCTTTCTGGCAGGCTATCTCACAAAATTCCTGGCCGAAAACATCAAATTGCCCGCCAATCTCGAAGGGTTAAAGCCGGTCCTGATCCTGCCCTTCCTGTCCACCATAACCGTCGGCTTGCTCATGATTTACGTCATTGCCCCGCCAGTTCAGGTCGTATTGAATACCATGACTGACTGGCTCAATGGCATGCAGAGTGCCAATGCCATCGTGCTTGGTTTAATCCTGGGCGCAATGATGGCCTTTGATATGGGAGGCCCAATCAACAAAGCGGCGTACACCTTTGCGGTTGCTCTGCTCACCAGCCAGGTGTATGGGCCGATGGCAGCGGTCATGGCCGCAGGCATGACACCTCCACTGGGTCTGGCGCTGGCTGGCTTTCTCTTCCCCAATCGCTTTGCCGATGAAGAGCGCGAAGCACGCGGCCCGGCCCTGGTGCTCGGCATCTCCTTTATTACCGAAGGTGCCATTCCCTTTGCGGCCAAAGACCCCTTCCGGGTTATTCCTTCGCTGATGGCCGGTTCTGCCGTAGCAGCAGCGCTCTCGATGCTGTGGCAGGTCGAACTCCTTGTCCCTCACGGTGGTATATTTGCGCTGCTTATTCCAAATGCGGTAACCAACCTGTTTCTCTATCTGTTGGCGATTATCATTGGTGCATTTGTCACCGTTGCCGCACTCTTCGTGCTCAAGCGCCCGATTGGCGCTACCTCGCAAGTTGCCGGCCAGCCTAAACCGGTTACCAGTGTCTAAGCGAAACGGTCTATCTATCGCAGGAGGATGGAGCGGGAAAAGCCATTCCGCTCCACCCTAAATCTGAAAACATGGATTAATGATACGAAAGAGGAGGATACTCCCATGATCGAATTAACCACTAGTCACGTTCAGATACGCGCAAGTGCGCGAACAAAAGAAGAAGCTATTCGGAAAGCCGGCCAGCTCCTGGTCGAAAATGGGAACATTGAGCCGGGATATATTGAAAGCATGCTTGGCCGTGAACAACAGGCCAACACCTACCTGGGGAATGGCATTGCCATTCCCCATGGTATGCCCAAAGATCGTGAACTGATCCAACAGACTGGCATTGTCGTCGTACAGTTTCCCCACGGCGTTACCTGGAATGATGGTGAAGTGGTCTACCTGGTGGTTGGCATTGCCGCAAAATCTGATGAGCACCTGGGTATTCTCGCCCGCTTGACCGATATTCTTGATGATAATGCGACAAGCATGCGCCTCGCTCGCACTGAAGATGCCAACGATATCATTACCAGACTGAGCCAGACTCCTGATATCGGCAATGGGGTGATACCACCGGCCGACGACTGGCCGGATGCCCTGACAATTGATGTTACCTTGCCACCGGGTCACGGTTTGCATGCTCGTCCAGCCACCTTTTTTGTTGAGGTTGCCAGTGAATTTCAGGCCGACATTCGGGTGCAGGCTGACGGCAAAAGTGCCAATGGCAAGGCCATGGCCTCGCTGCTGAAGCTCGGCGCTGAAGGCGGCAGTGTCTTACGCCTGCTTGCCCGTGGTGGCGATGCTGATCCGGCCCTACAAGCCCTGAAAGAAGCAGTCGAACAGGGCCTGGGGGATGAACCAGAGATTGAAGCTGATGAAACGACCATGATCTGGAAACCCGAACGTGAGATCGCCGCTATTACGGGGGTTGCCGCCGCGCCCGGCCTGGCAATTGGCAAACTACACATGTTTCAGGCCAGCCGCATTGTTGTCCGTGATCATCCCCAGGATGCCAGGCACGAACAGCAGCAGTTGCACCACGCTCTCGCCACCGCTCGCGAGCAGCTAAATGAGGTGTATGAATCGGTCAAAACCAGTGCCGGTCGCAGCGAAGCTGCCATCTTTCGCGCCCATCGTGCTCTGCTCGATGATCCCGACTTGATTGAACAGGTGCATGGCTTGATTGAAGCCGAACACAGTGCCGCCTGGTCCTGGCAACAGGCTATCACCGAACGGGTCGCAGCACTCCAACAGGTACGCGACGAACGGCTCGCTGGTCGTGCGGCTGATCTCAACGATGTGGGGCAACGGGTGCTACGCCTGCTGGCTGATGTTGATCAAGAGGAAGCCTCGATGCCGGATGAGCCGGTGATTCTGCTCGCTGCAGATTTGCTGCCATCAGATACCGCTCGCCTTGACCCGAAACGTACCCTGGGTTTGTGTACTGCCGCTGGCGGGCCCACTTCCCACACCGCCATTATTGCCCGTTCGCTAGGTATCCCGGCAACGGTGGGGGCAGGGGCACTGTTGCTTGAGCAAACCAGCGGAAGCACCGCCATTCTTGATGGCAGCGCAGGGAAACTCTATCTGGAACCGACTGAGGCTGAGTTGCAATCTGCTCGCCAGTTCCAATGCGAACTGGCCCAACAGCGCGATGCCGAATATCGCGACCGCTACCAGCCAGCTTTGATGAGCGATGGTTATCGCGTTGAGGTCGTTGCCAATATCACTAGAGTGGCCGAAGCCCAGCAGGCGGTAGAAGCTGGCGCCGAGGGCATTGGCTTGATGCGCACGGAGTTTCTCTATCTTGAGCGAGCTACCCCGCCAACCGAGGACGAACAGTATACCGTGTATGCCAAAATGATCCAGGCGCTTAACGGGCTGCCCCTGATTATCCGCACGCTTGACATTGGTGGCGACAAGGCAGTACCCTATCTGGACCTGCCCGCCGAAGATAATCCCTTTCTGGGAGTACGTGGCATCCGTCTCTGCTTGCGTCGTCCTGATCTCTTCCGCAGCCAGTTACGCGCAATCTATCGTGCAGCGCAGACAGGGCCGGTCAAAATCATGTTCCCCATGATTGCCACGCTTGAAGAATTTCGCGAGGCGAAAGCCATCGCCGAAGAAGTGCGGCTGGAAATCGGCGCATCAGTGGTCGAGATTGGAATTATGGTGGAAGTTCCTTCCACGGTTTGGCTCGCCCGCGAATTTGCCCAGGAGGTCGATTTTTTCTCTATCGGTACCAACGATCTCACCCAGTATGCCCTGGCTATTGACCGCTTGCACCCCACTCTGGCGCGCTATGTTGATGGGCTGCATCCCGCCGTGCTGCGTATGATTGACCAGACGGTGGCCGCTGCTTACGAAGCAGGCAAATGGGTCGGTGTCTGCGGTGGCATTGCCGGCGATCCTCGTGGCGCTATCATTCTGGCGGGCCTGGGCGTGAGTGAACTCAGTATGAGCATTCCCAGCGTTGCCGCAGTGAAAGCACGGCTACGTCAGATTTCCTTTACCAGGGCACAGGAAATTGCGCGTCAGGCCCTGAACTGTTCAACCGCCACAGAAGTACGCCAGCTTACGTTGGTGTAAGCGAAAAGGAAAGGAGCGTAGTGATGAACAACAACCCAACATTGCCACAAACCCTTGATGTCGTGACGGTAACGCTCAACCCGGCGATTGACCAGACGGTGGTTATCCATCATTTTGCCGCCAACCAGGTCAACCGGGTTGTCCAGACCGCAGCCCAACCCGGTGGCAAGGGGGTAAATGTCGCGGCCTTTCTCGCCGATAATGGTTACCGCGTGGGCGTTACCGGCTTTCTCGGCCGCGAGAATGATACTCCCTTTACAGATTTGTTTGAACACAAAGGCATTGCCGATGGCTTTATCCGCATTGCCGGCCAGACCCGCACGGGTATTAAAATTACCGATCCGTTGCAGCGCCAGACCACCGATATTAACTTTCCAGGTCAGGCACCATCAGCAGCCAATCTCGACGCGTTCTATACCCAGCTTGCTGCGTCCAACAGCCCCTGGGTCGTGCTCGCTGGTAGCCTTCCGCCTGGCGTTGATGCGGGCATCTACCGCGAACTTATTGGCCTACTCAAAAAACAGGGTCGTGCAGTGGTGCTGGATACGAGCGGTGAAGCATTGCAGCAAGCGCTAGAAGCTGCACCATATATGATCAAGCCCAACATTCACGAGTTGGAAGGACTGGTGAAACAGCCCTTGCACAACGAAACCGACGTGATTGCAGCCGCTCGCATGCTGATTGCGCAGGGTATGCGGCTGGTAGTGGTATCGATGGGCAAAGCGGGCGCATGCTTTGTCAATGCCGATACGGTTATCATCGCACGCCCACCCCAGGTCGAAGTGCAAAGCACCGTGGGCGCCGTGATGCCATGGTCGCCGGGGTGGTTGCTGCACATCTACGCAAGCATGCCCTGGCCGATTGTGCCCGCCTGGCAACCGCGTTTTCGCTTGATCGCATTACACGTACCGGCGTCGGCCTCTCCTCTACCGCAGCCGTGGATAGATGGCAGGCGCAGGTACAGGTAGTATCCGGCGCATAGGTGCTTGTAGCAGGGGATCCATGTTGGTATCCTATGACCAGCACGGCGATGCTTGCAGGGGTCTTCATCCCTTGCAAGCATCGCACCGTTGCCTTACACTTCAACCAGCAACAGCTGGCGCAGCTTGGCCATATTGTGCTCTTTGCCCGGATTGCGGAGCGAGCGTGCCGACTCAGTGAAATAACGATGCTGCTGCAAAAACTGTAATTGTCGGTGGTACCAGTTGCTGGTCGAGCATTGCCCTTCAAAGGTCTCCAGCTCGATACGCAAATCCTGACTCCGACGGAAAAAATCATCCCGCCCCAGACTATCCAGATCAGCATCGGCCATCATCTGTTCAAGCAGATTGCGTGGCGACTGCGGCATACGGGTCGCCATAATCAACCCCCGAATAACCTGAATCTGCTCCGCACGATAGCCAAACGTTGGTAACACCTGGCCGGCAATCTGCAAACCCACTTTCTCGTGGTTATAGCGCTGCTCAATATAGCCAATATCGTGATAATAAGCTGCTGTGCGCAAGAGCAGGACCTCTTCATCCGAAAGATGGTGTAGCTCGGCCAGACGCTCAACCGCTGGCACGACATCATCACGAGTGTGTTCAATCGAATGATAGCACAACCGGGGTGATAAATCTTGTTTTAGGCGTAACAGGGCGTAGGCAATCGCCCCGCGAATATCTGGCTGATTCATCTGTCTTTCGCATTCCCTCATACCCATCGATTCAGGCCGGACTATCAGTATACACCTGAATCGCCACCATGACTATGGACTATTTCACACAAATTGCTCTGATTATGACTCCATCTGTGGGAGTTGGCTATCACACACCGCTGCTGACCGCTCAAGGCAACCGCTACGGTGAGCGTAAACCAGAGACAAACTTGCACGGTGATGATCGTGTTACCCAACAAACGCATGTCCGCCGTATTTTCAGCAGCACACCAGCCCGACATATGATGACAGAACCATGATTCCTTCTGTGCGATTCACACTGTCCTTTTTTCGGTTTTGCCGTTTCATTGTCTCGTTGTTCAGCGCTCAGCGCTCATCGTGCCTATACAACACATGGCAACACATGGCAACAGGTTTTTCCTGTTTGATGGTCGATTGTCTACCGTTTATCACCTATAATCCATCATCTATGACTCATCACCTGACACCTATGAACTATCACCAATCACCCCTTCCCTCGATTGTTAACAATGTGTTAGAAAAAACCCGTGCTCGTTGCCCGAATGAGACCGTTGACAGAGAAAACACAACGTGATACACTTAAAGATATTGAATATTCGGTAGTTCGAGTATCTGGCGCCGGCAAAACGAGCAGATGGGTCGTTGTGCGGTGTTGCAGAAACAGGTAAGACGTTGATTTCGAACGGTCGTTCGCTGGAAGAAATGGAAAACGCGATTATGCAGATAAGCTGGTTGGCGCAGCGCCAGTTTATGGATCTCTTAGGCGAAGAACGGTTCCGTTTAACGATTCCCCAGTTTCAGACCCTGCTCTATCTGAAACAAGCTGAAACAAGGTGCAAGATGTCTGAACTGGCCGATGCAACACGCCAATCGGCAGCATCGCTCACCGGCGTGATTGATCGCTTGATTGAAAAGCAACTGGTGGAACGTAGTCGTCATGAGCGCGATCGGCGTCAAGTTATTGTTGCGGTAACACCGCAGGGAAGCACCCTGGTTGCCGAAATTCAGCAAGCGCGGCGTCAGCAGTTGCAGCATGCGCTGGCCCATTTGCCGGGCCACGATGTTGATACCCTGTTACATTTGCTTGATCGGGTTATGGAGGGTATGGTAACACTGATCAACGTCCCCGATGAGCATAGCATCGTTGATCAGCATTCGTAAGACGCTCGTCGATTCAGAGCATGTGTTGATATCCTTTTGCATCATGGTAAGGTACCATAGTTCTGTTCAGGCCCGAAAGCGTCTGTACAGATGAGGAAGACTGATGATACCAAAGTCATCACCGGTAGAAGATGATGAAATGACGTTCGGATCATATCCGCAAGAGCGTGAATTCCCACTGGTGGTTCTGGGAGAGACGGTGATTATGCCCCATATGACCGTGCCATTGCACGTTGGGCAGAGCAAGTCGTTTCGGGCCATGGATCAGGCGTGGGAAGATGATCACAACGTCCTTTTGATCTTTGTTTCTGAAGCTGAAATCGAAAATTACAAAAATAATCAGCCACAGCAATTTCCCCCCATTGGGGTCATTGCACGCTTGATGGAATTTATTAAACTGCCTGATGGTACCGTGCGGATTATTCTGGAGGGGTTGCAGCGAGCACGTATTCGTGGTGCAACCCAGAGCGATCCCTATTATCGGGTGCGCTGTGTCCCTATAGAAGATGAAGATCCAACGAATATGGAGATACAGGCGCTGATAGAGACTGTCAAGCAACAGGTTGATGAGTTTGTCGATTATCTCGGTGAAGTACCGCAAGAAGCTGTGGCGTTTGTGCATCGTATTACCCAGCCTGGCCATCTTGCCGATATTGTCACCTGGAGTCCGGCATTTGAATTCAAAGATCGGCTGGAAATTCTCAATACCCTTGACCCGGTGGAGCGCCTGCATAAAGCCTATTTGATACTGGCAAGGCGGTTGGAGTTGCTCAAACTGCGCCAGAAAATCCAACAAGATACCAAAGAAGTACTCGATCAGAGCCAGCGTGAGTACTTTTTGCGTGAACAGATTCGGGTCATTCGGCGTGAACTGGGCGAAGATGAAGACGGTGATGACCCGATAGATGATCTCCGGCGCAAAATTTTTGAACTAGACGCGCCAGAATATGTACGTGAGCAGGCTATTCACGAATTTAAGCGACTGGCCCAGCAGGGCATGAATAGCCCGGAGTCGGGTGTCATCCGCACCTATCTCGATTGGATCTTGAATCTGCCGTGGAGTGATGAAGAACACCCGGAGATTAGCCTGACCGAAGCGCAACGGGTATTGGACGAAGACCACTATGGTCTGGACAAAGTCAAAGAGCGTTTGCTCGAGTACCTGGCAGTGCGCAAACTGGCCGGTCATAAGATGCGCTCGCCGATTCTGTGCTTTGTTGGGCCACCGGGCGTCGGTAAAACCAGTCTAGGTCGCTCGATTGCCCGTGCCCTGGGACGTCAATTTGTACGAACCAGTCTGGGTGGTATTCGTGATGAGGCCGAAATTCGCGGTCATCGACGGACCTATATCGGTGCAATGCCTGGTCGCGTTATCCAATCGATCAAGATGGCGAAATCGCGTAGCCCGATCTATATGCTCGATGAGATTGACAAAGTGGGCATGGATTTTCGCGGTGATCCCACTTCGGCGTTGCTCGAGGTGCTTGACCCGGAGCAAAACCACGCCTTTAGCGATCACTACCTAGAGATTCCGTATGATCTCAGCAAGGTGATCTTTATTGCCACGGCCAACCAGCTTGATCCCATTCCCATGCCCCTGCGCGACCGGATGGAAGTGATCGAAATCGGTGGCTATACCGAAGAAGAGAAGCTGCATATCGCGCTGGGCTTTCTGGTGCCCAAGCAACTGGAGTTTCATGGCTTACAGCCAGAGCAATTGACCATTACCGAAGAGGCGATCTTGATGCTGATACGCCGCTATACGCGTGAAGCCGGGGTGCGCAATCTTGAACGTGAACTGGCAAGCCTGTGCCGGAAGGTTGCCCGTAAAGTGGCTTCGGTGGATGATCAAACGGCAGATAGGGCAGATACTGATCATGCCAGCAAAAACGATGAACCCGTAACGGAGCCCGTGCCAGCGGCCCGACCGATGCCCACTGCGGCGACAATGGTAAGCCGTCTGGTGACGGTGTCAGGGCCGTCAGTGAAAACAGAGCCGCTGACGACGGCGCATGAAACCAGTCCCCAGCAGACCATTTTTGAGGAGAGTAGTGAAGTGAAAGCACCAACCAGTGACAAAGAAAACAGCAGTGTGAACGTGCCAACCAGTGACAAAGATGCAGCAGCAGCGGCAGCACCAGCCGAACCGTTGATGACCTTTACGATTGACGCCGATGACGTTGTTGGCTATCTCGGATCACCGCGGTTTAGTTATGGCCTGGTCGAAGAGCAAGATGAGATTGGCGTCGCCACTGGTGTCTCGTGGACGCCCAGCGGTGGCGATATTCTCAGCATTGAGGTGCTCCCAGTGCGTGGCAAAGGAACGCTGCAACTCACTGGTCATCTAGGCGATGTGATGAAGGAGAGTGCCCAGACCGCCATGTCGTATGCACGTTCGCTGGCCGACACCTTTGGGGTGGATAGTACGTACTTTGATGAGCATGCCTTCCATATTCATGTACCCGAAGGTGCTGTACCCAAAGATGGTCCCTCTGCTGGTATTACCCTGACAACTGCACTGATCAGTGCAATGACGGGCAAACCGGTACGGCGTGATGTGGCGATGACCGGTGAGGTCACCCTGCGCGGCAAAGTGCTGGCGATTGGTGGCCTCAAAGAGAAGACCCTGGCGGCCCATCGGGCAGGCATTAAGACGTTTATTCTGCCCAAAGAGAACGTGAAAGACATCAGTGATCTGCCTGAGCGGATTAAGGAAGATTTGAACCTGGTACCGGTGGCGTCGATGGACGAAGTCCTGAACGTTGCGCTGAAGCCACGCTAACCTGGCCCGTCGATATCTGGTGACCCGGGGATGCCCAATACCACAACATCGCATTGGAAGTGGCATCTCCTGGCCGGGTTGCTCTATGGTGCGCTGGCCCTCTGGTTCACCTGGCCGCAGGCAGCGGTGCTGGGGCAGGCAATCGTGGGTGGCCCAATTGCGGAGGCTGATGGCTGGCAAAAGGTTTGGAACCTGTGGTGGGTACGTACGGCCCTGCTGCAAGGGCAGAACCCACTCTCGACCGATTTGCTCTACTGGCCGCTGGTGTTGCCCCTTGGCTTGCAACCTATCGACCTGACGAACGCGCTGTTGACGCTGCCGGTGTTGCTCATCGCCGGGCCGCTCAGCGCGTATGGGGTGGCAGTGTTGCTGGGTTTTACAAGTACCGGCTGGTTTAGCTATGCGCTGGCCTGGCGCGTCAGTGGCTCGTGGGGTGGCGCCTTGATCGCGGGTCTGCTGGTGACGGCGGCGCCGCAGCACCTGACCCGCCTGCTGGATGGGCAACTGGAACATGTGGCGCTGCAATGGGTGGCCCTGGCTCTGCTGGGGCTGGTCCATGCTACGAACGCAATGAGCCTGCGTAGTGGCATCTGGCTAGGTCTGGCGCTGGCCCTGTAAGCTATACCAGTTGGTATCATGCCCTCTTTCTGGCGCTCTGCATCGTCGTCTGGATGAGCTGGCACATGTGGCTGCAGCGTGGCTGGTGGCCTCTTTTGCGTCCCTGGGTCAGTGCGCTCCCGTTGCTTTTCCTCTTGTTGTTGCCATTGCTGCCCGGTCTCTTCGGCGGCATTGGTGATGCCTCACGTTCGGCTGATCACTGGCGAACCCAGGCCACTTACTACAGCCTGGACCTGGTTGATGTGCTGTTGCCCAGTGCGCATCACCCGCTCTGGGGTGCTGCGATCAACGCCTACCAGGCCCCGTTGCATCCTTCGAGTGCGGGCTGGGTGACCACACCGGGCTATCTCGCGCTGGGTCTGGCGCTGGTGGGTCTGCTCGCTTGCTGGCAGACGGCACGCGTGTGGGGACTGATGATTGCGGTCCTTTTCCTCTTTGCCCTGGGCACCCATCTGCGGGTCAATGGTGTTGAGACGGGGCTACCGTTGCCGGTGGCGCAGCTGTTTGCGGCACTGCCGGGTACGAGTTTTGCCTTTCGGCGCAGCTGGCGGCCCTGGTGGCAATGATCCCGTTGGCGGTGGTTGCCGCGCTGGGTGTGCGTTATCTGCTGAGCAGATTCAGCGGTCGCCAGTGTCTGGCGTTGCTGGGCTTGCTGCTGGCTTTGGGGCTGATCGACCTGGCACGGCCGCAACTGGCGGTGCTGGTAGATGATACGCCGGCGGTGTATGCTAGCCTGGCGCACGAGCAGGGGACGCTGCTGGTGCTGCCGCTGAATAGTGGCACGCTGGCGGGTAAGAGTGCCTCGCTGCGGGCGCAGATGGTCCATGGGCGGCCGATTATCGGTGGGTATGCCACACGCCAGCCAGATTATCCGTTGGTGCGTGGGGCGCCGCTGATGAGCCAGCTCAATCGACTGGACTGTGATGGTGATACCATCCCGCCGGTGGACGCGACCATGGCACGTTCAGCACTGGCATACTACCAAATTCGGCAGATTGTGGTGCATACCGAACGTTTGTCGGAGGGTGAAGAGCGCTGTGTGCAGATCTGGCTGGAAGGGCGGTTGGGCTGGCAGCCTGAACGGATAGTCGGTCCGGTTCGTCTTTATACGGCACCGCCGTTCGCGGCACAGCCGTTTGTCTTTCTGGACCGGGGCTGGCACGATATCGAAGAAGTGGACGGGCGGCGCTGGCGTTGGATGACTGAACAGGGGCGGATGTATCTGGTGAACCCGGCAGATCATCCGCAGAGCTTTGCGCTACGGCTGGGCCTGGAGAGCTTTACATCGCCCCGCCGGGTACATATTGTGCTCAATGGGCAATCCTATGGTGATATCGTGGTCACCCCGGCCGGCATACGCACCTATACGTTGCTGTTGACGCTTGAGCCGGGCCAGCATCACATGCAGCTGGAGGCGACGACTGCGCAAGACCCGCATGCGCAGCGACCGATTAGCATTGCGATTGAGGCGGTTGATGTGGTATCCTTGCGTTGAACCAACGAAAGTGACATGATGCTGCAACAAACTCGGCCGACCAGATGGTCGAATCTCGCAATGATTATCGCGATTTATGGCAGTGCGTTTTGCAAGGCGTGACGCTGATTCTCTTTCCAGCGGCAGGAGCGCTGTTTACGGATGCTGCTTTTCATGGCTTAAGTGATGCGCAGTTTGGGATGATTTTTTGCCGCAGGCGATGATAGCGATGATCTGTGCTACGTTAGCGGCGCGACTGGCACGACGATATAGCATGAAGCGGGTGTTGCAACTGGGGATGCTGGGCAACCTGCTTTCGATGGGGCTGATGCTGCTGAGTCATGCTGCTATCGGCATGGGCATGCTGCCCTTTCTGGTGTTGCTGCTGGGCAACGGCGAGCCTGGGGGCTGGGTTTGGGGCTGGCGGTGACGGCGCTCAATGCGTATGCGTTCGATTTCTTTCGCAGCTATGCCGATGCGGCGGTAAACGCATTGCATGTGATGGCCGGCGTTGGTCAGGTCGGTGCAGCCCTGATTCTCAGCCTGTTTCGTGACCTGGGTTTCTGGTGGGGGGGCGCCGCTCACGGTTGGGGCGCTCGTCGTTGGGATGATTCTCTTTCAATTGCCGTTGTCGTTGCGTCTCTCGATTGAACAGGCACCTGAGGCTACCGTGGGGCCACCGCTTGCCGCGCCAGAGCAGCCGGCCACGCCGCGTGAACGGACCAGGCTACCCATACGTATCTGGTTGTTTGCGCTGGTCACCTTTTTGTATGGCCTGTGTGAGGGCATCTACGGCAACTGGACGACGATCTATTTGGAAAAGGATGCTGGCCTGAGCACGGTGGAAGCAGCCTATGGGCTGGCGGTCTTCTGGGCAATGGTGACGCTGGGACGGGCGATCTTTGCGCTGGCGGCAATCTGGTTTCGGCCACAGGTGCTCTATCTGTTTAGCCTTTGTGCTGGCAGCGACCTTTGTTGCTTTGCCCATGGTCACTGGTCTGGTCAACTCGATGCTCGTGTTAGGCCTTGCTGGCCTGGCATGTTCTTTCTTTTTCCCGCTTTCGATCAGCATGGCCTCGGCAGAGCAACCAGAGGTGCTGGATGCCGTTTCGGGCACGCTCGTCGGTGGGATTGAACTGGGTGTGGGAATGAGTGGTTTGCTGATAGGCCAGTTGACGCTGGTGTTAGGCCTGGCCGAAATCTGGATGGTATCAAGTTTGTATGCTTTTGGTATGGGTGTACTGGTGATCTATCTCAACGTAACACGGGAGCAACCCACTAGGCGCACAAGCGATCCGCAGATGATAGTATAATCAGAGCAGGTGCAATCGGTACGTGTATCGGGATCAAGGTTGATGATACAGAGGAGCAAGGGTGTATGATCAAGAAATCGTTTATTGATTGCGGTCAGAGCTTTCCGCTTGGCGCGACGATCCATCCGGGTGGGGTGAACTTCAGTGTTTTTTCAAAGCATGCGACGACGGTGGAATTGCTGCTGTTTGACCGCATGGACGATGGGCAACCAGCACGGGTATTGCAACTGGATCCAAAACGACATCGGACTTTTCACTACTGGCATATGTTTGTGCCTGGAGTGAAGGCAGGGCAGTTGTATGGCTATCGCGTGGATGGCCCACGCGACCCGGCCAATGGGATGCGCTTTGATTATGATAAGGTGCTGCTTGACCCGTATGGCAAGGGCGTGGCGACAGGTCCGCACTATAGCCGTGAAGCGGCGAGCAAGCCGGGCGATACAGCCGCAACGTCGATGAAGAGCGTGGTGGTTGATCCTTCGACCTACGATTGGGAAGATGACCATCTGCTGCAGCGGTCATTTGCAGATACGGTCATTTATGAGATGCATGTGCGCGGTTTTACGCGCCATCCCTCTTCAGGTTTGCCGGCCAATATGTGCGGGACGTATGCTGGCGTGGTTGAGAAGATACCGTATTTGCTGGATCTGGGCATTACGGCGGTTGAACTCATGCCAGTGATGCAGTTTGATGAGCAATCAGCGCCGCCGGGGTTGACCAACTATTGGGGCTATGACCCGGTGTCGTTTTTTGCACCGCATATGCAGTATAGTTCATGTGTTGATCCGCTTGGTGCGATCAATGAGTTTCGCGATATGGTCAAAGCGCTGCATCGCGCGGGCATCGAGGTGATTCTGGATGTGGTGTACAACCATACCGCTGAGGGCAACCATCTGGGGCCGACCTTTTCGTTTCGTGGTTTTGAGAACCGGGCGTACTATATTCTGGAGGAGAACCCGACCTATTATGCGAACTATACCGGCACGGGCAATACGCTGAATGCGAACCAGTCGGTGGTGCGGCGCTTGATTATGGATAGTCTGCGTTACTGGGTGCAGGAGATGCATGTGGATGGCTTTCGGTTTGATCTGGCTTCGATTCTGATGCGCGATGAGTGGGGACATCCGTTAAAAAGCCCTCCTATTCTATGGGAGATTGAGTCTGACCCGGTGCTGGCGGGGTGCAAGCTGATTGCAGAAGCGTGGGATGCCGCCGGGTTGTATCAGGTGGGCAGCTTTATTGGCGACCGCTGGAAAGAGTGGAATGGTCGTTTTCGCGATGATGTGCGCAGCTTTGTCAAAGGAGAAGCTGGTGCGCTCAGTGCGCTGCCTGCGCGGTTGCTGGCAAGCCCCGATCTGTATGAACAGGATATGCGCGAGGCCGAACAGAGTATTAACTTTGTGACGGCGCACGATGGTTTTACCCTGAATGATCTGGTTTCGTACAATGAGAAGCACAATGAGGCGAATAACGAGGGTAACCGTGATGGTCATAACGACAATCGCAGCTGGAACCATGGGGTGGAAGGGCCAACCGATGACCCGGCGATTGAGGCGTTGCGCAACCGGCAGGTGAAGAACTTTTTCACGATTATGCTGCTTTCGATTGGTTGTCCGATGCTGTTGATGGGCGATGAAGTGCGGCGCACGCAGCAGGGTAATAACAATTCGTACTGTCAGGATAATGCGATCAGCTGGTTTGATTGGCGCAACATGGAACGCCATGGCGATATTTACCGCTTTGTGAAGGAGCTGAACCGCTTTCGCCTGTCGCTTGACCGCGTGAAGGGTGACTATGATTTGACGTTGGCCGATTTGCTGCATCAGGCGCAGGTCCAGTGGCATGGCACAACGCTGAATGAACCGGACTGGGGCGAAAACTCACACAGTCTGGCGCTTACGGTGCGCAGCCTGACGGGCACGCGCCTGATTCATATGATCTTTAATGCGTACTGGGATGCGCTAACGTTTGAGTTGCCCGCAGCACCGGGCAGTCCGCAGCATGGCTGGCGGCGGGTGGTCGATACGTTTCGCGAGCCGCCGGAGGATATTTGCGATTGGGAAGATGCGCCGATGCTGACCGAGCCGTGTTATGAGGCGCAGCCACGCAGCGTTATTGTGCTGGTTGCGGATGTTCCAGCGGAGTGAGCGTTGGAGCGTTGGAGGTGCGGCTTGCAGCCGGACAGCGGTATAGACCGCACGCTGTCCGGACGCGGGAATGCCAGGAGAGATCGGGCAGTGGCATCGTCTCATCTCTCCCTTGGCTCACACCAGCCCTCCTCGCGGCTGCAAGCCGCGCCTACGGTTTCGCTCCTCTGTCGGCATCCCTTTTCGTGAACAGGTTACGCGGCTACAAGCCGCGGCTCCGGTTTCGCAATGAACCGAATTTGGTATTATATGCTCATTTCAGGTATTGTTGCGAGCCGATTCGCATGGAGCGCGGTCGTTCCGACCGCATGCGGGCAGGATGCCTGCGCTCCCGCATGATCACAACGGCAAATGCTCGATTGCTTTGCCAGACCTCTGTGTTGTGGTATCATAAACAGGAGCAAACAGGAATCTCTGGAAGCAAGGAGTCATCCCTGATGCCATCACCCTTTCCGGGCATGGATCCCTATCTTGAAAAACCTACGATGTGGCCCGATGTTCATGGTCGGCTGATGTTTGCGATCTGTGATCAGCTTCAACCGCTGCTCAGCCCGCGTTATGCCGCCGTGCTCACCCCGTATGTTGCGTATGAGGCGATTGATATTGCCGCCACCCGCTCGTTCGTACCGGATGTGGGCGTGATACAGCAGCACTATGCAGACCATGAGTCGGTTGCAGTGGCGATTGCGCCGTCGCCCCTCACCGGTCTCATCGAAGTAGCGACGCACTAATACCGTATTGAGATCATTAATGTGAACAATGATCAGCTGTTCACGGTGGTTGAACTCCTCTCATCGGCGAATAAGCGTCCCGTCGCCGATGCCGCCGATGCCTACGAACGAAAACGCCGTGATATCTGGCACAGCACGGCACATCTGCTCGAAATTGACCTGCTGTGCGGTGGACGGCGTCTGTCGTTGGTCACGCCGATGCCAGACACGTCGTACTGTATCATTCTCAGCCGAGTCGAACGCCGCCCGCAGGTGGAAATCTGGCCGGTCTCCCTCCGCGAAGCAATGCCGGTGGTGCCTGTACCGCTGCAACCCGGCGATGGCGATGTGCCGCTGGGTTTGACCCAGGCCCTCCAGCGGATTTACACCAGCGCCCGCTACGATCTGCGCATCAACTACAGGCACGACCCGCCCCCGCCGGGGCTGTCACCCGACGATGCCGCCTGGCTTGGAGCGCGGTTACAGAGCGCTGTATATGGACGCTTTCCCTCTGAATAGCGGTGACTGGGACGGCCAGCCCCAGGCTTACCCATATACCACATTCGTTTCATCGATATGAGGACAATTGACGATTGACAATTGATACCCAATACCTTGCGCTCCATCGCTTTGCACTCCATCGCGTCCGACGCGGTGCGGTCGTGCCGACCGCCGTATCGCTTTGCGCTCCAACACTCAGATCGCTCCCACGCTTAGGTCACTTCAACGCTTATTGAGACCGGCAGCGTTTGTTATCACCTGCTGATAGAGATCGATGAGCTGATCGGTCACTGCCACCCAACTATACTGCTTTGCCCGTTCGCGGGGCTGCCTGGCCCAATGCCGCAGCCAGGGGCGTTATCGTGCAATACCCGTGCCAGGTGCTGTGCCAGCGCCGGCGCATCCGCCGGTGGAAAGAGCAGACCGCTGCGATCATCTTCGATGATCGTCTGCAAGCCGCCCGTGCGTGAGGCAATCACCGGAACACCACAGGCCATCGCTTCGAGTGCCACCAGACCAAAGGATTCGTAATACGAGGGGACGACCACAATATCGGCAGCAGCATACCAATCAAGCAGCGTTTCCTGGGGTTGTGAGCCGATGAACCACACATGGGCATTGAGGTGCATCCGACGGCGCAGCTCCGCCAGCCGGTGCTGCTCGTTGTTCCAGTCCGTCACCTGTTCCTCGGGCACACCGCCAATCAGCGCAACATTGACCCGTTGGCGCCATTCGGGCCAGTGATGATAGAGGATAGAGAGCGCGTGGATCAGATGATCCAGGCCCTTGAGCGGCTCTATGCGCCCCCACCGCTAGCACCAGGCGCTGATCAGCGTCGAGACCCAGCCGCAAGCGGGCTGCCCGTTGCGAACGCGGCTGAAAGCGGTGCAGATCAACCCCTGGCGGTATCACCGCAATGCGTGCGGGGTCGGCACGGTAGTGCAGCCGCATCTGCTCTTGATCGACCGGCGTGGCCGCTACCACATGATCAACCTGATGCAGCAGATAACGTTCAATCGCCATACGGTGATCCGTTTCGGTCTCCTCGGCACTCCGCGCAATCGTATTTTTCATCGCGCCCAGGGTATGAAACATCTGAATAATCGGGATGCCCCAGTGTTGGCGTAAAACCAGGGCAATGGCCCCGGAGACCCAGTAGTGGCTATGGATCAGGTCATAGAACAGATTTTGGTGCTCGGCAAAGCAGCAAACACGACGGACAAATTCGGGGGCATAGATCAAAATATGGTTTTTATCGTAGGGCACCGCTGGCCCGGCCGGGAGCTGTATCACACGGACATACTCATCCACCAGATGCACGGTGGGCGTCACCCGACTCTGCCGACGGGTGTAAATATCAACCTGGATGCCGCGCCGACCCAGTTCACGGGCGGACTGATAGACGTACACATTCATACCGCCAGCCTCTTTGCTGCCCAGACGCGCAAGTGGGCTGGTATGAACACTAAGCAGGGCGATCCGCATTGATTTGACCTACTTTCGCCTGACGATTGGCAAATACACGGTTGCCGCGCAAGCATACTCGCTGGTAATAGTATACCTACCGGCAGTTACATCGCCTATCACCAATCCTTCATCGGTGAGTTGCACCCGCTGGTTTTGCCGCTCTCGTGCCGACCAGAGCATCTCACCATTCAGCAGCACGCGCAACGGTTGCCCTGCCGGCAGCACAATCTCACCTTGCAGCGCCGGACTATCAGGTGTCTGCACCGTCAGCGTAAACGCACCACAGTCTGGCCTGCTCCAGGCCACCTCTAGCGGTCCGGCGGGCAATGGTCGCTGCCCGCTGGCAGAGCGTAGGCTGCCCGGCTGCGGCGCCACCCGCCAGCTCTGCGGGCCGGTCATCTGAGCACCAAGCACATACGTTGTCAAAAACCAGGTCGGCGAACCGCCCCAACCATGCGAAAGGCTGCGTGCCAGCGGCAAAGGGCAGCCGCTGCACTCCTATGATCGCCGGTGAAGGTCTCCCACCAGGTCGTCGCACCACGGTCGAGCAAGCGCCCATATTGCTCACGGATACTGTCGAGTGCTGCATCGATGCGATTCTGCTGGGCCAGCGCTTCGAGCAACCAGAAAAACCCATACATTTCAAAGCGCGGCAGACCATCTTGCCAGAACGGTACCAGCTGGTTGAGCAGATACTCGGACACCTGCTCCTCATGCTCCGGCCGAACCACGCCATACACCAGTGCCCACGCCTGGGCATGTCCGCCCGCTGGGAGTATCTGCTCATCATAGCGGGTGGTTGCAAAGGCACCCTGATCGGGCAAAAACAGACGCTCATACATGGCATCCTGAACTTCTTGCTGGCGCTGGGCAAACCAGGCGCTGCCGGTCTCATCCATCGCAGCGGTCATTTCAGCCATCCAGCCAAAGCAGGCCGCATACAGCGCGTTCAGGGCGGCCGATTCGCCCGTGCGACTATGAAATGCGGCCCAGTCAACCAGAGCCGATTGCGACCAGTGGGCACCACGCATTGGTGCCAGCAGCCCATACGCATTCTCGTACTCATGCAGAAAGGCGAGCAACTGCCGTGCCGTGGGCAGCAACTCGTGTACCAGATCATCATCACCAGTCAATTGCCAGTAGCGGTAGAGTGCCTGCAGCCAGAGCATACTATAGTCGAGCATCACGCTGGTATCGCCATGGGCCGGCGCAAAGGGTGACAACCGCCCGCTGCTATCGGCAGTATCGGCCATCTGGCGCAATCCCCGGCGCAACAGCGAAACATCGCCCACTACCGCCTGGTTGATATGAAAATCAACAAAGCTATCGCCCCACCACTGCCCCCGCTCGCGCCAGGGGTCGGCATACGCATCGGTCATATTGGGAATCAGTGTATCCACGCCGACCTGCCAGATACGGTTGAGCAGGGGATCACTCGACGTAAAGCTCCCCACCATATCGCGGGCTGCCACATAGGTCTCTTCGAGCGCCTGGATATTCGAGAGCGTCACCTCGCCCGCGCCCCAGACAATCAGCAGCATGTAGCGACCAGCACGCGTGTCCAGCGTCGTCAGGCGGCGCGGCGTCCCATCCAGCACCCATGAATCGACCTGCTGCCAGCGGTGATAGTGCAGCGAGCCGGGCGCGGGGAGTGCACGCCCAGCGGTCAGCCGCTCGTCCCAGCCAATATCAATGATAGTGCCGGCCGGGCCATTCGCAATGAGGTCAGGCCGCGCATGCAGCGTGCGGCCAAAATCGAGCAGCAGATAGCGTGGTGCCGCTGCCGGTGGCACATACACATGGGCCTGGGCATAGGCGATATGGGCAGTCGGGGCGCTGTCCCCACCGGGCACCGGCTCGCCCAACAGCATACGGCGGCCAGGGTTATTGCCCTGTTGTAGCTGATAGGTGGTACTGACGCCATCTGTCGGCAAGGAAAAGGCGATGCCACCAGGCGGCACCGTCAGCGACAGCAGATGCTCACCGGCGCTGAGTGGCTGCACCAGCTGCCAGGTATCAGGGCGACGCAGCGTGCTGACGTTCTGCCAACCAGTCACCGGCTGGGTTGCATCAAACAGCACCTCAACTGGCGCGATTGCTTCAATCAGCAGATCGCGATCATGCTCGATGTGCAGCGGCAGGGTGATCACGCTTCCAAAGGGCGCAGCGTTGAAGCGTTGAAGCGTTGAAGCGTTGAAGCGCAAAGCAGTGTCTGGTAATGGATCGAGATCGATGATGGTACGGTCCGGTGCGATCAGCCCGGTCTCCACCACCTGCTGCGGAGCACGTACCACTTCCTGCAAGGGCTTGATCGAGCGGGGTTGCAGGTTGCGGTAAACCCGTCCGGGCAAATCGGTGACCGCCGACCAGGCCCGATCATCAAAACCGACGTTGATCCAGTCGGCATCCAGCTGACGCAGATCGAGCAGTTCTTGCTTGCCCAACAGCCGCCAGATATGAATCTCTGCCGCGTTGGGGTTCCACGCCGAAGCCACGATACCGCGCCAATCGGTATTACTCCGCGCCAGCAAGTGGGTTTGCTGGCGCCCATCCACACCGGTAAGCGCCGCCTGCAAACCAGCATACAGCGGTTCCGAGCGCCGTATATTGGGATCGTACTGGACCAGGATAGCTAGCACATGCTCGCCGGGCGCAGTTCAGCCAGCGTCAGGCGATCATACTCCTGGCGCACCGCCGAAAACCGGCGGCCCGCGCCCTACGCCAGCTGCCCATCGAGCCAGGCCTGATAGCGCGTATCCGCAAAACCTGGAGCTCCAGCTGGTTCATTGGCTCATTCGTGACAAAACGGCACCGAAAGAGGGCCACCATGCCCGCTTGTGGCTGTTGATTGACCCAGATATGTTGAGCGTGTTCGATGGGTGCTCCTGGTTCGCTGGTCGGCAGGCGCGGTAACGCCAGTACCAGCAGCAAGAGCACCGTCAGGAGGTGGATCCTGGGCATGCGTGAACGTTGGTATGGTCTGCTGCGTTGCCACCAGTCAACCAGCACCAGTTGCGATGGATTGCGCTCTTTGGCAGAAAACATACCGGTAACAACGAGCTTATTTCCAGAATCGGTAGCGCAGCAGGGCCATAATCGCATAAAACCCCTGACTGGGACGCATCTTTTTGCCCTCCTCGTAAGTCCGGCCGAGATAGCTCACTGGTACTTCATAAATGCGATGGCCCTGACGCAACACCTTCGCGGTAATCTCCGGCTCCAGCCGAAAGTCATTGCTCTCTAGGTGCAGACTGCGCATAATATCGGTACGCATCACCTTATAGCAGGTCTCCATATCCGAAATCCAGCTATTAAACAGAAAGTTGGTTAAAAAGGTCAGACCAATATTGCCAATGGCGTTCCAGAAATACATACCCGTATGGCTGCCAATAAAGCGACTGCCAAATACCACATCAACCCGACCATCGACAATCGGTTTGACCAGTTCATAATAATCATTCGGGTCATATTCGAGATCAGCATCCTGGATAATCACAATCTGGCCGGTTGCATGCGTTAAACCGCTGCGCACCGCCGCGCCTTTGCCCCGATTACGTGGATGGCGAATCACGCGTAGAAGCGGATCATTCGCCGCTTCTATCTGCAAAAGAGCAAAGGTATTGTCAGAAGAGTAATCATCAACCGCAATAATTTCTTTATCCAGCTCAACCGCCCGCACCCGCTCCAAAATATGGGGAAGCGTTTCGGCTTCGTTATAACACGGCATAATCACCGATAAGAGTGGTAAGTGTTCCTGTGACATACATGTTCTGCGGCAAACGCCGGCTCCAATTCCTGTCTCCATGTTAAAACCAACGTAGTGTACCATCCAAAAGCGCAAAGTGCAAAGCGCAAAGCGATCTCAGCGATCTCATACCAATTTGCGTTCTACCAGCCTGTTTTGGTACTCCCTGGGAACGAGTGCTCGGCGCAGCACGCTGCGCCCCGACGGGTGTTGATGATAGTATGGCAAAACGTAAGTTGGTATCAGCGCTGGAGCACAAGGTAGCAATTGACAATTGTCAAAGCTGGCATGCACCATTTGCCCCAATGGTGCATACGATGCCACTCGGTGTGTGGGTGCAGGCAATAACACGCATGCTTATGGTACAATAGTGTTAGGTATTGCTTACAGCGATTGGTGTGAATGAATCCACGCTGCAACGGGCTACTCAGATGCACATCGTCCATTCTGAAACCGTTATGTCCTTATGTGTTCTTTGCAGAGCAGGAGTAACCAGTATGTCACGATCGGCAAATCTTGGGCTGTATATTCTTGGCGAAATGGGCCTCATCGATAAACTATCGGTGCTCCAATGGCTGGATTCGCCCAATCAGCAAATGACTCTGCGCGGCATGACCATGGGCTGCCTCAGCGGACGCTTTGGCGTTGATGCAGCCCGACTGTCGCCCATACAAGACAAACTGGCACAGATTGACGATAACGATCGACTCAGGTATCTGTTTCAGCTCGCCTTACACGCTGCTGATCTCGAGATGTTTGAACGGGGCTTAGCCAACACGGCTGATCTGCGGGGGTTGCTCGAGACACTAGGATTGACCGGGCCTGAAAAACCCTACACACAGGCAGTTCTGCGCGGTGCGACGATGTGCGGCCTCAAAGAACGCTTTGCGCTGGATGAATCCGCAGAGGATCAGTTCCAGGCATTACTGGAGCAGATCCACGATACGGCCCAGCTGGAGCGGCTCTTTATGGTGGTGGTGCGCTGTGCGGATAGCGCAGCGTTTGAGCAAGCATTGGCGATCGCTCTTGGACAGGAAGAGGAAGCAGGGTCTTCCTCAGCACAGGAGACCAAGGAATGCTCTGGAAGCGAGCAATGAGCAAACGATGAGTGCAATAATCGGATTACCAGCAGGGTATACGATACTGGGGTTAGAAACCTCGTGTGATGAGACCGCCGCAGCGATTGTGCGTGATGGTAGCACGATTATCTCGAATGTCGTAGCATCACAGATTGATGCTCATCAGCGGTATGGCGGCATTGTGCCAGAGGTTGCCTCACGCCAGCACATTTTGAGCATTGTACCGGTGATTGAGCAGGCGATCAAAGCCCTACCAGAGGGGTGGCAAGGCATCCATGCCGTAGCGGCAACCTATGGGCCGGGCCTGAGCGGCGCCCTGCTCACTGGCCTGAACACGGCCAAGGCGATTGCCTGGCAGCGTGATCTGCCGTTTATCGGGGTCAACCATCTAGAAGCGCATATCTACGCCAACTGGCTGACCCTCGATCCATCAATTCAGCCACCCCAATTCCCACTCGTGGCCCTGATTGTCAGCGGCGGCCATACCCTCCTCGTGCTCTTGCGCCAGCATGGCGACTATCAGTTGCTGGGGCAAACCCGCGACGATGCCGCCGGTGAAGCGTTCGATAAGGTCGCACGGATGCTTGGTCTGGGCTTTCCGGGCGGCCCCGCGATTCAGCGTGCCGCCGATGGGGTGCAGAGTCGGTTTACGTTACCCAGAGCCTGGCTCCGCGATACCTATGATTTTTCATTTAGCGGTCTGAAGACAGCGGTGTTGCACAAAGTGCAGGAACACTATGGCAATATGGGGCCGCCCAATACATCTGCTGCCGGTCGTGTGCCCGGCACCGGCCCGGTGGCTGGTAATAGCTTAAGCTTTACCGCCCAGATGTCTGCCGCGTTCCAGGAATCGGTAGTCGATGTGCTGACCAGCAAAACCGTGCTTGCAGCCCAGACTTTTGGCGCTACCGAGATTTTACTGGCCGGCGGTGTAGCAGCCAATACACGGCTACGCAGCGAACTGACGCGGCGGGCCAACCTGCCGGTGCGTTATCCACCTATCTGGCTCTGTACTGACAATGCCGCCATGGTCGCTGCTGCTGCGTATTATCGGTTTCGCACCGGTTTGCAGCATAGCTGGGAGCTGGATGTGGTGCCGGGCTTGCCGTTACCGATCTAAATACGACCCCTCATACCCGTCCCTTCTCCCTTTCAAGGGTAGGTTTTTTTGACAGATCGCTTTCTGATGCGGTATGAGACGCAAATGGCGTTCCCATCGGAGAGCTTATATCCTGATTTGTAGGGGTACAGCGCGCTGCGCCCCTACAAATCAGGCGCTCCAAGTGCGATCTGTAGGAGCGTCTGCGTGCTGCGCCCACCGAATTTGGTATGAGCCATGTCTAAACCAAAAAACCTACCCTTGAGAGCCCCAGCCCCTCTCCCAAATTGGGAGAGGGGAGTCCTCTGGTGTTGCCGATTGGGCGCAGCGCGCTGACGGCCCTACCAGTGCGATCAAAGCGCCTACCAGTGATCACGCGAATTTGGTATGATTACCCGAATTTGGTGTGTCCCATATCTAAGCCGAAAAACCGAGCCTTGAGAGCCGGTGATGGGTGGGTTCATTCTTGTACCCGCCACCGCCCCGCACCAACACCACTACTTCGGCAGGCTCATACTCAAATCGGTGATCAGGTTGCGGCCATTCTGCTCGGCGCGGTTGACGACCACGCCAACAGGCTCAATCTTAATCTCCGAGAATTGGCGGAATGCGGCCTCCAGCACCTCCTGGCGGGCCTGCGAGCGCTCAACTACGAGCACGACATGGCGGGTCGCCAGCGCCAGAATAGACGCATCCGCAAACTCCAGCATGGCCGGTGAGTCCAGCAGCACCATATCGAAGCGCTCAGACAGGGCGTCAATCAGGGTGGTCATGGCATCGCCACTGAGCAAATCGGCCGGATTGTCGGGGATCGGACCACTGGCAATCACATGAATAGCATCAATCTGGCTGACCTGCAGCACATCATCGATGCTGGCCTGGCCGCGCAGCAGCGTGCTCAAACCCGTCGTATTGTTCACACCAAAGAGCGTATGGATGGCAGGTTGGCGCAGGTTGCTATCAACCACCACCACATTGCGACCAGAATGGGCAATAGCTGTGGCGAGATTGGCGACAATCGTTGATTTGCCCTCTTTGGCTTCGGCACTGGTGACCACCAGCGTCCGCAGCGAGGTATCCTGGCTTATCGCAAAGATGCTGGTGCGCAGATGGCGAAATGCCTCGGAGAGCAGTGGCGGCGTATCACCATTGAGCGCGACGCCCAGTTTTTTCTTGCCCACTGCTGGAATGCGCCCCAGCGTTGAAAGGCGGGTGGCCTGGGCAATGCGGGCTGTTGTATGCAGGCTGGTGTCCAATACCTCAACCATCAGGGCCAGGGCCAAACCAGCCATCAACCCCACCACAAACCCCATCGCAATGTTAAACTGCGTGCGTGGTTTGGTCGGGTAGGTCGGTGGGCCGGCCGGGTCAACCATGGAGAGCGGGTAGTTGCGCCCGATAGTCGTGGTCTTCGCTTCATCGATCATAATATTCGCCAGCACATTGGCCGCATCCGCCGCAAACGCCGGGTTTTCATCTTCAAAGTTAATCTGCATGAGTTCGCTATTGCCCGGAAAACTCACGCTAATCCGTGAAGCGAGACTCCCAGTGCTCTCATCCACTTCAAGTTGCTGCCGCATCTGTTCCACAATCGGGTTGGTCTTGACAATGATCGCATAGGTGTTGAGCAAGCGTTCGGCATACAAAATACTGCCATGCTCAACATAGCCATACACCGGCGCGGTCATTAAGCGCAAGGTCGCTGTGGCCACATACGTTGGGGTCTGTCGCATGGTGCCGGCCGCCGCTATCATTACCGCAAGAATCGGCGTGATGATAATAAACCACTTCCGGCGCCAGAGTATTTCAAGATAGTGTTTAATATCCATAGTATCGTATCCCTACAACCGGTGTCTGCCATATATCACCAGAAACCGCGTTTTATTTCCACAAAAGAGCATGTATGTAAAACCAAATAAAGTGAGTCAACCGCTCTGAGTCAAGGACTCGTTTCCCTGCTCACCAGTTCCCGCATTGTTTAAACGCAATCCTGCTTGTATTCTGGATAGAAAAACCTGTATCTTGTGCTGCACACGCGCAACACAAACCAGTCTCGACAACCGGGTCGTTGTCATACCTATGATGCTCAGGATCCTGTCAGCGCAGACACGCGTTCATTATACCAGGTTCCGATACACCATGCGTTTGTTGCTATGGAGGAGATCGGGTATGATGTGTATGGGTGGCAGCATGGAGCGCGGTCGTGCCGACCGTACCCCTCATCCCCGGCCCTTCTCCCACAAGGGGAGAAGGGAGGCTAATACAATACACCTCTGGCCCAGCTGCCCAACGGCACGAATGGCATACCACGATAGCAACGATAAGCGCTAGCAGCACCCCCATTGGGGATGGTGCAGTGCGCCGCTCCCTGATTTGCACGTTGCGCCCCCACCACTCCGTGTCTCCGTGTCTCCGTGGTGTATCTGCTATCGCTAAATTTGTGTATGACCATGAGTATATGGTTGGGTGGGTCGCCGCTCACCGTCAGGGATGAGGGATATGCCTTTCCAACAACAACAACCCCCAGCAAGCTGGTCGCTCTGGCTATGGTGGGTCACAACCAGCGTTGCCAGCGGACTGTTGGGCATAACCGTGCTGCGGCTCGCCACCGGTGTGACAGACTGGCTGCTCTTCGGTCTGGTCTATGGTGCGGCTCAGGCATGGTGTCTCCGCCGCTGTATTCCTCACCGTATGGGCTGGATTGTGGCGAGCATCATTGGCGGTGCTATCGGTGTGCTGGCGAACCTCTGGTTGCTCGCGTTCTTGCCTCCCACCGTGCCGCTGTTCGCCCGCAACCTGCTCGATGGCAGCATCAGAGGGCTGAGTCTGGGGCTGGCCCAGTGGTTTATCTTGCGTCTTACCCTGCGCCAGAGCGGCTGGTGGCTCCCGGCCAGTGCAATAGCGATGGCGCTGGCGTTACCGCTCGCTGTCCAGGCCAACCAGTTCTGGTCTAGCACCATCAGCGAACAGGGCGATGGGATTGTTGCCTGGGGTGTCTTTGGGCTGGTCTATGGCAGCATCAGCGGGGCGGCGCTGCTGGCCTTGTTCCGCGCCGCAGCAACACCACCAGCACCATCCCCGTAATCAGCCCATAGACCAGCCCAAGCGTTGTGCTGGTCAAGTCCCACACCACAATGCGCACCACAGACCATGCAGCGCTCTCACTGATGCTGTGTCCAACGGCGTCCGCCACCACCCAGCCCAGCTCCCAGCCTACATCCCAACCAGCGGCGCTTGCCAGCACCCACCAGCCTGCCCCGCGCACGGTATGGCGCAGCACCAGCCAGTGCATCAGCCCCAACAACGCGCCGCTGACCGAGCCAAAGGCCACCCAGCCCACCGCCCAGCCAGCCGCCTGGCCTATCTCCCAGATTGCGGCGCTGATGGCCCAGCCGGCCGCATGCACCACCACCCACCAGTGGGCATGCGCGATCACATGGCGCAGCAGCAGCCAGTGCGCCAGCCCGATCAGTGCGCCGGTGAGAGCATTGCCAACAATATACGATGTCTGGTCGCCCACGAGATCGCCCGGCACCACCGCCAACGCCGTCGCCAGGGTGTTGAGACCGACCCATTGCAAAAAGAACCTATATTCAGCTATTTTGCGCTGCTGCTCTGGCATCGCCGATCAACTATCAATTATCCATTGTCCATAATCCATGATACAATAAGCCCGATCAATGGAACGGCTCAATCTCTTGTGCTGGGAGGAGTATCCCATGAAGTGGCTGATCAGTAAACGCAGACGCATGCTCACGTTCTTTGGCAGCACCACCGCCATTGGCTTAATCTGGGTCGGCATTGTCACCCAGCTCTTTGGCGCTGAGATTCGAGGATGGCTGCTTGAGCTTTGGCAAACACAACCGCTCCTACTGCTGCTGCTGGTGGTCGTCACTGTGCTGCTGCCCACCGGCATCTGGATCATCGCCGAGATGAGTCGCCCCAACGACGGCTCAACCAATGGCCCTGGCCGCAACCCCGAACCCGCCCTCAAGCGCTATCTCAATGAGTTGATGACCCAGTGCAATGCGCTGGCTTTGAGCGACCTGGACGCGACCGATGCTACCAACAAACAGTCAATGCCGCTGGATAGCGTCTATATTGCGCTGCATACGACCACCCAGATTGAGCAAGAGGGCCAAAACAACCAATCTGGCAGGGCCGAGACCCGCCCACTCACGGCCTTGGAGACACTGAGCCAGCAGCAGCCAGCCCGCACGATGCTGCTGGGCGCCCCCGGCAGCGGCAAGAGTACGTTTGTCAACCATCTGACCTATCGTCTGGCCCGGGCTATGGTCGATGCGCAGTCGCTGGAAGACCTGACGGACTGGCGCTTGGGTCCGCTCTTGCCGATCCGCGTGATTTTGCGCGATCTGGCGGAATTTGCCAGCAGCAGTGAGCCCCAATCGAAAGAGCAGTCGGAGCAGCCGAAGCAGCTGGAGAAGCTGGCGCTGTTGCAGGCGTTCTGGCTGAAGCAGCTGACGGGTCTCACGGCGACCGAGGCGTTGCCGATGTTGCAGCGGGAACTTGAGCAGGGCCGGGCTCTGCTGCTCTTTGATGGTCTGGATGAGGTCGTTGATAAAGATGTGCTCAAGCGCATTGCGGCCAGCATTACCACTGCGGCGGCGGTCTATCGCAAGGCGCCGGTGCTGGTGACCTGCCGCGTGCTGGATTATGAGCGTGAACCGTTGCGCCAACTTGATGGCAGTTTTCGCACCTACACGCTGGCGGGCCTGACAAAGGAGCAAATCACCGAGTTTGTGAAGGGCTGGTATACAGAACTGGCACAGAGTGGTCGCCGTACACCAGAGCAGGCGCAGAAAGATAGCGCTGATTTGCAATTGGCTCTGGCGGAACGGCCAGAGTTGGGCGACGACCTGGCACCCTCGCCGCTGCTGCTCACGGTGATGGCGCTGGTGCATGCCAACCGCGGCAGACTGCCCGATGCGGAAGCCACGCTCTACTATGTATGCATTGACCTGCTGCTGCTGCGCTGGCGGAAGCAGGTGGGAAATGTGCTGACGCCGCTGAATCTGCCCAGGTTTCAGGATGCTGACCTGCTGGCGCTGATGGCGCGACTGGGCTGGGAGGCGCATGAGCAGGCCGCTCTGCACGACCCCAATGATACCAAGAGCAAGGCCGACCTCAATGAAAAGATGGTGGTGGGCATAATGGCCGAAACCTTTGCGGCTTATGCGGACGATCGGCGCTATGACCTGGGCCAAAAGCTGTGTGAGTCGCTGGAACGAGGCAACGGGCTGCTGCTCAAGCGTGGCCCGGCGATCTATACCTTTCCCCATCGTACCTTTCAAGAGTTTCTGGCCGGCTATTATCTCAGGAGCCGCGACGAGGAGTATCAGGACCTGGCCCTGGAACGGTCGCAGCAGCCGCACTGGCAGAAAGCGTTGCTGCTGATGGTGGGGTTTCAGGTGTTCAATGACGGCATGGTTGGGCCACCGCTGAAGCTGGCCCAGGCGTTGTTGCAGGGCAGTGCCAGCCAGCAGGTGCTGGCCGGTGAGGCATTGCTGGTGATTGGCCACGAGCGAGCCCGCACCCATAAGAGGCAGCTGATTGAACCTGGCGGCCTCTGGACGCAAACCCGCGATGCCCTGCTGCAGATTGCGACCCAGGAGGGCCAGCCGCCGGATGCACCCGCCAGCCTGCGAGCGGATGCGCGCGGGTGCTGGGCTTGCTGAGCTATGGCCGGCTGCGTGATGTCATCCAGCGCGACGCCCGCCTACCCATGGCCGATGCCCGCTTGCCGCTGGCACAGGTGGGGCTGCCCAACCACCAGGGAGATGAGCAATGGCGCACGCAGTTGGCGCAGTACTGGTGCCCGGTCGAGGCCGGTCGCTTCTGGTATGGCGAGAACGAAGATGCGCTTGAGCAGAAAGAGCTACTCCATGATTTTAAGATTGCGCGTTACCCCACCACCAACGCCGAGTTTGCCCGTTTTGTGGCGGACGGTGGCTATAGCGATCGGCGCTGGTGGACGGACAATGGCTGGCAATGGACGCAAGGGCTAGTGCAACCTCAAGAGCAAGGGCGAGAGCTAGACAAGCTCTACCCCGGTCTCATCGAACGTTACCCGCAGTTTGGCAACCCGCTGCAGCCCGCCGTCTTCGTCAGTTGGGATGAGGCGGTGGCCTACTGCCGCTGGCTGACGCATCAGGGCAGAACGCTGGCTGGTTGCCCGCAACGAAGCGATTCGCCTGCCCACCGCGCTGGAGTGGGAACGGGCCGCGCGTGGCACGGAGAAGTGGCGCTACCCCTGGGGCAATGAGCCGCCGCCTGATGGCGAGCGGGTCAATGGCAAAGAGACCGGCCTGGGCGTGACTGCACCAATTGGCTGCTTTCCGCAGGGTGTGGCGGCATGTGGGGCACATGAGATGCTGGGCAATGTGTGGGAGTGGACAGCGACGCGATATGATCACGATGATGATCTAGAGGTAGTGGATGAGATTGAGCCGGGTGATGGTATGCGAGTAAAAGGTTTCTCTTGGCATGATGGGATATCACATATGGGCTCTGGTGGGCGCGACGGGTACGACGGCGACTTCAGGAACTTCGGCAGGGGTTTCCGTCCTGGGTGCTTTCTTGTGGTCATATCATAATTGTCTTCTGGCTTCTGGTTTCTGAGTTCTGGTTTCTGAATCCTGAATCCTGAATCCTGATTGCTCTGGGGTGATGTATCAATCCTGAAACGATGCTTTGCATACGACTCCATCGCGCCGAAGGCGCGATCGATTTTTTTGAAATTGGGGAAGGGCGGTTTGGGTATATCCATTCATGCGAGAAGCCCACAAGCACATCCAGCCCGCAGGTACAAAAGTTCCGTGTATCATACCAAATGGCGTTCATCGATATGAGACGTTGATATCAGTGCCCATTATCGATTATCCATTATCCATCGCCATCACAACAAGCCCACCTGCCGCGCCCGCGCCACCGCCTGTGTGCGATTACTCACCCCCAGCTTGCCATAAATCCGCTTGATATGCACCTTCACCGTGCCCTCAACAATCACCAGCTGCCGCGCAATCTCCTGGTTGGAGAGCCCCGCCGCAATCAGGCGCAGCACCTCGCGTTCACGCCGCGTCAGGGGTTCCACCCACGGCTGCATGCCCTCCAGGTGCGCACTCCATTGGGGCGGCCAGTTGCTTGCCAGCGCCTGCTGATCCTCAAGCAGCGCCTGCAACCGATCGATATACGCCTGGAGGGTCGCATCCGGCGGTGCAATCTCTGCTGGGCGCCGCCGCAACGCCGCCAGCAGCGTCTTCATCGGCTGGCCCTCATCGACAAAAGTTCGCACATAATTGGCGGGTTCAGCCCGCTCTAATGCATCCAGCACGCCGTCAGGGCCTGCGTGGTCTGACCCTGCTGCTGCCGCGCCAGCGCCTGCAGCACCGCAATACCGATCAGGCTGTGCTGCCGCTGCCCTTGCGCAGCGGCCTGCTGCAATGGGTGCAGGATGTCCAGCGCCTGCGCATACCGTTCCTGGGCCATAGCAACTCGGGCCAGGGTCA
>JAAURD010000112.1 GCA_012034075.1 Chloroflexaceae bacterium | reverse complement strand
TCGGTCGAGATACCCACGCATGATCCAGTAGCGCTGCTCGATGCAACGCCCGCCACGGGCGACCGTGCGCCCCATGACACAGCAGCGCCTGGTACACGGAGTATGCCCGAACCGGAGCAACGCCCCAGCAACCGCCGCGAACGACGCAAGCAGCAGAAACGGCAGCAGAAACGCAATGCACGGCGCTAATCGAGCAATCAGCTCGCGGTTGGTTGTTCCATCACCGCGTAGGCACAGCTTGCCGCCGCACTCCTGATCCACAGTGGACACGTAGATGGTGCAATGCAATATGTAAAACGATAACAACACACCAACAACCGAAGACGCAATGAAGCGCGGACGTCCCGGCTGCATGCCCCTCAGCCAGATGGCGTTCATCGATACGCGATAGACTGATTCAGTATCAGACATACGTGCGTGCTGTCAGCCGCGCAAATGATCGTAGGCGCGGCTTGCAGCCGCGCAACCGCTCCAATGGTGCAGCTTACAACCCAAACAGGCTGGTCAATGGTACTCCAGGTCCGTCAGCCAGAGAGCGATGGGGTTGTTCTGGGCCATCGCGGTCATCGCCTCAAGCTGACCGCTGGCAAGCAGCACGCCCATCGCAATCAGCAGCACCCCGCTGATAACGCTGGTCGTATGCATATAAAACGTCCATGGGCCAATCTTCAGATCAAACGCCTTGCCGCGCAGGAACTTCCAGAAGCGCGCGTTTTTATCGAGCCGATGAAACGCCGTCGCCAGCAGAATCAGCGGCGCACTCATGCCCAGCGCATAAATCACCGCCAACAGCATGCCCTGGATCACAGCCAGATTATTGGTCGTAATCACCAGCGTCAGCAACGCGCCCAGAATAGGCCCGACACATGGCGTCAGACCAAGCGCAAAGGTGGCACCGTAGAGATAGGAACCGGTCACCGTCGCCACTGGCCGGTCCTGCATCTGCAAGCCGGCAAAGCCCTTGCCCAGCACACTCATCACGCCAAAGCCAATAATCACCAGCCCGCCAATCACCGTCAGCAGATGGCGCTCCTGCGAGAGCAAGCCACCCAGGGCGGTCACGCCACCAATGATGATCGTCATCGTGGTTGCCAGGCCCAGGAAAAAGAAGACCGTCATCAGCACCACCGATTTTTTCTGAGCCTGCGCCGTAAAGGCAAAATAGGCCGGCAAAATCGGCAACGTACAGGGTGACAGCAAGCTAAACATCCCCGCGAGAAAGGCCGGTAGCGCTAGCACCAGCACGCTGCCACTGTTGATACTGCTGCCGCCTGCGTTGATGCTGAGAATGCCGATAGCCAGCAACGTCACCAGCGCCAGCCCCCCGATGAGCAGCCAGCGTCGGTTGGTTGAGGGTGGTTGCTTGCCTGATTCGCGCGTTTCCACTGTTGGCATCGCCATATGGGTATCCTGCTCCTTTCTCTCGGTTCAAATGTACTCGAAAGTACGCCTTGATTACATGTGAAATGCCTGCTTCATCCTGCACTGCGCTCTCAAGCGGGTCTTCCATGCAGTCCACAGGCGCGTTTTGCGTCCCGACGTAGCCGCACTGACAGGCCGCATTCGCTCGTCTCGCCTATTCCGGACCGCGTTTCCATCCCGGTCCAGCACCATGCCGCAGGCGGGAGACGTCCACACCCGGTTTGCCAGCGTCAGGTCTGTGTTGATGTGCCCACACTCGGTACATGTCTTGCTGGACGGGGAGAACGAGTCGAGCCGCACCACCTGCTGCGCCTTGTATCCCAGTTGCCGAACGATTTCGCTGAACGATGCATCTGCAATGGCGCGGGACAACCGCCGATTCTTCCGCTTCCCTGCTACATTGAGCCTTTCCAGGACACGTTATCATGGTATGAATGGCATCTGTCCACAGGTTCTCAGTGCTCATATGAAGCCGTGCCAGTTTACATCTGGCCTTGTGCCCGGTTCACGCGGCGCAGTTTCCGGGGCGCCGCAGCAAGCTGTTTTTGGCAGCATGTCGCCGTCGCTATCCACTGCCTATGATGTGATGCCCAGGTCTACCCCTAACACCCGATCCGGTATCTGTCGCTCCGGTTCGGGCAATTGCCCATGGATACTCTCTGGCATCGTCTCCTCCCGTTCGCTGATGCGTGTACTCATGATCTTGCCGTCAAAGCGCAGCAGCTCGGTCATATTCACCCAGCCAGGTTTTGGAACACGTATCCAGTGCCCATCAACGGTGAATTGGTCGTTGGACAGGAAGAATGAGCCATGGCCCCGCTTACGCGACTTTCGCGCGACGCCCCCACCCGCTTGCCATCTTTGCGGCGCCTCCCGTTCTTGCGCTTTTTGATGTCGTTGAAGGAGTGAGCGACCGCTTGCCGCAGGTCATCAAATGCTTGATCTGGCCCACATCTGGTTGTTTTTAGCCAGGCCCATCCCACCGCTGAAGGGTCTTCACCGACAACCCAACCCGCTCCGCACCCTACCGTATCGTGTAAGTGGTCATAGAGTGCATTATAACACACCTTCTAGCTCTTATGAAGAGCTAGAAGGAAGCTCCAAATGAGTGTTTTGCAAACGGCATCTCAGAGAGTGGCAATCGTACAGATACCTCGGTACCAGCACCGGGGCGCGACGAAACAACATATTTGGCGCCAATCATTTCGGCTCGCTCACGCATACTGGTCAATCCCCAGCTTTCGCGGCCGGCCCGCCGGGCAACTTCGCGAGCATCAAACCCAGGTCCCTCATCTCGAATGCTCAACGAGAGCTGATCGGGGCGCAGCGATAATGTGACATGCACGGGTGCTCCGCGTGCATGCTTATGGGCATTTTGTAACGACTCCTGCACAATACGATACAACACAATCTCGACTTCATTCGACAGCCGTGGAATCGTATCCGTCTCAAAAGAGACTCTGGTTGGGTAGATTTCCTGGTAACGCCGGAGATATTCTTGCAATGCAAAAACTAAACCATGCTCTTCGAGCCGACCTGGCCGCAGGTCGGCGATAAACTGACGCATTTCGCGCAGACCTTCGCGGGTGGCATTCGAGAGGCGATCCAACAATTGCCCCAGCGTGTCCAGCTGCTGATCTTGCATCATAGTGCGGCCCTGTTCCAACCCCATCAAGGTATTGGCCATCACCTGGGCCGGTCCATCATGAACTTCACGTGCGAGCCGTACCCGTTCCTCTTCACGGCCCAAAATGACCTGCGACCGCAACGCCAGTGCCCAGGGATCGGATGCGCCGTGGGTACTGGCATCCAGCAGACTAGAGCTGCTCATATCAATCTGGCGCATCAGTTGATCCAGTTGTTTCAATGAACGTTGCAACGTAGCCGATTCTTGCGAAAGCGCCTGATGCACTGCGCGAGCTTCCTTTTCACGGGCAGCCAGCGCCGATGCCGAGGCGAATTGACGTTGATTGGCAAATTGATGTTGCATCACAACCTCGTCGAGTGTACGTTGCGCCTGGCGTAGCTCAATGGTCAGTTGTTCGCTCCGCTGTTGCGCTTCGGCGATCATCGTTCGCAGGCGTTGCAGCAAGTCATCAACAATCGTATGGGCTTCTTCTAGCAGTGCCGATGGATCAGTCTTCACGAATGATGCCTCACCCGGTTTTATACCAATGAGATAATGTCAATCATAGTATAGCACGGCAAACGCCGTATGCCAACATGGCTTTCCAAGATTGGCATACAACCGAAGGCAGCCTACCACGGCTGCTCGCATCGTATGACGGTATTCGTGTTAGAATAGCGATGGGGGAGCGTTGCAGCGCCCCAGCGCTCAAACGCTCAAACGCTCAAACGCTCAAACGCTCAGGTGTGCCGGGTGCTATCCGCGCATCCCAAAGAGGAAGAATCTGTCATGGTAGCGCCGTTACCCAGGTCAGCCGACATGCTCGGTCTCTTACATCAATTGACCCGTACCTTGCATGAACAGCAACCCTTTGCTCTGCGGGTGCAGATGGTTTTTGAGATCTTACACCAGCATCTCCCGTATCAGGATGGTCGGCTCACGTGCTGGTTCCAATCGGCCCAACCGGGCAGCCGGCGCCAGCACTATCTCTCGCATACGCCAGCGGCAGCACCATGGGATGACCGTCTGATGCGACAGGTAGCAGTCCAGGGGCGGTTTACGTATGACGAGCGGGAAGCTCCAGCCGAGGCGAATGACAGCGACCATGCCGATTCGACGGCACTGGCACGCAGGACGGGGCTTCCCTATTGCGGCGTGCCGATTATCTGGGATGAACGCTTGTGGGGGGTGCTGGAGTTGCGGGCAGACCGGACAATGCGCTTTGAGCCAGCATTGCAGCAGGTCCTGTCCGTGCTGGCAACCCAGCTGGCAACCGCCATAGCGCATGAAGGTGAACAGCAATATGCTGCTGCGCTCCTGCCGGCGCCAGCCATGCTCAGTGCCGAAACAGCGGCGCCGGCTGTGAACCTGCCGCAAGCCTGGACGAACCAGCTCGATGAGCCATTGCGCCTGCCAGAACTGTTGCAGCTTCTGCTAGAATGGGGACTCCAGGCAACCGCAGCCGAGGCCGGCGCTATCTGTCTGGTCGATCACGAGCGGGCCGAACTGGTGTTGGCAGTGCATCAGGGCTATCCAGCCGAGACCTTTGCAACTGATCCGGAGACCAGACAGCCAGTACGCTGGAGCTGGCAGACCGGCCTGGCCGGCCGAGCAGTCCAATCGGGGCGGGCCTTGCTCGTGCGTGATGTCACCACCGAGACCGGGCAAACGCCCCTCTCGCACCATCTGCGGCCGAGCTGGCTGCACCGATCCAGCACGATGATCGGTCACTGGCAGTGATGCTGTTGCATAGCCCACGTTCGGCAGCGTTTGGTGAGCCGGAGTTGCGCCTGATGCATGCGCTGTGCCAGCAGGCCAGCAGACCCTTGAAGCGCGTGTTGTGGTACCACCAGCAGGAGGAAGCCCGTAACCGCCTGGAACAGATGCTCACGGATTTGCCCACCGGTCTGGCGCTGTTTGATCGCCAGGGGGTGCTCTTACAGGCCAACCCGGCCTGGCTGCATATCTGGCGGCTCAATGGCGACACCGCCACACAGGCCGTCCAGCGGCTCGATGATTTGCTGGCCCTGCTGGCACCGCGCTTGCCCATCCAGATGCACTGGCTGACTTTTATCAGCAGGGCTTGAACGCGGCAGATGAAGAGCATATGCTCAGTATATCGCTGCAGAACCCGCACCAGAAGGTCCGCATTGGAGCATCACCGTTGCGCGATAGCCTGGGTAGTGTCGATGGTCGTTTCTGGGTAGTGCATGATATTACTCACGAACGTGAGATGGATCGATTGAAAAACGAGTTTGTTTCCGTTATCTCGCATGAGTTGCGCACACCATTAACCTCTATTCTGGGCTATACCGAGCTGCTGCTGGCACGTGATTTTTCACCTTCAGAGCAGAAGCAGTTTCTTCAGACGACCTATGAGCAGGCCAATCATCTCTCGAAACTGGTGGATGATATGCTGGATAGCTCGCGTCTGGAGACGGGCAACATCAAGCTCAATCGCTGGGTCATCTCGCTGCGCCAGGTCATCAGCGAGTTAACCAGCCAGTTAGCCAATCTCGAACGACACCGCTTGCTTATCCGTATGCATGATCAGATTCCGCCGGTCTTGATCGACCGTGATAAGATTAAGCAGGTGCTCTTTAACTTGCTGACCAATGCGATGAAATATAGCCCTGGCGGCGGCGAAATAGAACTGAGCGTGCATGAGCCGTTGCGCTTACCGCCGGAGCATCCGCCGGGGCGCTGGCTGATCGTCGCTGTGCGCGATCAGGGGATTGGCATTGCTGCCGAAGATGTTCCGTCTATCTGGGAGCGGTTTTATCGCGTCGATAATAGCAATACCCGCCCGATTGGGGGCACCGGGCTGGGTTTAAGTATTGCACGTGGTCTGGTTGAGTTGCACGGTGGCCGTATCTGGGTCGAAAGCGTGCTTGACGAAGGCAGCACGTTTTCGTTTACGCTCCCTGTGGCAAGCCGTATTGGTCAGGGAGATGAAAGCCCACAGACCATGGGTTGGCCTTCGATACGATAGGCATAGGCCATTCGCGGCGTGCTCCAGGCAAGCCCGACACGGCCCAGCGGATCCAGGATAATGCAGCCGCCGCGTCCACCGGAGATACGGCGCGATAATTGGGCAACAACAAACTCGGCCGCTTTTTGTGGTGAATACCCATGCTCCAGCATCTCAACCGCCCGTCGGGCCATCGCCAAACGCGCAATCGACTCGCCCCAGCCGGTGCAAACACAGGCCCCGACGGAAGCATCAGCATACAGCCCACAACCAATCATCGGCGTATCACCGACTCGGCCCGGCAATTTGCAGAGCATGCCCCCAGTCGAGTTGGCTGCGACCAGTTCGCCGGCATGGTCCAGCGCAATCGCCCCGACCGTATCGTGGCTGCCGGCTTCGTCGGCAGCATCGCTGGCAGCTCCCGCTTGCGCGTCGCCCACCAGACGCTGCAAGATACGATCGCGGTGACGCTGCCACTGTTCCAGGCGCCCTTCGTGGATCAGTTCGGCCGGATCGCATGGCATACTCCCATGGTGCATACCAAACTGTTCAGCACCCGTACCAACCAGCAGCGTGGCTGGTCCTTGCAACACCTGACGCGCCAGGCGAATCGGGTTGCGCACATTGCGCACGGCCCCAACGCCACCATAGGCCAGCGTGCGACCATCCATCATTGCGGCATCCAGTTCCACCGCGCCTTCGGCATTCAGCACCGAGCCGATGCCCGCATTAAATACCGGATGATCTTCGAGCACACTGACGGTCGCCTCACACGCCGCCACTGCCGATACCGATTCATACCGTTCCAGCTGAACCCAGCCAGCTTGCAGTGCCTCTATGCAACCTGCTCGGGTTGCTTCAACGTCTTTATCTGGAATGCGACCAGCACCGCCATGAAGAATCAATGCCATAGGCATACTATCACCGCCTGACCCTTTTGTCTGATATGATCATATGCAGCTACCATTATACTATAAGTACCGAAAGGAAGGAGCAATCGGACAGCTATGAAATCGCTGTATCCATGGTGTGTCATTCTCTGCCTGATCATAACCCTGAGCGCCTGTGGCTCGGGCGAGACCAGCACGGATACACCACCACCCAATGCCCAGGACGAAACACCAGAAATGGTGGCCCTGCCCACCAGCCCACCATCGGCGCAGGACGAACCACCGAAAGCGTTGCCAGGGCGTATTCTCTTTGCACAGGAGGGCACCATCTGGCAGGTGCAACAGGAACAACTCCAGGCCCTGCTGCCCAGCGGCGATGCCTGGCAACCGCGCTGGTCACCGGATGGCAGTATGCTTGTGTATGTGCGGCGTGGCCAGAGCTTTAGCGATGTGTATCTGGCGGATGCCAACGGTCAGGACCTGGCGCAATTAACCGCCAACGGCTCAAGCCTGCCGCTGCAAAGTTTTGAACGTATCTATGATACGCTGTGGGCCTGGTATCCCACCTGGTCGCCCGATGGCAATGAGATCGTCGTCGTTTCGCAATATGCACCGCCAGTCGGCTCACCCGCCGCCGAATACAACCTGGCGCTCTATACCATGTCGCCCGATGCCACCAACATGAACCTCCTCTACCTGGATGAAGAGGGCCAGATTGGCTCGCTGGCCTATCATCCCGATGGCCTGGGACTGGCGTTTACCCGTGCCAGCCTGCATGTTGACGAGCAGCAAATCTACTGGCTCGATCTGGCGACGGGATTGAGTCAGCTCTTCCCTGGGGTGCCACCACGCAGCTATGACCCGGCCTTCTCGCCCGATGGCGCATGGATGGCCTTTGCCGCCCGCGTTGATAATACCACCGATATCTGGCTGTTACCGGGAATGGTAGACGAAGCAGCAGCGACGGCGAGCGAACCAGAACCACAGCGGCTCACGACGCATGGCTGGGCCAGAGCGCCGGTCTTCTCGCCCGATGGCGCATATCTCGCATTTCTGGCTATCCCACCGGGCAAGGGTGGCTTTGAACTGTGGGTTGCCAATGTGCTGACCGATCAGCGCGGCGGCATCTATCTGGACACCCCACGTCAGATGACCCGCGATCTCCATATCGACCCGGATTCGGGTCTCTCATGGGGGCTTTAGCTGTTTGAGCTCGCTGGTGTGGAGCGTTGGATATCAATTGACCATTATCCATTGTCCCTCACCCCCGGTCCCTCTCCCACAAGGGGAGAGAGTAGACGATGCAGGCACGCAAAGCGCGTTCGGGCGCAGCACGCTGACGCCCCTACGTGTCCTGATCGAAGCGTATACCAGTGATCTGAATTTGGTATGACCGGCCTTGTACCCACACATTAAGCCTGGGGCTGGCCGCCCCAGGCGCCGCTTTGTGTTACCCTGGTGCGTTTTGTGCGCTTTGTGGGAAACAAGACTCACCACAAAGGACTGGTGGCTTTGTGGTGAGAAAACCACGAAGCCCACAAAAATGGAACGAAGGACTGGCGGCCCTTTGTGTTGCCCTGGTGCGCTTTGTGGGAACAAGACTCACCACAAAGGACACGAAGGACACGAAGCACTGGCATCCTTTTATGTCGCGTTTATTCGATTTATGAACTTTGTGGTGAGAAAAACTACGAAAGACACAACGTGTATACACCACTCATGAAAAAAATCATTCATGGATGTGTTGCTCCACCCAGGCGGCCACGCCAGCGCATTGCCCACTCCATCGCTCGACCATAAATGGTCGAGCTAAATCACGCACATGGAAGCAAGGCCCTGTACCCACACATTCAGCCTGGGGCTTGAGCCATTGGCGCCGCCGCGCCAGCGCCGCGTCGCAACTATCCATTATCAAGCGTCTCCCTGGGGCCAAGCACCACCCGAAAGCCCAGATCGTGGAAGGATGCGCTGCGGTCGGGGTAGTCGCGTGAGCGCACACCGGTTGCCATTGAGCGGGCATCATTCCAATAGGCGCCGCCTCGCAGTGGTACATGCGCTTTGCCAATATCCATATCTGCGGCGGGCTGAGCGCTCAGGTGCGGGTAGTGCTCCAGCCGGCTACCGATCCACTCCCAGACATTGCCGGCCATATCCAGCGCACCGCAGGCGGTTCGGCCAGCCACACAGCAGCCCACCGGCATGGCCTGTTCAACCCCGCTCTCGTCATACAGGGCATGGTCCGAGGTGGGCGCGGTATCGCCCCAGGGGTAGCGCTGGGCTGTGCCGTCCGGCGCAGTGGTGGCGGCTTCCCACTCCGCTTCGGTGGGGAGACGAATGACATACCCAGCGGGCAAGACCTCGGCCAGCTGGGCGGTCAACCAGGCCGCCCAGGCCGTAGCTTCGTACCAGGTGACGCCCACCACCGGGGTGTTTGCCAATCGCGTGCTCTGGTCAATCCAGCCCCAGGGTTCATCGCGTTGCTGCGTCTTGCGCCAGTGGTCGCCCTGGGGCGTCCACCAGCAAGCAGCCGATTCGCTATACCCCACCGCAACAAATGGGGCGAACTGCTGAATCGTAATCGGAAAGCGACTGATCCAGAACGGCGCAAGCGTGACGGTTGCGGCTGGACTATCGGCATCCCCAGCCACCCAGAACATAGCTGCCACCAGGCACCAGGCACCAGTAGCGTTGTGGCTGATCTGTGCCTGGTAACAGCAGGTGCTGGCTCGGTGGGGTGGGTTCCGACGGTGGCAAACGCGACGCACTTTCGGTGGCCCAGGCCGAGAGACTCACCGGATAGCGCGGGTCATGCAGACGGGCAAGCGCGGTGGCAGCCTCCAGACGGCGTGTCAGCGTCATCGATGAGTCAGGACGCTCCAACAGATCGACCAGCTGGTTGCGCAAATCCTGCTCAAAGGTAATCACATCATAGGGATGGCTGGCAAACACGCGCCGGCCACCCAGCTCGCTATAGCATACGGCGGCACAAAAGGCATCTTGCTGTTGCTGACGTGTGGTCTTGATTGCCGTGCCGCAATGGTTCGATACCAACAGCGAAAGCCAGTAGCCGGCGCTACCGACATCGTTCTGGCGCAGCAGGCAGCCCATCACCAGCAGAATGACATGATACCAGCGGTCGTGATCCTGCTGCCAGCATTGATACATCAGGGCGATCTCTTTCTGCTCGGTCAGATAACACGCCGCCAGATACTCTTCGAGCGTCATATGCTGCCAGATATAGCCGCCATCAATATGCGCCTGGATGAGCCCGGCATCTTCAAAGAGCAAGCGTACCAGTTCATCGCTCATCGCCACATACTGCGAACGGGGCACCCGCCCAGGTGCCGCTGAATTGATCTGCCGGGCAAAAAATGGTCAATCCGCTGGCGCATAGCGGCCACCGACAGGCCCCCTGGCCCGCTCGATGTACTGCGATGCGCCTCAAAGGCAATCTCGTGGATAATAGAGCGCAGATTGCTGCGGTTTATCTGCTCCAGACCGTGCCGATCGCTGGTGGGCTGGGCTTGCTGTTCGTGGCGCGTCGTACGGATCAGGTGCCAGCGCTCAAGCAGCAATTGCACCAGCTCCTCGTACATATCAACGCGGGCGGCGGTGCATTCACGCGCATGATAATCCAGCAGCACCAGCATGGTCAACAGCAATGGCGAGGTGGTCAACTCACGCAGGCCCGGCAGATGCTCCAGCGTGCGCAGCAGGTCGCGTGCGCGTGCCTGTGCCGCATCGGGCGTCCAGGGGCTTTGCGGCAGCTGGCTGACGTTCTGGTGCCAGGTAGTGATAAACTGGCGTACCTGACCCATATGCAGCGGCTGAATCGTCCGTATGCGCCAGGTATCGCTTAGCCGAGCCGAGGCATACTGGTGGTAGGCTGGCGTACGACAGGTGACGACCATACGCGAACGCCCCACCTGGTCGCTCAGCTGATCGAGCGCCTTGACCATACGTTGGCGTGGGCTAAGCAAGCCGCGGCTCGTTTCCACCAGCACATTGGACACGTCATCCAGGCCATCAAAGCAGAGGATGACATGGCCCTGACGCCAGGCCAGCAGCACCGTCGTGCTGGGCACCACCCAGCGGGTCGTTTCGACAACACTGCTTAAGAGCGTCACCAGCAGCGTATGGATATCGGCTGAGGGGTCGTGCCCAAACTGCGCGGCCACGCGCCCCAGCGAGCAGAAGATCGGAATAGGGATGCCCGGTTGCAGCAGCTGATCGACATGGTGACGCCACACCGCGGAGGCATCCGACTGGTCACGCTGCAGCAGACGCTGGGCCAGCGTAACCACCAGATAGTGCAAGATAGTGGTTTTGCCTGAGCCGGGCGCCCCCAGCAGCACCAGCCGCGAGCAATTGGCAATCGCCTCAATCACCAGCTCCGGACGATACCAGCAGCCCGACAGCTGGGCGGGCAATGCCTGCCGCGCTAGCTGCTGATAACTGGAAGGGACGATGCCGTTTCGCTCCAGACCCACACCAGTCTGCTGCTGCTGATCGGCAGTGCCGCTTTGCGCTCCAACGCTTGCAAGACGCACCGCTTCGGCTGGTACCTGCTCCGGGTCGCCCGCCTCGAGTTCGGCCAGCAGCGTATCGGCATCAATCACAAAGCGCTCACCCGGTATATCGTTGCCAGTGGTGAGTGAGACATACACCTGCTGCAGCGCCAGGGCCGGCACGTTCGGTCCCGCGCGGTTCGCTGGCTGAGGCGGCCAGCAAGCGCCCAAAGCGCACGGCGCCATAGCGCTCAATCAGCACTTCAAGATAGCTATCGATCAGGGCCTTGCCGTTGGGGATGCCGCCTGTGCCAAAAAACCCCTGCACCAGCTGGAGCGATACGCCATGGTTGCTGGTGTCAGATGTCGCCAGCCGTTGATGCACCTCTTGAAAGCTATAACCGGCAATCGCTATCGCCATTTCATTGAGATACGCCAGGATCTCCGCCCGTTCGGCACGCAAAGTCGGGTCATGCCCATAACGTCGGGCACGGCTCAGGTTTTCGTGCAAGCGTTGCTGATAGATCAGCAAATCGTAGTAGTGCTGGTGCTCACGGTCGATCAAGTGCAATAAATGCTTGACGCCCGCTTCATACTGCTGGTAGATATCATCGTTGCTGATGAGCTGGCTATGCTGACCATGCCCATTGCCAGACAACACCGATGGTGCGGCCAGTGATCCGGCCCCGGCCGCAGAACTGACTGGCACGTCACCAAAGATGCGTGCTTCAATGCGGTTGCGCTCCGCAATGTGCAGGGTTGCGGTAGCATGCTCAAAAGCCATGCGTGCAACGTCGCTGCCCCATTCACGCAAGAGGTTGCGCAGTCGATATTCCAGATCATCTAGATTCTCCATCAAGATACCTCATGTAACCTTCCGTTTCGATCCCATGTGTTCTGCTTTTTATTGTACATGGTTCTTTACACAACAAACGGTGAGTTGCGATGAAATATGGTGGCGTTTTATGTCTGAACGGTGAGCAGCCGGGTATAGAGCTGCACATTGGCGTCGCGTTCCTGTTGTTCGGTGAACAGTTGTTCAACATGGCTCCGCGCTTGCTGCCCCAGGTAGTGGCGTAGCTCATGGTCATCCAGCAGCTCGATGATCGCAGCTGCCAGCGCATCCACGTTACCGGGGGCAACCAGCCGGCCATGCACCCCATCGTGCAGCGCATCGGGGATGCCGCCGACGGCTGAAGCAACGATGGCGCAGCCACAGGCCATGCCTTCGAGCAGGGCATTGGGCAGGCCATCACGCAACGATGGCAGCACCAGCAGATCAAGCTGGCGGTAGTAGTCGGGCAGGTCGGCATGGCTCACCGCTGGCAGCACCAGCAGCGGCAGCTGTGGGTGTTGCTGGCGAAAGACGTTGAGCAGCTCCTGATCGGCGCCAGCCCGCACGCCACCCAGCAGCACCAGGGCGACCGGACGTTGCTGCGCCACCTGCTGATAGGCCAGCAGCAAGACCGCCAGGCCCTTTTTGGCACGAGCCTCACCCACAAAGCCCAGGATCGAGCGCCCGGCCAGGCTAGGATCCGGCCACAACGTGCGCCTGGCGGCAGCTGGCGTAAAGTGGCTACTATCAACCCCATTGGGGATGAGCGTGACGGCGCGACCGGGCGCCAGGGCCTGCGCCTTGCGCACCAGGCTACGGGCATTGGCGGTGATCGCGCTGGCATGCGCCAGGGCATACAGCACATGCGCTGCTCTGGCCGGGTCAAACACGGCACGCTCCAGATCGTTGCCCCGCGCACTGACCACGACCGGCCGACCCAGATAGCGTCCAGCATAGGTAGCGACAAACCCGGCTTGCGTGATAAAATAGGCGTGCAGCAGATCAAACGGGGTCTGCTGATGGCAGGTGACGAGGTAGTCGAACCAGTCGGTCAGGGTATCATCCTGCCGCCGCCGGGGTGCGAGACGATGCATGATCAGCGTGTCGGTGACGGATTGCGGCGACGAGCCTCTCCGCCGCGTTGCATCCAGGGTCATCACATGCACAGTGATACCCGCTTCTGACAGGAGCCGCGCCAGCCGTGCAGCCGATACGGCCAGACCACCAACATCAGGCGGATACGTTTCGGTAAGCAGCGCTATATGCATAGTCATGCGATGAAATGATGTGCAGGGAGCATTGATTGATGAGCGATATGCCAGAACCAGCATCGAACGAGATCAGCTGTCCCGCATGTGGTCAGCCGAACCGCGTGGGAGCACGCTTTTGCGTGGCGTGTGGTTCGCCTCTGAGCGAGACCAGGGCAACGCCAGCATCGGACGCCAGTCAGTCGAGCAGTGGCATCACCCGCTGCAGTATGATTATTGGGTTTCTTGTGCCCCATCGATGCGAGAAGCCCGCCCTTGGCCGTTGCCAGCAGTGTGACCTGCCTTTTTGTGATGAACATCTTTCGGTGACGCCGCAGGGGCTGATTTGCACGGCCTGTGAGCAGGGATTTGACCGCCCGGTGGCGATGGCCGAAACGGCAACGACCTATGATGATAGCGATATAATCATTTTTGCGTCGGCGAGCCATTGGGATGATGACGATGACCTCTTTTCGGATTTGAGTTAGACGGGTAGCGCCAGGTCCGCATCTGATGCGCAGGCAACGCCAGGACCGCTGAGCGCCTGCTCCAGCTGACGGTTC